>PMSX01000342.1:46033-146121 GCA_003167495.1 Bryobacterales bacterium | reverse complement strand
GTCTCCGAGTGTCAGCACTAGCCCCGAAGCGTATAAACCAGTGTCAGTGACCAGCTTCGTCACGGCAAAGGCGTACTCCGAGATCTGGTGCACGGCATCTGTTCCAGCGCCTCCCTCGAGCGGGAATCGCCAATCTTCTGCTTCCATTTCAAGAATCACATGCGATTTCATCGGCGGTATCCTAACTCCGCCCCGCCGCTCACGGGCAAAATGCAGCCAGTGAGAAAGCGTGCCTTCTGAGATAAGAGAAATACCGCCGCATCCGCAATCACGTCTCCGTGCGGACAGTAACCTAAAGCGTGAATCTGATCCAGGTAGGTGCGAATCGTTGTCGGGTCGGGCTGCTCGGCGCACCACTTTTCGAGTGTGGGAGTCCAAACCCCCGCTGGGCACACGGCATTCACGCGAATTCCAAACGGCGCGTAATCCAGCGCCATCGATTTTGTTAGAGCAATCATCGCGCCTTTCGTTGCCGTGTATGCCGCGTGAATAGACTGCCCAATCATGCCCACCATACTCGCGGTGTTCAGAATACTTCCGCGCGAAGCCTTCAACAAGGGAAGCGCGAATCGCGTCGTCCAATAAACGCTCTTTACGTTCACTCGCATGAGATCATCCCACTCCAACTCCGACGTTTCATCGAGTGACTTCGACGGGCTGGCGATACCTGCATTGTTATGAACTGCATCCAGATGTTCGAAGTGTTGGCAGGCAGATTTCACGGCTGCCTCAACAGAAACGCCATCGCCAACATTGCAGCGAACGCAGATGGAATTATTTCGCGCCAAATGCGCTGTCTCTTCCGCGCTCGCAACATCGATATCCGCAATGGCAACGTGCGCTCCCTCGCGCGCATAGGCCAGTGCGCATTCACGCCCAATTCCACTCCCGCCACCCGTTAGAAAAATGACCGACCTATCGAGAAGCATGCTGTTTTTCCGTTCGAGCGTTTCGGAGGTGACATTCCACAATCCGCATTTCCATCTGTTCCAGTGCTTTTTCTATGTCAATCTCGCCGGTCATAGCAGAACGGACGGTTCGCCAAAGAATCTCTTCAATCTCCGGATAGTACGCCAATCGCGGCGGTATCAGCATATCGCTATCAATCACCTGCTCCAGCAACCCCCACCGTTCGCTATCTTGCCCGCGGATTTCATTCATCACAGAGCGGCGAACGGGAACCGATCCTCGGCGCGCCTCTTGCAACTGCTGATTAGGTGCGGTCAAAAACTGTAATAGTTGATGGGCTCCCGAGTGGTCCACCCCGCGGGTCGTCAACGCAAACGTGTGTGCACCCGAATAAGCTTTGCGCACTCCAAGCGGCCCCGCAGGCATGCGTGCCAGTCCGAACCTCCCACGCACCTTCGAATCCGCTCCACAATAAGAGCCGTAGTAGCCAGGCCAATCACAGACCATAGCCGCCAAGCCATCGCGAAAACAGCGGTGAGCCTCGTCATACTGCCACTCGACAATCGACCATGGAACGGCGCCGGACTGGTGTAAGTCGCGTATTGTTTGAAGAGCCCAGTGACCACCTTCGTTGTTCAATTGAGGATGATGATCGGTTGGAAAAAGCCGCGCGCCCGCCATCTCCGCGAGTTCGAAGAACATCCCAAACAGGCCGGAATCCTTGCCGGTAAAAACAAAACCAAACTGACCATCGCGCGAAAGCCCCCGCGCCGTTTCCTGCAATTCATCCCAGGTTTGTGGAATCTTGGGGACAAGATCGCATCGGTAATGCAGCAATTTGGCGTCAAGGTTGCGAGGCAAGCCATACAGTGCTCCCTCAATCCTCGCCATCTCTGTCAGTGCGGGAAAGAAATCATCCAGCTCGACTTCTGGTAGGACCCCCAGGAAGCGCCGCTGCGACGGCGCATACTTAGTGTGTGTGCTTATCAGGTGATAAGGCACTTCTTCGAGCGATGCCAAATGCGCGTTCAGCTCCGGATGAACACCGTGGAACGCAACCTCCACCGGAATTCCCGAGTTTCTAGTGAATTCGGCTAACGATTGGTACAGGGGGTCATACATCGGACCCGCAATCAATGCGACGAGCAGTTTCTGATCCGGCATGGCAGTAACCAAGATATAACTGCCACGTTGGGAATGACACTTGGCGTGAAACTACCCAGGTCCTTACCATCGGGTGATAGAAGACGTAAGGGATTGCTGGTTCTAACAGTAAGCTAAGGCCTGTTCCGGTCGATATGAAGGGTATGGCGCCGGTTTTCAGAGCTAGGGTTCTCCTTCTGATGCTGTTTGCCGCCTGTCTCCCAATCGCAGCGCAGCGTTTCAGTTTCCAGCGCTATGGTGAATCGCAAGGACTGACGGATCTGGTCATAACAGATCTCCTGCAGGACCGTGAGGGGTACATTTGGGCGGCCACATTCAATGGAGTGTTTCGCTACGACGGAACGTATTTCCGCAGGTTCGGAGACGCCGAAGGTTTGCCAGTCCGGCCTGGCACCTACTTTGTCGAAACCCAGGCTGGCGTGCTTTGGGCCATTGCAGACCATTCGCTCAGTCGACGGGAAGGAAATGTGTTCCGCAGCTTCGATCTCGATTTTCAACTTTCGGGGGCACAACCTGCAGTTTGGCTGGATAAGGATTCGGCTTTCCTGCTTGCCACGACTCATGGCCTCGCAACAGTGCGCGTTCAAACTGGTGGCGCCCCCAGTGGCCTCTATATCGATCCTACGGTTGGAAAGCAACAAGTGTTTTCGATCTACGCCGCGTCCGACGGCGCGATCTGGTATAGCACAATGACTGGCATTTACCGGCGTAACGAAGGAAAACTGACGCATTTTGGTCCTCGGGAAGGTGTTTCGCTGGACCGCTGGACAGGAATTCGGACCGATCGAAATGGCGACCTGTGGGTACGAAGTGAAAAGAAGCTTCTCACTCTGCGTCACGGCGCAACCCGGTTCGTGAACGCTGCGGGTGACCTTCCCCCGGCTGATGGGCCAGGTGTACTCGCTCTGGATCGAGATGGCAATCTATTTGTGCCGACACAAGGTGGTTTAGCTCGCCAAGTCAATGGGCACTGGCGACTGGTTGGGATGCGGCAAGGCATGACTGGCGACAGCGTCCGAGTCGCGCTTGAAGACCGTGAGGGCTCGCTATGGGTCGGGCATCTCGGAGCGGGCCTCGAACGCTGGCGCGGTTACGATTCCTGGGAAGGGTGGACAGAGCTCGAAGGGCTCACCAACAGCAGCATTATGGCAATTCAACCGGCTGCACCGGGTAGGTTGTTCCTCGGCACTGATCGCGGATTGCTTGACTTCAACACCCGTCAAGGTACAGCCCAGACTTGGCTCGAGCGGGACGGACTGGCGGGTGACCATGTTTTCGCGCTCGCGCTTGACCGGGCGGACAACCTTTGGATTGGTAGTTCACCTGGGGGACTGAGCTATCTCAGCCGTCGGCGGGGCCGAATTGAGCGTGTTTTTCCGAGTCCTCATGCTGAAGCCGAAGGAGTGATGAATATTGTTGTAGACCGCGACGATTCGGTCTGGGTGGGGACGGATAAAAGGTTGCTGCGGTTTGCTAACAACTCCACGGATCGGTTCGCGTGGAACATCCCTGCGGGGACACCTACCGCAGGCACAACCAGTTTGATGCTCGACCAAACCGGACGGCTATGGGCAATATCCGCTGGCAAACTCTCTGTCAGGACTGAAGGAACATGGACCTCGATCACGACGATCCGTGGGCTCGAGAAAAGTCATTTGTTGCAGATCACTCAGTGTCGAGATGGAACGATGTTCATTCTCACTGATACGGCTCATGTATATCGTCTCGACGAGCATAGTGGCGTGTGGGTCGCCAGCCAGCTGCCTGTTCTGCCGGCATCGGGTCGCTTGGCGTTGTACTTTCTAGGATCGGACGGTCGCAACGATGTCTGGGTCGGTACTGATCGCGGCGTATTCGTTTTTGACGTACAGCGGCAGCAGTGGCGTTGGCATACAGAAGAGGATGGACTGGTTTGGAATGACACGAATATTGGAGCCTTCCTCTCGGGGGAGCACAACGATGTTTGGATCGGTACCAGCCGCGGTTTGGCTCACTACAATCCCGCGCACCCCGGGCGCCTTCGCATCCCGCCGGAAGCTCCAATTTCGGCAGTTCAGGTAAACGGCCGCACGCTCGATCTCTCAGCGCCTCTGTCTTGGCCTTATCCTGCCAACAGCGTCCAGATTCACATGGCGGTTCTCACCTACGCAGATCAGGGCCGCACGCGTTTTTTGTACCGCCGCCGAGGAATAGATGCCAAATGGCTTCGAACGGATTCTCGGGAAATCGTGTATTCGGATCTGCGCCCCGGTACGTACCTCTTTGAGGTCAAGGCTGAGTCCGCGGACGGCACTGTCAGCAGCCAACCGTCTACCGTGATCCTGACCATCCGGCCGCCTTGGTATCTGACGGGCGCTTTCCTGGCGTCGAGCATCTGCGGAGCCGTGTTTTTTTGCGTTTTCGTGTGGCGGTTCCGCATACGCACGCTACTCTCGCGCCAGCATGAGTTGCAACATCTGGTAGCCGTGCGAACCCAGGAGATCGACCTCCAACTAGTCCATCAAGCCAAGCTCAAGGAGGAAGCAGAACAAGCCAATCGTGCTAAGAGCGCCTTCCTGGCAATGATGAGCCACGAGATCAGGACGCCAATGAACGGCGTGATCGGCATGACAACTCTGCTGATGGAAACGAACCTCGATATCGAACAGCGAGAATATGTCGATACGATTCGCACTTCGGGCGACGCCCTCCTGTTAATCATCAACGATATTCTTGACTTCTCAAAGATAGAGGCCGGCAAAGTAACTCTAGAGAACATTGGTTTCAATTTGCGCAAACTTGTGGGAGAGTGTCTTACTCTGGCTTCGGGTGCAAAGACGAAAAGCGTTCAGCTGAAGCTCGAATATGACGATACCATTGCAAGCAAATTGATGGGAGACCCGACACGGATTAGGCAGGTCCTGCTTAACCTGCTCTCCAATGCTTTGAAGTTCACAAAGGAGGGCATCGTCTCAGTCCGGGTTTTTCCGCAGGACAAGTCTTCAGACTTCGGAAGCTTGATTCGTTTTGAGGTCTCCGATACTGGTATTGGAGTTTCTCCCGCGGCCCAAGCACAGCTCTTTAAGAGCTTCTCACAAGCTGACACATCCACGACCAGGCGATACGGAGGAACAGGGTTAGGGCTCGCAATTTGCAAGGGATTGGCCGAGTTGATGGGAGGAAGCATCGGAGTCGAAAGTGAGCCTGGAAAGGGAAGCACGTTTTGGTTCACTGCGTCCCTGCGGCAAAGTACTGAACTTGTAGGTGGCACCGAGACACCGGAGGTTAGGTCCCCTTCGAAAAGACGAAGCCTGCACATCTTGATTGCCGAAGACAATAAAGTCAACCAAAAAGTCCTATCCAAGATGCTGATTCGCCTTGGCTCTACCTCGGATATCGCTGAGAACGGCAAGATAGCGGTCGAGATGGCTAAGACTGGTGTGTACGATGCGATTTTGATGGATTGCCAAATGCCGGAAATGGATGGTCTCGAAGCGACCGCCGCGATCCGCCGCCTGGGCGCCGCGCGGTCGGACATTCCCATCATCGGAGTGACCGCCAACGCGTTCCCGGAAGAAAGGGTAAAGTGCATCGACGCCGGAATGAATGACTATCTCGCTAAGCCAGTCACAAAAGACGATTTGGATAAGATGCTGCAGCGTTGGATCCCGCAGAGCGTCGAAATGACAGAGGTCACATAGCTGGGGTACATCTCGAGCCTCGACCAAGCAAAAATCGTTTTTGCGTTGCTCGCCGCCTCATCGCGCCATCGTCAAAAGTTACATCCTGTTCAATCCGCCGCCAGACTCACAGCGATCCCTATCTCCTTAGCTCCTATCTCCTTAGCTCCTAGGTTGTTACTCCTTCATCCACGTCCCTGCTTCGTCATCTCCTGCCGCAGCTGCTTCGCCAGCCTTTCACTCGTCCGGCTAGCATGGAACGGCATCCCCATCCCTTCATACATCGTTAGTGCCTCGCTCAACAAACCGCGCGCTTTCACTGCATCCCCAGTGCCGTTTCTATTCAGCAGCATCATCGCGTACCATTCTCGCGCCGTCGGCTGGGCCACTCGATACGGAGCCGCATCCGTCTGGTGGATCGCCGTCAGATGATGCTGCTCTGCCGCGGACCAATCGCCCGCGCAGGCGGCCGCAATACCCGCAGCAGTCCGGAACGGAGACATATCCCATGTCATCCATGCCCCCGTCAGCAGCGCCTCCTCGGTAAGCGGCCGTAGGGCCGCTACTTCCTCGTTCCTGCCCGTCCAAGCCAAGCCGATCACCGATCGTTCCAGCGCAAGCCACGAGCCAATCGGATTCCGTTGCCCTGTCCGCGGTAGCTTCCAACGGCGCTCCGCCCACGCCTTCCCGGCGCGCGTGTTGCTCACGTCCCCGTTTCGTCCATGGTTCTCCATGACGCGGCTTTCTCTTGTGCCCGCCTCCGCCCGGAATGCGAACAAGCACGCGTCCCAGTATCCTGACCAAAACGTCTGCTCGCCGATTTCGGTACGGTCGGACAACCGGCGCTCTGCCTCGGCGAAATTTCCACGCAGAAACGCCAGCATGCCCAACGATAGGGAGCTAAGGAAACGCCACGGAACCCGATGCGCTTCGCCGAACGTCCGCGCCTCTTCCATCTCCCGTTCCGCCGCCGCCAGGTCGCCGCGCACCACTCTCAGCATGGCCAAAGAGCGCTTGTTCATCCACACAGCGACATCGTGTCCAACCCTCGCCGCTAAACGCTGCACGCCGGGGAGGCGTTCTTCGGTTTCCGCTATCCTGCCGCCGCACAGTTCGGGCGTAATCAAGAAACACTCCGCCCCGGCCACGCGAAACAAATCGCCGGCCGCTCGTAGGGTCTCCACAAATTGTCGCGCCGATGTCAGCATCTGTTCGAATTGCATGGAATGAAAGTGGCAAATCATCTCCATCCCTTCGACAATGGCATTGTGAGGCCGGCCTTCCGCGGCTTTCAGTTGCGCCTTCGCCTCCGCTAAGAGGCCAGCCGCCTCGGATACATTGCCTTCGGTCGACATCACCGCCGCCCGCACCGCTACAAGACTAATCTTCAGCTGAGGGCTCGCTGAGCCGAGATGCTCAAGCGCCCGGTCTACGCTTCGATGTGCGGCCGCGTGTTCCACGTGCCATGCCTGATCCATCGCCAACATAAGACCTGTCTGGGCGGCCTTCGCCACCGCGCCCACGCTTTCAAACAGCGCAATGGCCTTCCGGTAACCTTCTACGGCCTCACTGCGCCGTCCGATGCTCCGCAATACCCCGGCTCTCTGCGCCGTCAGTTCGGCCACCCGGACACTCCGCTCGTCTTCCCACAGCGCCAGAGCATTGTCCAGATGCGCCAATGCGTCCTCATGTGCCGCGCCCGCGCTGGCTCTCTTGGCCGCCAACATCAGATACGTTGCAGTTTTTTCAGGATCGGCCGCGGCCCCGGCTTGATAGAGATGGTGAGCCAAGGGCAATGCTTGCGCTTCCAGGTTCGTCGCGTACACGTGTTCCATCGCTTCCGCCACGCGCGCGTGCAGCCGTTGCCTGCGCGCGAGCGACAAAGTTTCCGAAAGCGTCTGCCGCACCAGCTCATGTACGAACCGGTACCGTGCGTCACGGCCCGCCGGTTCGGCCGACACCAGATGCGCGGCTTCGGCTTCTTCAACGGCATGCAGCGCGAAGTCGGCCTCCTGGTTTTCCAGTTCTTCGAGCAACTGTAGGCTGAAGCTTCGTCCTATGACTGCGGCCGTTGTGAGCACGCGGCGAGTGTCGCTGCCCAAGCGATCCAGTCGTCGGCCCAGCACGAGCCGTACGCTTTCGGGAACCTGCAGCTGATCCACACGCAGCCCGGCCCGCCAATGGCCCGCCTCGTCGAACAATTTGCCTTCCTCGGAAAGATGGCGAAAGATTTCTTCTACGAAGAATGGATTGCCGTCGCTCTCGTCGCACACCACGCGCGCCAGCGATGGCGGAGGCTCTTGCCCGCTCATGGCCGCAAGCATGCTTTCCACTCCGTCCACGGCCAGGCGCCTCAGCGAAATCAGCCCGGCCTGCTTCTGACGCAGCAACGTTTCGAGCATCTTCGCGAATGGGTTGCCGACTTCCACTCCCACATTGCGATATGTGCCGACCACCAATATCGGCGAACTGGAGAGCGTTGGCGCAATGTGCTGCAACAGCAATAGCGTCGATTCGTCGGCCCAGTGCAGGTCTTCAAACACTAGAACCACCGGCGTAACCTTTGCCCCGCGCTCAAGATAGGCGCGATAGGCGTTAAACAAATATCGGCGCTGCTGTTCGGGCGGCAGTTCAATGGCCGGAGGAATATCCGGATACACCCGCCGCAGCTCCGGCACCAATTTTGCCATTTCCGATGCGGCGTCGCCCAGAGCGCGGCGAAAGCCTTCTCGGGGAGCGATCCGCGCCGTGTGCTCCGTCATTTCGATGAATGGCGTATAGGGCGGCGCACCTTCCATCTCGTAGCAGTGCCCAATGTTGGCATAAACTCCGCGGCGTCGCGCTTCTTCAAGCACGGCCGTAATGAGGTGCGTTTTGCCTATGCCCGGCTCACCGCCAATCATAATCATCGAGCCGCTCCCGCCCTGCGCGTGATCAAGATGCCGCAGCAACTCCTTGAATTCCACTTCGCGGCCGATCAGAGGGAGGCGCCCCTCGGCTTCTCTCTGCGGCTCCAGCGTCAGCGCGCCTGTCGCCAGCCGGCCCAAATCGGCGCGCACTTCCGCCATCGACTGGTATCGGTCCTCGCGTGACTTCGCCAACAACCGCCGGATCAGCAGCAACAGCCCAGCCGGCAAATCGCCGGTTAGTTCCGGCGGATCGCGCAGGATCGCTGCGATCGTCTCATACGCAGAATCGCGGTGGAATGGGTGCGGAGCTCCCAGTAATTCGCACAGCAGGATGCCAAACGAAAACAGATCAGAACGCTGGTCGAGTAACTCGCCTCGTATCTGCTCGGGTGACATGTAATCGGGAGTGCCGATCGCGGTACCGAACTGGGTCAGCGGGCCCACGCTGGTCGTGGTAGCCCCGGAGTCCGCCACCGGCTGGATGGCGTCGAATGGTTTGGCCAGCCCGAAGTCCATCACCTTGACGTGGCCTTGCGCAATCATCACGTTGGCGGGCTTGAGGTCGCGATGTACGAAGCGCAGATCATGCGCTTTTTCTAGCGCTTCCGCCACTTCGCCGGCGAACCGCAATGCTTCCGCGAGCGGCAGAGTCTCGGAACGCAACCGCCGGGAAAGCGTCTCTCCGTCGATAAACTCCATCGCCAGGAACAGCATTTCGCCTTCCTCGCCGATCTCGAAAACCTTACAGATAAACGGATGGTCCAGCGCCGCAGCGGCCGCCGCTTCCCGGCGCAATCTCCCGCGCGCGGCAGCATTCGCCGCCAGATGACTAGGAAGGACCTTGATCGCAACTTGCCGGCCTAGCTTAGCGTCTCTGGCTCGATACACTTCGCCCATACCACCCGCGCCGATGATGTCGATCACATGATAAGGTCCGAGGATGGCGCCCTTGCTGAGCACCTCTTTCGTCTTGGGCGAAAGCTCTTCTGCTTCGTCTATCGCCGACCACACCGGTTCCGCGAAGAGCGTATTAGTCTTGTTATTCTCGAGCAGCGACTCTACTTCCCGCCGCAGTTCCAAATCGTCCCGGCAGGCGGACCCGAGAAACGGCTCCCGCTCGTCCGGTTCGCGTTCCAGGACAGCGTGATAGAGATCTTCAACCAGCTTCCAGCGAATGTCATCCATGGGGAGGCTTGGTCATCTCCCGCGTGAGCCAAGCTTTAGCGAGGCTCCAATCGCGCAGCACCGTTTGGCTTGAGACTTGCAACGCCTCGGCGGTTTCCTCTACCGAAAGACCTCCGAAAAACCGCATCTCGATGACCCGCGCTTTCCGCTGATCGTGTTTTTCCAGGGCTTCGAGCGCATCGTCGAGAGCGATCAATTCACTAGCGCGGTCCCTCACCGCCATCGCCGCCTCGTTCAGTGGAAATACCGTTTGTCCCGCCCCGCGCTTCTGGTAGCCACGCGTCCGCGCGTGGTCTACCAGAATGCGGCGCATCATTTGCGAAGCCATGGCGAAAAAATGCGATCGGTCTCGCCATTCGACAAGGCGCAGATCCACCAGCCGCAGAAACGCCTCGTTCACCAGCGCGGTAGCCTGCAGAGTGTGCCCGGCACGCTCCTTGCGCATGTAGGCGCGCGCATTCTGGCGCAACTCGTTCCAGACGATTGGCGCCAACTTTTCCTGGGCGCTGCTGTCGCCGCCCGTCCAAGCCCGCAGCAGTCCGGTCACATCCACGGCAGAGCTATCGGTCATCGCGCTTACGCCTGATTATATCCCCCAAGAAAAAATTTCGAGGCCCCGTTAGAGTTTTTGCCACGCTTTCCCGCCGTGTATAGGTGAGTGGAGATCAACTTCCTTGGCCCGTCGAACTCGGAGGCGACGGGCCCCCGCTCCCGATCACGCCTCTACCAAACTTTTTCTTGGTCCCTAACTCACTCAAAACAAGAGCCCGAGCAACTTCCATCCTTCTTAGCCAAACCCGCCGCAAGGTAACGTCTATCCAGTGGACCTATTCGAGGTACGCGCCGATCTCTCCTCGCCGCAAGGTGTTCGAAGCGTCGGCCCACGGTTGTTTGACAATCTGAATCATAACCACGCAGGCCCGTGCCACTGTTGCGAGGATTGGGTTCGTTTCGCAAAAAACGCCCTCTCTTCGCCTGCGGGGCTCCGGAAGGTTTGGGCTCGTATTTTCGAACTGACCCGAAGAAAAAGGGGGGACACTCTGGGCTCCCCGCAAACCATTCCACTCAATCAAATCCAGCAGGGGTGTCCCCTCTTTTTCGCTGCCCTCGAACCAACGCTTGGCTTCGTATTTTCAAACCGTCGCGTCCATGCGAATTGGGTTCGAAGCGCAAAACCACCAACCGCGCCGAACCTCGTTTCGCAAAAAACGCTTTTTCTTCGCCTCCAGGCCGCCTCGCACCGTGAATCTCTTGGGTTCGTCGCGTAAATCCACTGCAAGCCCAAAATCTCGTTTCGCAAAAAACGCCTTTCCTTCGCCTTTTGCAAAAAAGCGACTATCGTGGGCTATCGGCACTCGTGCACCCACCGGCGCGGCGATAATGAAATTATGCAAGACGTTTTGACGATTGCCGGCCGCACCTTCCACTCACGCCTCTTCCTAGGAACCGGAAAGTACCGCAGCAAACAACTCATGGCGCGCTGTCACGCCGCAGCCGCCACCGAAATGGTCACGCTCGCCGTGCGCCGCGTGAATCTCACCGATCGCACCAAGGAATCCGAACTCGATTTCATCGACCGCTCGAAAATCCACATCCTGCCCAACACCGCCGCCTGCTACACCGCCGACGAAGCCATTCGCACCGCCCGCCTTGCGCAGGAAGTTGGTCTTTCCAACTGGATCAAGCTCGAAGTTATTGGCGATCAGAAAACTTTGTTCCCCGATAACGCCGGACTCCTCGAAGCCACTCGCCTGTTAGTCAAGGAAGGTTTTATCGTTCTGCCCTACACCAGTGACGATCTAGTCAACGCCCGCAAACTCATCGATGCCGGCGCTTCGGCTGTCATGCCGCTCGCCGCTCCCATCGGCTCTGGTCTGGGCATCCAGAATGTCACGAACTTGAAAATCTTGCGCGAAGCAATCACAGACGTGCCATTGATCGTCGACGCTGGGGTCGGCACCGCCTCTGATGCGGCCATCGCCATGGAACTCGGCTATGACGGCGTCCTGCTCAATACCGCCATCGCCGAGGCTGAAGATTCCGAACGTATGGCGCTCGCTATGAAGCTTGCTGTCGAAGCGGGCCGTGCCGCGTTTCTTTCGGGTCGCATGCCTCGCCGCGAGTACGCAGTCGCGAGCAGTCCGCTCGCTGGCAAAATCGCTACCGCCGCTATCAGTTAAGATTTATTTCGGAACCGTGTATTCCAAAGTGCGAGCGGTCACTTGGTCGTTACGGTGCACTTCTACGTAAACGCTCCATTCGCCCGGTTCTGGAAACACCGGCTTGGCCAGATACACACCCGCCGTCGTTTCTGGCGCTTTGAACACCTTGACGTTCTTATGATCTTTGGTCTCAATCTGCAGCGTTACCTTCGCCTCGTGTAGCGGCTGCTTCAAATCGTTCAATACGGTAATCTCAAACGGAATCTGGGCCTCCGTTTGCAAAATTGCCTTTGGCTCAAAGCGAATAACGAAATTTCCCTCGCGGCCCGCAAAGGCCGTCAGACCAAGAGCAAGAACTAGGCAGATTGATTTCACAAGCCTATTTTAGTATTCGCCTGTCTTGAAGATGCGTAGGCGGTCCGCCTCGGGAAGAAAAAGGGCCTGGAGGCGCTTGGGCTCGCCGATGTCCTGAAACAGTAAATCGCCTTTTCCCAAAAGCCGTTCCGCGCCCGATTGGCCTAACACTACTTGTGACTGTCTCGCGTCGGTCATGCGTAAGCACACTCGACCGGAAAGGTTCGCCTTAAGCACTCCCGTTACCACGTCGGCTTTCGGATACTGCGTCGCGAGGATCAAGTGAATTCCAGACGAGCGGCCTTTAGAACCCAGCCGCGCTACTCGTGTTTCAATTTCCGAACGCGTCTTCTTGTCTGCAATCAGGTCGAAGTACTCGTCACACAGCAAGACAATCCGCGCTAACGGCTTGCCCGTTTTGGTGACGTAATCCGCTAGATCGTCGGCCTTTTGTTGCTTGAACAAGAGATTCCGATTATTCATCTCTTCAATCAAGACGTCCAATACCTCCGAAATGGAGCGATCACCCGGATGCAACACATCCCATCCTTGGAAGAGATATGGCGAACCTTCCATTCCATTAAACGCGCTGCGCTTTGGATCAATCAAAACCAATTGCAACGTAGACGGAACATTCACGAGTAACAAGCCAGCTAAGGCCGATCTCATCCACTCACTTTTCCCCGACCCCGCCGTCCCCGCAACCAGCAGATGCGGGCAATTGTTCTGTGAGAGATCGACAGAATGTAGGTATCTCTCCAAATCTACGCCAAGCGGCAGTTCCGCGGAACCCTCCAGGGGTAACCGCTTAGGCCGCTTTCCAAAAACAGACCTGAATATCACCGGCTCGGGCTTCGCACGCTTGACATCAATCACCAAACGGCCGCGGTCAGTGTGAATCATAGGAGGTGTTTCCAGATTCATGTGTACCTGCAACTCGTCCGCGCGCTTTCGAATCTCACTCACTTTCACTCGCCCAGTGGGCATGACGCCATAGCGAATGAACGAGGGGCCGACAATAGGATCGCCCATCAACATCACTCCCACACCATATTGCGCGTATATCTCCACCAATCTGCGCCCCGCAAACGCGGCCTCATCTCCGACTTCGGGCGGGGTCACAGCGGCTTTCCCATTTCCCGAAACTCCCGCTAAGCTGCCGATCAATTGCCGCAACTCCGCTTTCACTACGTTCAATTCATCGCTCTGGAAAAACGTCTCTTCCAACTCCGGCTTGAACGCAATCAACGCCACCGCGCCGCTAGTATCTGCCAAACCCGCGGCCGTCAACATTTCGTGATACAGGCATACCTGGGCTAAGTCGATCTTGTACATGCCTCGACCCAGTTTGTACTCCACCACGCACCAGCGCCCCGTCGCGGGGTTTTTCCAAAGCGAATCCGCTATTCCCGAAACGCGCACCGCCGCTTGCCATCCCCGCTCACAAACATCCCACGTCAAAACCTGCTCAGGCAAACAGAACTGCAGGTCGCCCGTCCATTGCCGCGTCTCTCTATCGAACTGAATACGTCCTGTCTTCTCCGCATCACTCAGCAAACGGGTTAACCAACGGCTGAACTCGCCCACGGCTTTCCACAAAGCCAGCACCTGTTCTCCAGCCTCTTGCAGTGCTCCCTGCCGCGCCGTCAGTCTCGGACCAATCAATCTTTCGTAAATATGTTCTTCTAACGCAGAGCTACTCGACACTGTCTCTTGATCTAACGTGGCCTGCCACTGACTGGCCTTGTCGTCTCCCAACAGCTCCGCTATCGTTTCGTGGAACATTTGCCCCAGGAGCGGATTCGATGCTTCCCCCTCCGACTCTCTCCCCTGCATCTCCAGCCACAATGCCCGTCTCACATCGGAGATAGAGAGTTCCACCATAGAACTACTCTCGCGCTTCTCTCGCCGGTTGCCGCTCAATAACACGGAACAAAACGCGCTTGCTCCCACCGGCAAAGCCCACCAGCGACGCGTTGCGCCGCCCACACGCTTCTACCTCCTCCGCGCTTCTACCCAATTGGGAGGCCGCATCTTCCACTGAGATTACTTTTGCCTTCGCCAGCAAATCCATTAGCATGCTGGCCAACTCATCCCGCGCCACTTCCCTCTCTCCGCCGATCTCATCCAGCAATTCATCCACCGCTCTCGGCATGCTGCCCCGCAGCCACTCTTCCACTGTCGTAGCCGGCACGGAATCACCCCGGTAAGACAGGTCGCCGCTCCGCGCATTCGCCAGCAAACGGCTGATCGCTTCCAACACGGCCAGCGCCTCCGGCTTCACTGACACCACGCGTGCGCCCGCCTTTTCCAGGTTTTGTAACGCCTCGCGAGTCTTCGCCGCCCCAACACCGATCCCATTTCGCGCATCCCGCAGAATCACCAAACCCGGTGCACCGGATGCTTGCCAATCCTTGTGCACGCCCTCCAATCGCTTAATCAAAACCCAGCCCGCCTTCTGATTCGCAACCGCAATCGCGGTCGGCTTCTTGCCTTGAACCACGCCATCCAACGCGGAATTTGGTCGCTCGGCCGCTATTAACTTCATCCCCCGCAGATGAAGCATAGCGGGTAACCCGGTTCGCAGAATACCCCCCGCGTCCTCACTACGCGGAGTTCGCTCTAGCTTCCGAAGTTTGTCTTCCAAGTCTTCCGGCAACGCCTTGACGGCGGGCGGCGGCTGTTGAGACCATTTCTCGAAAACCTCCTGACAACGCACAATCACTTTGCGCGCGACACAAAGCCCGTCCTGTTCAAACAGATCTTTAATGTCACTTTTCTTTATCGGGTGTTGCCCCTGCAGCTCAGGCACGGTACGTAGACGCGCTGCGATCAACTGTAGGGCCTGCTCGAAATCCAGCGCCTTCAGCGCCGCACGCTTCCCCAGCATCCGGTCGCGGTCTGCGCTCTGTACAGCAGTCTCCAACACCGGGAGCATCGAAGTCTGCAAACAAGAAAACAGCGCCACACTGCGCGTACTATCATGCAAATCCGAAATCACCTGTCCTAGCTTGAAAAACCCCGCCGTATCGTCTTGATAACTCCGCAAAGCTTCCAACTGGTCAAAACAAAAAACGAAAGGAACCGGCTCACCCAGTCCACAAACCGTCGTAATAAACTGCCGGCTCACTGCCTCCTGCTCTTCGTCATCACTCGCCGACACAACCCCAAGCGTCTTCAATACATCTTCCGGCAACTCCTGTCCACGCAGCCAAGCCGCCGAATCTGCAAAGTGGACACCTTCGTTCAAGTTCCCCAATATGACCGCCAGGTTCCGATCCTGCTCTGCAATCTCATCGCGCGTCTGCCGGATCACCCTCGCGAACGTCCGCTGTCGCAATAGGGCCACCGCCAAATGCCTGCGCAGAAACCGCCACAGCATGTTCGCGCTGGTCACCATGCGGATCGGAATGAAAACCGATTCCCGCCCCTCCTCCAGTGATTCCCTCTCTAACGTCGCTCGCAGCCGGCTCAGCAAATGCGTCTTGCCAGCCCCCGGTTCGCCGAACAGCAACAACGCCAGCGTAATCCGTTGCTCTCTCACATCGTCAATCAACCTCAGGCACTTTCTAAACGCCTCCGCGTTGATCTCCGGGACATCCGTCGGGTTCTCCTCCAGCGGATTCCCAAGCACCGCACTCAGGAATGGATTCCGCACGCGTTTCGCTGCCTCACTGCTCTCGGCGTGCGATGGCGACATAGTATCTCCCATCCTTCCCGTCAATCAGCAAGTCCCTGTCCTCTGCGCTCAATCCAAGCGGGTGGTCATGCTGGCTCAAGTAAATCTTCCGTTGTTCGCGCAACCGCAGAGCCGCCTCGTCAAAACGTTTCTTGTCCACCTGTGTCAAGCCCAAAGCTCTGCGCAACCGTGACGTTGATACTGGCACATCTTTCTCGGGCTCCAAGGTCGGCAAAATCTCCCAAATCTTCTCTTCCAACCCAGCTTCCTCAATCCCCGCCTCTTTCAACTTCTCCGCTATGGTCTCCCGCACATACGCCCAATACGTGTCGTGGCCACCCACCGCCACCAAAACCTTCTTCTTCCCTTCCACCGCCGGATACGCCACTATCTTCTTCGCCGCCACCAACCGTGCGACAGCATCCTCAACCTCCTTCTTACCGGCGCCCTTCACCGCAACCTTTGGCAGTGCCTTGCGTTCGGACAGCTTTAAGATTTCCGTCTCCAACCACGCCGGGCGATCGACGTACCAGTAGCTATTCTTCGGTTTGGTCCAGGCGAAAATGCCCTCAGCCGCCAGCGCTTCGCGCAGGTCCCCCTCAGTTACTCCGGACTTCTTGCTGACAAACGCCTTCTTCAGTTTCGGCCACGTAAGCGGCGCCGGCTCACCCTGGAGCTTCGCCAATACTTCTCTAGAATCCACTTTCATACCAACCTCATCATGTTAACTTTGTCTTTCCTGCGCCATGAAAAAACTTCTCGCGTTGAACCGGGGCGAGATCGCCACCCGCATTTTTAGAGCAGCCACCGAACTCGGACTCACCACCGTAGCAGTCTACTCACAAGAGGACCGCCTGAGTCTCCACCGCTTCAAAGCCGACGAAGCCTACCTCATCGGCCAGGGCAAAGGACCGGTTGAAGCCTACCTCGACATTGACGCCATCGTCGATCTCGCCATCGACAAAAACGTCGACGCCATTCACCCCGGCTACGGCTTCCTCTCTGAAAATCCAGCACTCCCACGGGCATGCCAGCGCGCCGGCATCACCTTCATCGGTCCGAATCCCGAGATGCTCGAAGCCCTCGGCGATAAAACAGCCGCCCGCAAGTTAGCACAAACCGCGGGCATTCCCGTCGTTCCAGGCACAACCGCAGTCGGCGCTGATGTCGAAGCGTTAGCCAAAGGAATCGGCTTTCCCCTCATCATCAAAGCCGCCTTCGGTGGCGGTGGCCGCGGCATGCGCGTCGTCGATTCGCCCGCATCTCTCAACGCAAAACTTGCCGAAGCCAGCCAAGAAGCCGGCGCAGCCTTCGGTAACGCAGCCGTCTTCCTCGAACGCTACATCCGCCGCGCGAAGCACGTCGAAGTCCAGATTCTCGGCGATACCCACGGCAACATCATCCACTTATACGAGCGCGATTGCTCCGTCCAGCGCCGCCATCAGAAGGTTGTCGAGATCGCACCCGCCATCGGCCTCCCGGAGAAAGTTCGCGCCGAGCTCTGCGCCGCTGCCGTTAAGCTAGCGCGCACCGCCAACTACTACAACGCCGGCACCGTCGAATTCCTCGTTGATGTCGACACGCACGAATGGTTCTTTATCGAAGTCAATCCGCGCGTCCAAGTGGAACACACGGTTACGGAAGTGGTAACCGGCATCGACATCGTCCGCTCACAAATTCAAATCGCGCAAGGCTTCAGCCTCCACGGCGCCGAAATCGGCCTGCCGCAACAAGACGCCATCCAACTCTACGGCACCGCCCTGCAATGCCGCGTCACAACAGAAGACGCCGCCAACAACTTCGTCCCTGATTACGGTAAGATCCACACCTATCGGTCACCCGCCGGCTTCGGTATCCGGCTCGACGCCGCCTCAGCTTATGGCGGCGCGGTCATCTCACCGTTCTACGATTCGCTGCTCGTGAAAGTCACCGCCTGGGGCAGCAACTTTTCGCAAGCCTGCCAGCGGATGGACCGCGCCCTCCGCGAGTTCCGCATACGCGGCGTCAAAACCAACATCCCGTTTCTCGAAAACGTAGTCAAGCATCCGGCCTTCCAAAGCGGCGTCACCACCACGTCCTTCCTGGACGAAACTCCGGAGCTCTTCACCTTCACGGCCCGCCGCGACCGAGCCACCAAACTCCTCAACTATCTCGCCGACGTCACCGTAAATGGCAACCCGGAAGTGGCGGGACGTCCGAAACCCGCCGTCATCCGTGAAGCTCCCGTCCCGCACTCCACCCTCCACACCGCACCCGAAGGAACACGCCAGCTTCTCGATCTTCTCGGACCCACCAAATTCGCCGAATGGAGCCGCTCACAAAAACGTTTGCTGCTCACCGATACCACCTTTCGCGATGCCCATCAATCGCTCATGGCGACCCGCGTCCGCAGCTACGATCTCCTGCAAATCGCCGATTACGTAGCTAAAGAATTACCTCAACTTTACAGTCTCGAAATGTGGGGCGGCGCCACCTTTGATGTCGCCATGCGCTTTCTCCTCGAAGATCCCTGGAACCGTCTAGCGGAACTTCGCAAACGCATCCCAAACATCTGTTTCCAAATGCTGTTGCGCGCCTCAAACGCCGTCGGCTACACCGCCTATCCCGATAACGCTGTCGAAGCCTTCATCGCTGAAGCCGCCGTCCAAGGCATCGACATATTTCGCATTTTCGATTCACTCAACTGGCTGCCCAATATGAAGGTAGCGGTTGAAGCTGCCGTCAAAACCGGCCGCGTCTGCGAAGCCGCCATCTGCTATACCGGCGACATTCTCGACCCTGCCCGCAGCAAATATTCGCTGCAATATTACCTTCGCCTCGCCAAAGAACTCGAGAAGATGGGCGCTCACACACTCGCCATCAAAGACATGGCTGGTCTGCTCCGCCCTTACGCCGCTTCTCAATTAGTTAAAGCTTTGCGCGAAGAAATCGGCCTGCCAACTCACCTGCACACCCACGACACCAGCGGCATCAACGCAGCCACAATCTTGAAAGCTTCCGAAGCCGGCGTGCATATTGCCGACGCCGCCATTTCTTCCATGAGCGGTACAACGAGCCAACCGAATCTCAACTCAATTGTTGCGGCTCTCGCCCACACAGATCGCGATACCGGCCTCAGTTTCCAAGCGTTGAACCGCTGCTCCGATTATTGGGAAACCATTCGCACTTACTATGCGCCGTTCGATGAAGCCCCGAAATCCGGCACCGCCGAAGTCTACATTCACGAAATGCCCGGCGGCCAATACACCAACCTCAAAGCGCAAGCCGAAGCGATGGGGCTCGGCGGCCGCTGGCCCGAAGTCGCTCGCATGTACGCCGACGTGAACCTCGCGTTCGGCGACATCGTCAAAGTCACGCCTTCGAGCAAAGTTGTCGGCGATCTCGCGCTGTATCTGCTGAGTCACGGCATGACCGTCAAAGAATTAGAAAATCTGCCACCCGATCATCACCTCACGCTGCCCAATTCGGTGGTGGACATGTTCATGGGTTCGCTCGGTCAACCCGAAGGCGGCTGGCCACCGAAATTGCAAGCTGTCATTCTGCGCGGCGAGAAACCAGTGACTGGCCGTCCGGGTGAAACCCTCCCTCCCGCCGACCTCAATCAACCGGAATTCACCAAGACCGATCTCCTGAGTTATCTTATGTATCCGGAGGTTTATGAAAGCTTTGCCGCAGCCCGCGAGCGCTATGGTGAACTGGAGATTTTGCCAACTCCGGTATTTTTCTACGGCCTCGAACAACGGCAGGAAGTGACAGTTGAACTCGAACCCGGCAAAACGCTGATAATACGCCTCTTGACCATCGGCGACCCGCGCCCAGATGGCATGCGCACCGTTTTCTTTGAACTCAACGGCCAACCGCGCGAAGTTGAGATCCGTGACCGCTCCATCAAAGAAGAAGTGCCGGCCAAACGCAAAGCCGACCCCGCGAAGCCAGGCGATGTAAGCGCCCCAATTCCCGGCGCGGTGACTCTGCTGCATGTGACAGCTGGCGAAAAGGTGAGCAAGGGCGACCGCCTACTCGTGCTGGAAGCTATGAAAATGCAGACGAGCATTTACGCACCCATCAGCGGCACCGTAAAAGAGGTTTGCGTCAAGCCCCGCGACGCCGTCGAAGCCCGCGATTTGCTTCTCGTGATTGAGTAAACTAGTGAATATCGCGCGGGCGCGTAGCTCAGTTGGATAGAGCATCAGCCTTCTAAGCTGAGGGTCACAGGTTCGATCCCTGTCGCGCCTACCAAGAATCTCACTCCTCCGACCGCGTTTCTTCAATCGCTTCCAATTCGGCTAGAGCCTCGAGATCTTTGGGACGTCCCGCAGCCCGTTTCGCCCGAATTAATTGCGTCAAGCTCAAACAGAGGCATCGCGTCCCGAACACATTCAACTCAATCGCGGTGGCTCTTAGATCCTGATAACTTCCCCCGCCCGGAATCTCCCCCAAGAGATCGATGTCTCCCAGCGAAGTGGTCAGAGTAAAGTTCAGCCCGCGAGTCAGCGTCAACCGATCCCAAACAAACGGCAATCCGAGCGGCGCTCCGCGGAGATATGGTTTCTGATCCTTGAGCGCAGCCACCAAACGCTCCAGATTCTCAGGCAACCGATCATACACAATGTCTAAATCTTGCGTGAGTCGCGCCGAGCCGTGCGCGATGGCCGCAGCACCCCCCACCACAATAAACTCAACGTGGTGATTACCAAGCAGCGCCAGCAAAGACGCGAAATCAGTCATTTCGTTTTAAGCCGTGCCTCACGCCCCGCCCGCCGCATCTCCTCTGCAAAACGCATGTGCGCCATCGCCTTGAGAAAGCGTTCTTCCACAGTGAGCTTCAGGTTCTCGCGAATCAGAGTCCGGTCAACATCCTTCTTATACGCCTCGACCACCGGGTCTCGATCTTCCGCCGCCCGCTCCTTCATCTCTTTAGTCTAAAGCCCGGCATCAATTTCACAATGCCAATCGAGCTATCATTAATTGGGCCGTCAGTTTTGCCAGGGCAACTCTCTGATCGCTGGAAGGAAACCACATGCAAATCCGGCTCGGCTACGAACTCATCTATAGTCTTCCCCAACCAACTCCCATGATTTTGGCGTTGAATATTCACTATTCGCGCGCCTCCGATATCATCATCCCCGACTATCTGACCACCGACCCTGCGGTGCCCGTCAGCGGTTATCGCGACGGCTTCGGCAACTGGTGTACCCGCCTCGTCGCCCCGGCCGGCCGAATACAAATTAAAACCGATGCGCTCGTGCGCGACACGGGTCTACCGGACAAAGTGGTGCCGTACGCTCAGCAACACGCTGTCGAAGACCTGCCCGAAGAGACGCTGGTCTTCCTCCTAGGCAGCCGTTACTGCGACACCGATCTGCTGTCACAAGCCGCTTGGGATCTTTTCGGACATTCCCCGCAACAGGGCTGGGCGCGCGTGCAGGCGGTATGTGATTTTGCGAATCAGCGGATCAAGTTCGATTACAACCAAGCCCGCCCTACGCGAACGGCTTGGGAAGCCTTCAACGAAGGAGTCGGCGTGTGCCGCGATTACGCGCATTTGGCCATTTCCCTGTGCCGCTGCTTAAACATTCCAGCCCGCTATTGCACCGGATACCTGGGGGACATGGGCACACCGCCGCCCTGGGCTGTGGGCGATTTCGCCGCTTGGTTTGAAGTCTACCTCAGCGGCGCCTGGCACGTCTTCGATCCCCGCAACAACGTGCCTCGCATCGGCCGCGTTCTGATCGCGCGCGGCCGCGATGCCTCCGACGTCGCCATCGCCACAACATTCGGTCCTAACATACTCGAGAGTTTCAAAGTCTGGACCTATGATGAAGCTGAGGTTGGCGTCAGTGCTTAGCGCGTTCCAGTAGACACCCAAAGCAAGACGCGCTTCGTACGAAACTTGGGCTGTCTAAAGCATCAACTGCCCGCCATTCACTTCAATCGTCTCGCCGGTCACATAACTCGCCGCGTCCGAAGCCAGAAACGCAATCACGTTCGCCACTTCCTCCGACGTCCCCACGCGGCCCAGCGGTATCCCTTTCACGAAAGTAGCAATCATTTCGGGCGTCGAAAACACCTCATGAAACGGCGTGTCGATCACCCCTGGCGAAACAGCATTCACACGAACACCATAGGGGGCAAACTCTTTCGCCAACGCTTTTGTCAGAGTGATCAACCCGCCCTTGGCTGTTGCATAAGCCCCGGCGCCCGGCCCTCCGCCGTTGCGTCCGGCAATCGAAACAATATTGATAATGCTGCCGTGTTTTCGCAAGATCATACCTGGTGCAGCGGCCTGCGCCGCCAGCATGGCACTTTTGAGATTCAAATCGATCACCTCATCCCAGAGCGCTTCGCTCATCTTGTCAAACGTCACGCGTTCCACGAGCGAGCCGGCGTTGTTTACCAGAATATCGATCGCACCGAGTTTGGCGGCGGTCTCTTGCACCAGGCGGCTGATTTCAGACGCTTTCAACATCTCGGCTTGGACCGAAACAGCTGTCCCACCGGCTTGTTCAATCGATTTCTGTACTTCTACCGCGCCCTGTGGATTGCGGTTGTAACTGATCGCTACCCGCGCGCCCAATTGCGCAAACAAACGAGCGGTAGCGGCGCCTATGCCGGAGGACCCGCCCGTGATAAGGGCGGTTTGGTTAGAAAGACTAAGAAGGTCAGGCATAAGTCATATTGTCGCTAAGTCGAAATAGCTTTTATATAATCAACAAACGATTTTAGTGGAGGGGCTTTATGAAACACCTGCGAGTGGTGTGGGGGCTTTGGGCTTTCTATGCTCTCACCATTTGTTTCTCTTCTCAATCTCTCTATTGCCAGGCGGTGAACGCCACCTTGCTGGGTATGGTAACAGACGTGTCGGGCGGTCTTATTCCGAACGCCAAAGTCACCATCACCGAAACAAATACCAACATCAGTCACACCTCTCAAACAAATGAGAGCGGCTACTACGCTTTTCCGCAATTGCCGCCAGGTGGTTATTCGGTGGAGGTGGAAGCAACTGGCTTTGCTAAAGAAACCCGCAAAGAGGTGGACGTGCTGGTCAATAGCAGCACGCGAGTTGACCTTGTGTTGCAACCGGGCAGTTTGAGCCAATCCGTTGAGGTGAGTGGCGTGCCGCCGCTGCTAGAGACCGATCGGGCAGACGTCGGCCGTAAAGTGGAAGTACGGTTGGTGGAAGATGCGCCACTAGGGAACAACCGGAATTTTCAGTCGCTCTTGAATCTCGTACCCGGAACAACGCCCGCCACTTTCCAGCATTCACAGTTTTTCAATGCTGAGAGTTCACTACAGACTGAAGTCAACGGCCAAATGCGCGAAGGTAATAACTACCTGATTGAAGGGACGGACGACAACGAGCGGACTGGCCTGTTGCAGATTATGGTGCCGCCGATCGAAGCGATTGAGACGGTGGACGTGGTCACCAGCAACTTCGATCCGGAATTAGGTCGGGCGTCGGGCGCGGTGACCAACGTGATTCTGAAATCGGGCGGAAATACGTTTCATGGAGGCGCCTACGAATTCTTACAGAACAGCGACCTGAATGCGCGCAGTTTCTTCAACCCTTCGGTACCGCCGCTTCACTACAACTACGTGGGTGGAGATTTCGGTGGACCCATTAAGAAGAACAAACTGTTTTTCTTTGGCGATTACCTGCGCACGATGGATGTGGAAGGAACGGCCACACTGGAGACCATTCCGTCGCCAGCCTTCGATGCCGGGAATCTGAGCGCCGACACGCATATCGTCTACGATCCGGCGACCGGTAACAACATCACAGGCGTGGGCCGCACTGCGTTTGCGGGGAACATTATTCCGACTAGCCGGCTCAATCCCGTTGCCGAGAATATTCTCGCGCTCTTGCCGGCGCCGAACGAGCCCTACAATGCCGCGAAGCCCTCTAACAATTATTACGCCGCGCCAGCCTTCACCAAAACTACAGATTCAATGGACTACAAGATGGATTGGGTGACAACGGACAAGGACCGGTTCAGCGGACGATTCAGCTTTAACCGGCCGGTTGTTTACCAGGCGCCTATCTTTGGCACGGCGGGAGGCGATGCCAATGGAGCCTTCGAAGGAACCGGAACGCAGAAGACCTACAGCGGCGGATTGAACTACGTTCACGTGTTCAGCCCCACCCTCATCGCCGAGGCGCGAGTTGGGGTGGCGCACTACCATAATGTCTCAGTGCCTACGGATTACGGATCCGATGATGCGACGAAAGTTGGTATTCCCGGAGTCAACATCAGCCCGTTCACCAGCGGCATGGTGGGAATCAGCATTGGCGACTTCACCAGTCCGCTGGTTGGGTACTCGGCGAGCATTCCGTGGGTACGTGCGGAGGCAAACGTAGACGCGGTTAATGTTTGGACAAAGATTTTGCGGAATCACACCATCAAATTCGGCGGCGATTTGCGGCGCATCCGCGATGACTTGCTGCAAGATCAAACGTACAGTCCGCGCGGAGTGTATACGTTTAGCACCAACGAGACTTCGATTCCCGGCGCGTCTGCCGGCTTTGGGAACGACATGGCTAGCTTTCTGCTCGACAGTCCGAGTCAAGTGGGCCGCGATTTGAATACCTATTTCCCGGCTTATCGCGAATGGCAGTTCTTCGGCTTTGCTGGAGACAAGTGGCAGGTCACGCCGAAATTCACCCTGGATCTGGGTTTGCGCTGGGAATTCTATCCTCCGGCCACCCCTGAATTCGCTGGAGCGTTCTCGAACTACGACCCGAACAACAACACGCTGGTGATTGCGGGCGTAGGCGGTAATCCGCTGAACCTGGGAATGAAAACCCGCTATAACAATTGGGCGCCGCGCCTTGGATTGGCTTATCGCTTGAGTGAAAAGACGGTCATCCGCTCAGGTTTCGGGGTATCGTATGTTCCCTTTACGGACAACAACTACGCGTATAACTATCCCGTGCGCGCTAACAACGCGTACAACCCGCTGGGTAACGGATACGGTCCCGCAGTACTGGCGGACAACGTCACGCCTGCTAGCTTCGAAGCCGGTTTCCCGCTGCCTGTTCCGATTGCGATTCCTTCCAACGGAATCATTCAAATCCCGAATAGCGGCCCGCTCGACAGCCAATCGTATAACTATATTCCGCTGAACTGGAAGAACCCGCACGTCATTTCGTGGAATTTCGCGGTTCAACAGGCGTTGCCATTCCACTTCTCGTTGGATATGGCTTATGTGGGCAATCACGGGGTGGACAATCCCACCTCCACCAGCATCAATTCGGTCTCTGTAATCGGCACGGGGACAACCGGTGAACCTGGAGCCATTTTTCACCGTACTGCGAGTACAACCCAATATTTCTCGGCCTATTCGTCCACTTACAACGCGCTGCAAGTCAAGTTGGATCGCCGCTTTGCCGGTGGACTGCTGATTACCACTTCGTTTAGCTGGCAGAAGGCTTTGGGATACCAGTCGGACGACGACGGTGGTTTGACGTTCTTTATCAACCAGCGACGCAACTACGCACCGACTGATTTCGACCGCCAGTACGGTTTCGTGCAAAGTTATATCTACCAGTTGCCGTTTGGCTATGGGAAAAAGTGGCTGAGCTCTGGCGTGGTTTCCAAGGTGTTGGGGAACTGGGAAGTTTCTGGCATTCTCACGCTCGATTCCGGCATACCGTTCTACGTAACGGCCAATGGCGGAACGTTGAACTCTCCAGGCAGCACCCAGACGGCGAACATGGTGGCGCCTGTGAGTTATCCAAAGGGAATTAATATAGGCAACCCATGGTTTAGCACTGCTAGCTTCGCGCAGCCGGTGGGGGTCGTATTCGGGAATGTGGGCCGCAATAACATGTTCGGACCGGGCTTGTTTGGACTGAATCTGTCGTTGTTCAAGCACTTCAAGATCACCGAGCGCTTCAATCTGGAAATTCGCGGTGAAGCATTCCAAATCACCAATACGCCGCAGTTCAACAACCCAAGTAATTCACTAACCAGCGCGACGTTCGGTTACGTGAACAGCACTTTGGGCAGCGGCAACGGCGGTGTGAACGGCACTGGTGGCGGTCGAGCCATTCAGCTCGGAGCGAAGGTGACGTTCTAGATACCGCTATCCTTAACAATCCAAAACGCTAAAGGCGGCTTTCGAAAGAAAACCGCCTTTTTTGCGTTCGGGTCTGGAGGAACCATTACATACAGCCGAAGACTAAGTTGTAGGACTGCAGAGGACTAATGTCATCACTTCTCACAGTAATTTTTGAATTCGATCGATTCCGGGTGGATCGGGAGAATCAGCGGCTAACCCGCGACGGATTGTTGGTTGCTACGCCGGGAAAAACTCTTCCTTTGTTGATAAAGTTGATAGAAAATCGCGATCAAGTAGTTTCCGCGGAGAAACTGGTAGAGACGTTTTTTTCGAAATCGTCTTTTGGCGAGGAAGAGCTAACCAGCGAAATCCTCAAGCTGAAACGCTTGCTCGACGACACCTCCAAACATGCCCCGATTGTGCGGTTCATATTGGGGAAAGGTTATCAATTCGAGGCCGAGGTTACTGAATACCTGGGCGATTCGGCAAGCGATGCGCAATTTGGGAACAAGATCCCAGAAGCGGAGCCGCAGCGCGAATTCTCCAAGACATCGGTTCCCAAAAAAAAGGAAGGTGTCGGCATATTGGGTATATCGGTGGCAGTGATTCTGATTGCTGCAATCGGCATCGGGGTTTGGCACTTCATGCCTACACGGCTCAGCGCGAGCAAAGGGATTACACAAGTTGCGATCTTGCCTTTTCAATCCCTGACCGGAGCGGCGAACGACGATAGTTTTAATCGAAGCTTAACCGAAGCAATCGTCACCGCTCTCGCCAAGCAATCACAACTGCAGGTTGTGCCAGAATCTTCGGTGCAGCATTACCTGGAATCCGGAGTGGCCGACGCAGTGACTGCTGGCCGCGAATTGGGTGCCCAATTGATCGTCCGAGGGATGGCGCAGCGGCTAGCTGGACACATTCTTGTAAAAGTGCAATTGATCAACACCGCGGACGGCAGCCAAGTCTGGTCAAACGGATTTGAGGGCAATTCCGACGACATTGCCGGCCTTTCAACAAAAATCTCCGAAAAAATCGGCAAAGGAATGCCTGGCGCTGAGAATGGCGAACAGCCGTAAGCCGCACATCTAAAGAGAAGATTTCGAAACACCGAAGACTAATTTGCAAATGAACCCTTCGGTAAGCGAGGAATTGGACGAAACGCCCGAGCGGCTGAACCTGGGATCCATGCTTCTTTTCGTCCTAGCGGCAGTGGCGGGCACGACTCTCGCAGTTTGGGCGTTTCATTTCTTGCACGCGAGTCCGGCTACCACAGCCGGCAAACTACTTCCCCGCATTGCCGTGCTGCCGTTCCATTCGCTGAGTGCCGCCCCAGACGATATTCAGTTTGACCACAAGCTCACAAATGCGCTGATTAGCGGGCTAACGCGCGTCTCTCGCGTGGAAGTACCAGCCGTTGAGACCGATGCCGATCCCATTCTGGTTGGGCTCGAACTTGGCGTCAAAATGATAATCATTGGCAAGGTCGAAAAGCTGGCCGGGCAAGTGCGCGTGCGCGTCCAAATAGTGAGCACTCGTGACGGCAGCCAGGTATGGGTAGGTAGTTTTGACGGCGATTCGAGCGACCCCAGCCGCCTTTCTGCACAGATTGAAACTGCGGTAGCGCCGCACTTGACAGCGTTGTTAGACTGATCTTTGGAAGAAGTCGCGCAAGGTGGGCGCGGCGTCACGGTACGCCGCCCTGAGTTCTTATGAGTTTCTTTGTTGTTTGGCGGCGAGCCGCCGCGCCCTTTGCGCTTGTGAGGAAGAAGATTTTCATATCTATAGTTCCTCTTTTGGTAGTACGATACGGAATTAAGCAATTCTGGCAAGGTTATGATAGGCCGCGAAGAGTTCGACCCGCTGGCCCCGCAACGCGAGGCGGCGATCTTCTACGGGTTGTTCCTAAGGGGACATTCAGCGGACGATTTGCGCCGCGATATTGACGTTCCCCGGCCTCTTTTGCATAAATGGCTTCAACCCCGCCGCTATGAGGAAGATTTCCGCGATTCGTTGCGCCAAATGTATACTTACCGGAAAAAGGTTTTAGCAATTTTCGACGAACTGGTGCTGAAAGAGAAGTTCCGTGTTCGCGTGAACTAAACTAGGTGGATGGAGCTATCCATCTTCCAAGTTGATGCCTTTTCCAGCAAGGTTTTCGGCGGCAATCCCGCGGCTGTTTGTCCACTCGATAACTGGCTTCCGGACGCAACGCTGCAATCCATCGCCTTAGAAAATAACCTATCTGAAACGGCGTACTTTGTGCGGACGGAGAACAGATATCATCTGCGCTGGTTTACGCCTGCAGTTGAGATGGACTTGTGCGGTCATGCCACCCTCGCCTCGGCTTATGTCTTGTTCCATCAGTTGGATTACCAGGACGAGACTGTATACTTTGATACGAAGTCTGGGGAATTAACGGTCAAACGCGATGGCGATTTGTTGGTGATGGACTTCCCTTCCCGACCGCCCAAACCGATTGCGGCCGACGCTGGCCTCGGGGCTGCGATGGGTGGCAAACCGACGGAAATATTGGCATCGCGCGACTACTTTCTGGTATACGAAACGGAAGACGAAGTGCTTTCCCTGCAACCAGATATGGGAGCGCTCGCGCGATTCGAGAAGGCGGCGTTTATCGCGACAGCGCGAGGCAGAAATTGCGATTTTGTTTCGCGCTTCTTTGCTCCGAAGCTGGGCGTACCGGAAGATCCGGTAACAGGTTCGGCGCACTCCGCGCTCATTCCATATTGGGCAGCGAAACTGGCTAAGAACTCCCTCCACGCGTGGCAAGTTTCGGCTCGCCGCGGCGAATTATTTTGCAAATTCGCTGGCGACCGGGTAGAAATCGCCGGTCACGCTGTGCTGTATCTCAAGGGCCGAATTACTATATAGTTCCTCAAGCATAGGGAAACTCACACGGAAGAATTTCGGCTGGTGGATCGCCGGCTTCGGACATGCGAGCAAGAAGCCGCTCACGAAGTTCTTGTTCGACGGCCACGGTTTCCTGGCGGCCGCAAAGATTAACTTGCTGATAAGGATCGGCCCGGTTGTCATAGAGCTGAAAGGAGCTGTAGCGCGGCGAATTGGGCTGTGCGACATGCTTCTCGCCAGCGCGAGGAACTGCAACGACGTACGTCCATTTCGCATTTCGAAGGGCGCGCGCATTCCAGAATTCCGACATCTGAACGAAGATTTCGTCGGGCGTCTTGCTGAGTTGGACAGACGCGGGAATGGGTTGGCCGACGGCTTTAAGAAGGATCGGCATGAGGTCGACTGTGGACGTAAGGCTTTGAACTTCCTGGCCGCGGGAGAAGCCTGGCCCGTTCAGCACCAAGGGGATGCGAATAGAAGAATCATGCCCGCTGCGTTTGTATTCGCTGTTCCGAGTCATGAAGTGGCAGCCGTGATCACTCAAGAAAACAACAATTGTGTTTTCTAGGAGGTTGCGGTCTTTGAGGGTCTTATTGATCTCTCCAACAGCGTTGTCTATGCTTTTGATGCAGCCATAATGGTCGGGTAATTGCTGCTGATAGTCGCCAGGAAATGGTCGCAGATCTAGCGGCACATAAGGATTCTTATATTTTTCGGCAAATCCTTTGGGCGCTACCATGCGACCCATGTCGTTTTGTTGATGCGGTTCGAGAAATGATACGACCAGCAGGAACGGTGAACTGGTGGAAACGTTGTTGAGGAAACGTTTGGCGCGACCCGTCATGAAGTCAACCCGGTATTCGTCTTTGAATGGGATTGGTTGGCCGTCGCCGTCATAGAGTTCCCCTTCGAAGGGATGCGAAGTAAATTCCAGCAGGTTGGCAGCTTCCCAGAGACCAAGAAAGCCACCGCGGGCGGACGCTGCGACTGGTCCGGCTGGGCCGTCGGCGAGATGCCATTTGCCGATGTAGTTGGCGGAGTAACCGGCTTTGGTCAGTTCAGTGGCAATGGTAGGCGTGGCGGGATTGAGCGCGACACCGCCGCCGGTGTTGCGCCAGACTCCGTGACGAGCCGGATATTGGCCGGTGAACATGCTGGCACGCGAAGGGCTGCAAACGGGTTGGGTGACGAAAGCATGACGATAAAGGGTGCCGGCGTGGGCCAGGGCGTCGATGTTGGGTGTGACGTCCATCGGGTTTTGCCCATATGCGCCGACTGCGTCGTAGCGGACTTGGTCGGCGATAATGATGACGATATTGGGGCTGATGGATTGGGCGGTCTTAAGTAGAGCGGCGGAGGCAGTAGAAGAAAGAACTGTTCTACGAGTTGGCAGCATGGAGTTCCTGCAAGCTCCACACACGGAGCGGGTCGCGCCGGCGAGAGGCGATGGCTTCGGCTGCGGCACGTGCGCCGCTCATGGTAGTGATGCACGGGATGCGATAAGTGACGGCATTGCGGCGAATCGTTTGTTCGTCGGGGAAAGAATGGCTGCCGGTTGTTGTGTATATGACGAGCTTGAGGTTGCCGGCTTTGAGAAGATCGACGGCATTGGGGCGGCCTTCATTGACTTTGAAGACCGTTTTGCAAGGCAGCCCCACAGCTTTCAACGCGCCCGCGGTGCCGCGCGTAGCGAAGAGGGTGAATCCGAAATCGTGGAATTTTCGCGCGACTTCCACGGCGGCGTTCTTGTCGCGATCGTTCACGCTGATGAAGAGCGCGCCGGAATCGGGAATCGGCGAGCCAGCGGCCAGTTGCGCTTTGCCAAAGGCTTCGCCAAAACTTTCGCCGACGCCCATGACTTCGCCGGTAGATCGCATTTCAGGTCCGAGGGCTGGGTCAACACCGGGAAATTTGTTGAACGGAAAGACGGGGCTTTTGACGAAGAAACTGCGTACCGGCAAAGTGCCGTTGACGATGCCGCCCGTAACAGATTGGAATTCATCGAGCTTTTTGCCGAGCATCAGCCCGACTGCGATTTTGGGCAGCGGCACGCCGGTCGCTTTGCTGACAAACGGTACAGTACGCGAGGCGCGCGGGTTGACTTCGAGCACGTAGACATCGCCATTCTTGAGCGCGTACTGAACGTTCATCAAGCCGATAACGTTGAGGGCGCGGGCGAGTTTGGCGGTGTATTCTTCGATGGTCGCGATGGTCTTCTTGGCAATGGAGATGGCAGGAAGAACGCAGGAACTATCGCCCGAATGGACGCCTGCTTCTTCAATGTGTTCCATGATGCCGGCGATGAGAACGTTTTGGCCGTCGCAAAGCGCGTCGACATCAACTTCGGTGGCGTCTTCGAGAAAACGATCGATCAGCACAGGGCGCTTGACGGAAAGATTGGTAGCTTCCTGCATGTAGCGGCGTACGGTTTCTTCGTTATAAGCAATGACCATGTTGCGGCCACCGAGCACGTAGCTGGGACGAACCAGCACGGGGAAGCCCAGACGCGCGGCCACTTCACACGCCTCGGAGACGCTGGTAGCCGTCCCGTGCGGCGGCGAAGGAATGTTGAGATCGGTTAGAAGTTTGCCGAAGAGCTTGCGGTCTTCGGCAAGATCGATGGAGCTAGGATCGGTCCCGATAATGGGCAGGCCGAGTTCCTTGAGAGGCATCGCGAGATTAAGAGGCGTCTGGCCGCCGAACTGAACGATGAGCCCGTCGGGCTTCTCGGTGTCGTAGATGTTGAGAACTTCTTCTTGCGTGAGAGGCTCGAAGTAAAGGCGGTCGCTCGTATCGTAATCGGTGGAGACGGTTTCGGGGTTGCAGTTGACCATGATGGATTCAACGCCGAAATCCTGCAGCGCGAACGACGCGTGGCAACAGCAGTAATCGAACTCAATCCCCTGCCCTATGCGATTGGGGCCACTGCCGAGAATCATGACCTTTTTGCGATTGGACGGAGACGCTTCGTTCTCCGATTCGTAGCTCGAATACATGTAAGGCGTGAAGCTTTCGAATTCCGCGGCGCAAGTATCGACGCGATTGAAGACCGCTTCGACGCCTAAGTTTTTGCGGGCTTCGCGGACGGCCATGGGCTCGACGGCGAGATGTTCAGCGATTTGGCGATCGCCCAAACCATCGCGTTTGAGCTTACGGAATTCGCGTGCGCCAATGGAAGAGAGCGCGCGGCCGTTGAGAGTTTTTTCGAGATGGACAACTTCGTAGACTTGCTGGAGAAACCAGGGATCAATGTTGGTCATTTCGAAAACTTCTCCGACGGCATAGCCTTGGTCGAAGGCGAAACGGATGTAATTGAGACGCTCGGGGTTAGGCGTGATAAGCCGTTTAGCGATGAGCGCAGGATCGAGCTTGGCGCCGGAGGCTTTACCGGTTTCGAGACTGCGCAGACCTTTGCCAAGAGCCTGCTTGAAGGTGCGGCCGATGGCCATGGCTTCGCCCACGGATTTCATCTGCGTGCCGAGAACGGGTTCGGCGCCCGGGAACTTTTCGAATTGCCAACGCGGAATTTTGACGACGACGTAATCGATGGTGGGTTCGAAGCACGCGGGAGTGGCCCGAGTGATATCGTTCTTGATTTCGTCGAGACGGTAGCCGACAGCCAGCTTGGCGGCGATTTTCGCGATGGGGAAGCCGGTGGCTTTCGAGGCGAGAGCGGAACTCCGCGAGACGCGCGGATTCATTTCAACAATCACCATGCGGCCGTTCTGCGGATTGATGGCGAACTGCACGTTGGAGCCGCCGGTATCGACGCCGATCTCGTTAAGGCAGCGTAAAGCCGCGTCGCGCATCATCTGATATTCGCGATCGGTGAGTGTTTGCGCGGGAGCGACAGTGATGGAATCGCCGGTGTGGACGCCCATGGGATCGAAGTTTTCGATAGAGCAGACGATGATGCCGTTGCCTGCCAGGTCTCGCATCACTTCGAGTTCGAATTCTTTCCAACCAAGAACGCTTTCTTCGATCAGAACTTCGTGCACGGGCGAGAGATCGATGCCGCGTTCGAGGATTTCTTCGAGGTCTTCGCGATTGTAAGCAATGCCGCCGCCGGTACCACCCATAGTGAAGCTGGGGCGCAGGATGATGGGATAACCCATGCGCTCGGCGAATTTGAGGCCGTCTTCGAGATTATTGACGAGTTGGGACTGCGTCATATCGAGACCGATTTTGCGCATGGCGTCTTTGAAAAGCAGACGGTCTTCGGCCTTCTTGATGGCTTCGATCTTGGCGCCGATGAGTTCGACTTTGTATTCATCGAGCACACCTGCTTCGGCGAGTTCGACAGCTAGGTTCAGAGCGGTTTGACCGCCGACGGTGGATAGCAATGCATCGGGGCGTTCTTTGCGAATGACTTCCGTGGCATAGGCGACGCTGAGTGGTTCGACGTAGGTGCGGTCGGCGAGCTCGGGATCGGTCATGATAGTGGCTGGGTTGGAATTGATTAGGATGACCTCATATCCTTCCTGGCGCAGGGCTTTGCAGGCTTGCGCGCCGGAATAATCGAATTCGCAGGCTTGGCCGATGACGATGGGACCAGAGCCGATGATCATGATGCGTTTGAGATCTGTACGCTTGGGCACTAGCGCGAGCTCTCCAAGACAATTAGCCGCAAATGAACGCAGATCAACGCGGATAAGGAAACTGCTGGCTGCAACCGATAGGCTCCTAAACTTGGGTTTAGCCGCAAGGGGGATGCGGTTGATCGGAGGGCCGATCACTTTATTTGACCACATGGGGTCACGACAAAGAACTGGTAAGTTTGAGAAATGCAGTCGGGACAACCCAGCCGCACCGCGCTAGCCGCGGCTACTCATCGCGCGGTACATCAAGTGCTGGAGCGCGGTCATATCTTTGCCGATCCGTTAGCCGAGCGCATTTTGGGGGCGGACGCGGAAGCGGCGGTAGAGAAAGCGAGGAGCGATGCATCCAAACGAAGACTACGTCTGTTCATTGCGGTAAGAACACGTTTTGCCGAAGATGCCTTGGCAACAGTGGTGGGACACGGTGTCCGCCAGTTAGTGGTGCTTGGGGCAGGTCTCGACACTTTCGCCTACCGAACCACGTTCGGTGAAAACCTGCGGGTCTTCGAAGTAGATCACCCAGCGACACAAGCTTGGAAGTGCCAGCGGCTCGCCGAGGCGGCGATTCCACAGCCTGACACGCTCACCTTCGTTCCGATCGATTTCGAGCGAGAGACTTTGGCAGAGGCCTTAGCCGCAAATGACTTCGATGCAGCGCGGCAAACCTTCTTCACGTGGCTAGGCGTCGTACCCTATCTGACGGAGCAGGCCGTCTTTTCAACGCTTGGCTTCATCGCCAGTCTGCGTGGCGGCAGTCATGTTGTGTTTGACTATAGCAATCCCCTGGAGATGGAAGCCGTTCGAGATGAACAGGCCGCCGAGCGAGCGGCGCTGGCGGAGCGCGTCAACTCACTGGGCGAGTCTTTTCGGAGTTATTTCAACACTCACGAACTGCATATCAAACTAACGGACTTGGGCTTTCGTGAAATCGAAGATCTCGGTCCGGCGTCGATCCGAGCGCGCTACTTTGCAAACCGTGGAAGCTCGTCGGGCGACAAGGGCGGGCACGTCGTGCGTGCGACGACCGTTTGAAGGCTATGGCCATGCAATTGGACTTTAAAGGTGAACAGGCAGTGGTTACGGGAGGCGCAAACGGGATTGGGCTGGCCGTCTCCCGAGAGCTCGCCACGGCTGGAGCGTCCGTCTGGATTATAGATTTACCGAGTGCCAGTCTCGCAGACACCGCCCATTCGATAGGCGCGCAGGCGTGCGAAGCGGATGTGACCGATGATAATTCGATCAGAGAGGCGTTTGCGCGGATTCCCGATCCTTCGATAGTCGTCGTAAATGCCGGCATTGGCTCGTGCCATTCCATGCTTGAAACGGCACGCGACGTCTGGGAGCGGATAATGGCTGTCAATCTGCGTGGCGCTTTTCATACAGTCCAGATCGCCGCGGAGAAAATGCAGCGGCGTGGCAAAGGGTCGATCGTGTTGACCGCATCAACCAATTCATACGACGGTGAACCGGATCTGATCGCATATAACGCGAGTAAGGCAGGCTTGCTCGGCATCCTGCACACGGCTGCGAACGAGCTCGGTCCGTACGGTATCCGCGTCAATGCTGTTTGTCCCGGCCTGATCCGAACGAGACTGACCGCGCAAAGTTTTTCGGATCCGCAGGTACTTTCGGAATATTTTAAACAGGTGCCGCTGGGCCGTGGAGGCGAGCCCGAAGAGGTGGCCCAAGCGATTCTGTTTCTTGCTTCCGATCTGGCATCCTACATCACCGGCGCGTCACTTCTGGTTGATGGCGGGCAGATGGCGAGTAAGTTCGGCACCTGGGGAAAAGCAGGCGACAAATTCGACGGACAACGCTGGATCAGGGGTTCGGAGCGAAACGATCCGTGCGCGTAGCTCGGCATGGTGGATCGAGTTGCTTAATCAGCCCCTACGGAGTTAACAATCATGAAACGACAAGTTGTTTTACGCTCCACAATTGCTACCACTGCAATCGGTTACTTACCGATATTGTTTGTACGCTCTTTGCCGGGATTCTATGAAAACTTGCTTCTTGCTTTCGCGTCAGATTATTTGCGTATTGTTATTCATTTCGATTGGCGGAACCACATGGGCACAGGTTGAGCGTTCATCGCTGACCGGCACAGTTACCGACCAGCAGGGCAAGCGCATTCCGCACGCCAAAGTAAGGGTCATAGAGACTAACACAGGGCTTCGGCGCGAAACGGAAACGAGATCACAAGGCGACTACGAATTAGTCGATTTGCCGGCAGGCATGTTTTCTGTTCAGATTTCAAGGGACGGCTTCTCAATATTTCAAGTCGATGGCGTTTCGCAGATGGTGGGACAAACGCGAACGCTGAACGCAACGCTGGAGGTGTCGGGCGGGAGACAACAAACAAACATCACGGAACCGCTTGTGCAGTTGGACAGGGTCGATGCTACGGTGGGCGCGCCCATCGAACAGCAGCAGGTCAACGAACTGCCGATTAATGGTCGCAATTGGGCTACCTTGACCTCCCTCGCTCCGGGAGCTATCGACAATGGAGCCGGCGATCAGCGGACCATTCGGTTTGCCGGCCATGGTTTGGACGACAACAATCTAACGTTGGATGGGGTGGATGCCACGGCCATTTACAACCAGGAGCAAAGAGAGTACATGCGGTTGAATGTGCCGCTCGACTCCATTGATCAGTTTCAGGTGCAATCGCAAAACTTCGGAGCGGCCGTGCAAGGCGGCACCGCCGGTGGGCAAGTCGCGGTGGTTTCGCCCGCGGGCACAAATAGTTTTCACGGCGATCTATTTGATTACTTCCGAAATGATGCGTTGGAGGCTCGTACGCCCTTCAACGGACCCTCTCCGAACCCCTTCCTGCTGAACCAATTCGGTGCGGGAGTGGGCGGCCCCATCATGCATAACAAAATATTCTTCTACGCAAACTATGAGGGTCTGCGGCAGAGATTGGACGGAACCCAGATTGGATTGGTGCCGAGCCCAAGCCTTATGACGGAAGCAGAGCTTAAGTCCCCGGTATTGATGCCCATCTTGAACGCCTATCCCCTTGGAACATCCGCTACGTCTAATGCGAACGTTTGGAATTACGTGGCCCCCGGCAGGCAAATTGATAACGAGGACTCCGGCATGATCCGGCTGGACGAACACTTCTCCGACCGGACCACGGCGTTCCTGCGCTTCAATTCAGACGAGGCTGTGGAGCAAACTCCCAACGGCAATCTCACAGTAAAAACCGAGTACGATACCAAATACAACAATGGCGTAGCTGAGCTGATGCATGTTTTCACACCCACTCTGGTCAATGACATCAAGTTCGGCGTGAATCAAACCCTTTATCACACGGCGACCCTTTCTCCACTTCCCTTTGGTGTGAGTGTTTCAGGATTTAGTGCTCTTACCGGCTCTTCCACAACCGATTACCCGTCGAAGAGTTTCGACTTAGTGGAAGACTTAGCATGGTCGAAAGGCAGGCACACGCTAAAGTTAGGTCTTGAAGTCAGGTGGATCTTTCTCAACCAGGGTACCTCCCAGAGCGGAACACTGACTTACACTTCGCCCAACAATTTCCTGAACAACGACATGGGCTCAGCCTCGTACACGGCAATCTTGCCTCTGGTAAGACAACGTAAAGCGCAGTATTGGGGTTACCTTCAAGACGAGTGGAAGGTGACGAGTAATCTGACGATCACGGCCGGCGTCCGCTATAACTTCTTCAATGCTTTGCACGCTATCGACAACGACGATGTGCCGTTTGACTTCGGCACATGCGGCGGCTATTGCCCGCGCACCGATTCATTTTTCCATCCAAGATATGACGATATTGACCCGAGGCTAGAAATTGCATGGTCGCACGGCAACACGGTTCTGCGCGCCGGTGGCGGAATCTATCATACCGACGGGCAAGAAGACGACCAAAACCTGCCGATATCAAATACAGTCAACCGTTACTCATTCAGTAACACGGCGTTTCCAACGCTTTCTTATCCTTTAACTCCGTTCCTGACATATGCAGAAAATGGCGGCTTGGGAGTCGTTTCGCCGCGGGACCTCGACCGCAATCGCAAGGATGACTACGTCGCCGCCTGGACCTTGTCCGTTCAGCAGAAGCTGCCGTTGAATATGGTGGGAACTGTTGCGTACCTAGGCAACAAAGCCACCGATGTCCTGACTACCACCTATACAAACCTGGTGAATCCGGCGACCGGTTTCGCGCCATACCCGGCATTTGGTCCTGTATCGTGGCGCGGAGACGTAGGCAACGCCACTTTCGAAGCTTTGCAATTCAATGCTCGTCGAGCCTTTCAAAGCGGATTCTTACTTTCAGCAAACTATATGTGGTCGCATTCTATCAATGACGGCAGCATCGGCGGAGGCGAGTCGGATACGCCTCAGAATTCCTTTTGCAGATCTTGCGACAAGGCCAGTAGCGATGACGATGTGCGGCAGGTATTCAACCTCTCCGCGATCTACGGCCTGCCTTTCGGGAGGGGGAAACCATATATGAACAACCCCGGCGTTGCCCGGACAGTGTTGGGAAACTGGGAATTAAGCGCAATCGGGACAGCACAAACCGGTCTGCCGGTGAACATCACAATCGACCGTTCGAATAGTGCCGTTCCTGGTCTTTACGCCATCAGTGGTGAAGAGCGGCCGAACTACAATTCTGGCGTTTCGCTGATCCCTGGTGGAGGTCCGACGCCGGCCGGTTGGATTAATGCCGACGCGTTCTCGACGCCTGCCTCACAAACGTTTGGCAATCTCGGACGAAACGCGTTCCGGGCCCCGGGAATTTCGCAATTGGATGTCGGGCTCTCGAAGTTCGTGCCTCTTACAGAACGGCTGAGTATCCGTTTGCGCGCGGATTTATTCAACGCGTTCAACAGAGCACAGTTTGGAGCGCCCAATGCGGATCTTTCTCAAAGCAACTTCGGCGCCATTACAACTACGATCAGCAATTACGCGGCGGGACGAGGCACGCCGCGTGAGTTTCAACTGTCTGCCAAGATCGTTTTTTAGATTCTAACTCGGAGTAAGCAGCAAGAAAACTCCTCGACCAACGGACGGGGTCGACAAGTGATTCCATTCTGATCGCCTCGCCACGACCACAAATACTTGATAGAATTTGTCAGCAATGTGCTTCTATGCTTCGGTCCAGAAAGGAATTTGCCGTTTATGAAAAAGGTGTTCAAGAGTCTCTTGTGCCTGACGTTTGCTGTGTCAACCATTGGAGCGCAGAATGTCAAAGACACGAAAGATCCTCTAAGTGGCCTGCCGCAGCTGATTGACCGCGAGCTGATTTTCGGCGATCCGGAAATCTCAGGCGCGCAACTGTCCCCCGACGGAAAGTATCTGGCTTTTCAAAAGCCATGGAAAGGCACACGCAACATTTATGTAAAGGGTGTGGACGAGCCGTTCAGCGCGGCGCGGCTGCTCACCGCCGAACCTAAGCGTCCGATTGCAGGTTATCTGTGGAGCCGCGACAGTAAATACATTCTTTTCGCAAAAGACAACGACGGCGATGAAAACTTCAACGTCTATGCCGTCGACCCAAGAGCCACGCCCGCGACCGGCGCCGATGCTCCCGCTGCGCGCGACCTGACTGGCCTCAAAGGCGTGCGCGTGATGTTAGTAGATGTGCCGAGGAACGATGCGGACACAGTCTATATAGGTTTGAACGATCGCGATAAAGCGTGGCATGACCTCTACAAGCTGAAACTTTCGACCGGCGAAAAGACACTGGTGCGCAAAAACACTGAGCGCATTACGAGTTGGGGTTTCGATCTCAAAGGCAACTTGCGATTGGCAACACGCTCGGCGGAAAATGGCGACACTGAAATTCTGCGTGTGGACTCCGACAAATTCACCAAGATTTATTCTTGCAATGTTTTTGAGTCTTGTAACACAATGCGTTTCGAGAAAGACGGCAAGCGGGCGTATATGGACACCAATAAAGGAGCGGATCGAGACCTGAGCGCCTTGGTGCTGCTCGACCCCGAAACCGGAAACACGCAGACAGTGGAATCTGATCCGCTCAAGAAGGTGGATTTCGGTGGGGCCATCTTTTCTGAGTTGACCGAGGAATTAGCGGTGACCGCATATGTGGACGACCGTGTGCGCTTCTATTTCAAAGATAAGGGGTTTGAGACCGATTTCAAATGGCTCAAACAGAAGTTGCCCGGAAAGGAAATCAGCCGGATTTCGTCGACGATAGATGAGCAAGTCTGGCTAGTGAATGCCGCTAGCGACACGGAGCCGGGCGAGACCTATATCTTAAACCGAAAAACCCACAAGCTCACTCTGCAATATAAGGTTCGGGAGAAGCTGCCCCGCGAGGCCCTTGCGGAGATGAAGCCGGTGCACTACAAGTCGTCCGATGGGCTGGAGATCCCGGCGTATCTTACTCTGCCCAAGGGCATCCCAGGCAAGAACTTGCCCACGATTATTTTTCCGCATGGCGGGCCGTGGGGCCGTGACATGTGGGGCTATAACGGAGTTGCCCAGTTCTTTGCCAATCGAGGTTACGCGGTGTTAAGCATGAACTTCCGCGGTTCCACTGGGTATGGCAAGAAATTCCTCGATGCCGGCAACAAGGAATGGGGTCGCAGGATGCAAGACGATGTGACTTGGGGCGTGAAATACCTAGTCGATGAGGGTATTGCGAATCCGAAGCGAGTAGGCATCTTCGGCGGTTCCTACGGAGGCTACGCCACGCTGGCCGGCGTAACGTTCACACCAGATCTTTACGCCGCAGCGGTAGATTTCTTCGGCCCATCGAACCTCATCACACTCATGGAGTCGATCCCACCCTACTGGGAGTCGATTCGGCAGATGTTCCACCAGCGCATGGGTGACCCGACGACTCCTGAGGGCAAGGCACTACTGATTGAGCGCTCTCCGCTGACGTCCGCGGATAAGATCAAGACGCCGTTACTGATTGCGCAGGGTGCTAACGATCCGCGGGTCAATCATGCCGAGTCGGAGCAGATTGTGGTCGCCCTTCGCGACCGTGGCTTCCCCGTGGAATATTTGCTGATTCCCGACGAGGGCCATGGCTTTGCGCGTCCCGTGAACAGTATGGCCGCGCTGATGGCGACGGAGAAATTCTTGGCCCAATATCTGGACGGACGCTACCAGGAGGGTGGTACGCCGGAAGTGACTGCGCGTCTGAAAGAGGTTACCGTTGATCCCAAAACCGTGGTTCTGGTAACGAAGGTAGATGCGGGTTCAGTGGGTGTTCCCAAGCCGTCAGTGGATCTGCAGCCTGGCACGTTCAAATATCAGGCCAAGCTTGAGATCGGTGGCCAACAGATAGCGCTCAAAGTCTCGACTACCATAGCGGAGAACGGTGGCGCCTGGACCGCCACGGACGTGATGGATACACCTAACGGAACTGTGACGCAAGTATCAACACTCGAAAAAGGGACTTTGATCCTTCGCAAACTCAACCTGAAACCGGGACCCGTAGCAGTAGATCTCAACTTCAGTGGCGATAAGGCCACCGGCAACATGAACATGAACGGACAGGACCGACCCATCTCAGTCGATCTGGGCGGACCGTTATTCGCCGATGGAGCCGCTGCTAAACAGTCCATCTCCTGCCTACCCTTGGCGGAGGGCTACAGCACTGCGTTTCGTAACTTCGACGTGCAAAAACAAAAAGTGAAGCTGATGCAGTTGAAGGTTTCGGGCGTCGAGAAAGTAACGGTGCCTGCCGGCGATTTTGAAGCGTACAAAGTGGAAATCTCTTCAGCCGACGGTGCCGATAAGGAAACGCTTTGGGTGGCCAGGGATTCCCACAAAGCTATCAAAGAATCCGCGGTGCTGGGGTCTATGGGCGGAGCTGTGCTGACACAGGAATTGGTGCCATAGACGTGGCACCATCGCTTTTGGATCTAGCCGCGAGTCCTGCAAAGACACTACGCTTCTAGTCTCAAAACTGGGACGCCCAATTCCGCAATTGGGCAGTTCCCAGCACCAGCGTCGCTGGTCTCAGTTGCCCGAAACCTCCACCTTGGTCACATCCTGATCAGTCATTTCCAGATTGTGTTTCTGTTTCGGGACTGCAAAATTGAACGTCTTGCCGGTCACCCCAGATCGATATTCTGCGACGAAGTAGGTACCGTTGACCTTGACGAGTTTCAGATAACTATGACCCGAATCGCCCTCTAAACTCTGACCGTAGTCAGCCACCATCGGCTGTACATATCCGGTCCTGTCATTGCTTGTCACGGTGAACTGCCGATGTCCAAGGGCCATCTCCGGGAGTGTAAGTTTGTAATCACCGGGGGCCAGAGTCATTTGGCCCCAGCGCGCTCCAAAGGGCAAATGGAACTCTGCTTGCACTCCTGCATGCGCAGCCCCTACGGCGACCGTCATAACCAGAAGGCCAAGATTAAATATGCGATTTATGCTCATTGCTCGTCTCCTCTTTTACGGAACCACTCTATTTCGAGGTCCGTATAACTGTCTTACGGGCGACTAGAGTAAAGGATTGGTCAAGAAATAATCAAGAATTCCTCACGCAGACTATGCAGCCCAAAATGATTCGTTTTGCTCGGTTCGAGGTTAATTTCGAACAGCGCGAGCTGCGCAAGTCGGGGAACCGGGTTCCCTTGCAGCACAAGCCCTTTCGTATTCTTGAAATGTTGCTGCGCCAACCGGGAGCACTGGTTAGCCGGCAAGAACTCGCCAAAGAACTCTGGCCGAACCTTCATGTCGATTTCGAACACAGCTTAAATTCCGCTGTCAATAGTCTTAGGCAAGCACTCGACGATTCGCCGCGCGAATGCCGCTTTATCGAAACGCGTTCCGGCTTGGGCTACCGCTTCATTGCTCCGGTCGAAGAGATAGCCATTCCTGGCCGCCCCACGTCTTCAAGCGCGAAGACCAACGTCCACGACGACTACTTACGAGGGCGATTCTTCCTTAATAAGATGACCAGTGACGGCGTTCAACAGGCGATCGGCTGTTTTCAATCCGCGCTTAGTGAAGACTCCAGCTGCGCCTTGGCCCACAGCGGGCTAGCCGACTGCTATTGTCAACTCGCTCTGAGCGGAACCGTCTGCGCTGCTGATGTTTGCGTTACCGCTCGCGAATCTGCAACTGCCGCCCTGAAGACGCAACCTAATCTGCCGGAGGCGCACATCTCAATGGGCCGGGTTCGCATGATCTTCGATTGGGATTGGAGCAAAGCGGCCGACGATTGGAGCCGTGCCAGTGATCTAAATCCTTCTCTAGCAGAGGTCCATCGCGCTCGCGCGCTCTTGGCCGCGGCGGGACACCGCCATGACGATGCACTCCGCGAAATCTGTCACGCGCTTGACATCGAGCCTCTCTCCCTTCCCATCGGTTTCGAACGTGCCTGGCTTCTGTATCTGTCGCGTCGTTTCGATGAGGCTGTAACGCAGGCGTGGCGAGTGCTCACTCTCGAACCTTCTTGCGCTCCTGCGCAGACGATTTTGGGTCTCGCTTATTTTCAGCTCGGCTCATTCGATGAATCCTTCACTGAAATTGAAAACGCGTGCGTCTGCTCAGATAGACATCCGGCTGCCGTTGCTTCGCTCGGCTACGTCTACGGAGCCGCCGGCTTCGTTGATAAAGCGCAAAGCGCTCTCGATGAACTCGTAACGCAATCGCAACGCCGTCACGTCTCGACTTATTGGTCCGCGCTGGTACACGCTGGACTCGATCAACCGCACTTGGCCCTGGAAGCGTTAGAAAAAGCTCGTGCGCAGCGCGAACCGCTGTTATTATGGGCAGGCGTCGATCCGCGCTTGGCCACCCTGCATTCCGAACCCGATTTCTTAACCCTCCGCCGCGATCTTAGGGTTGCGTAGAGGCGGATGATTTCTTGAGTTTTTCTTGACCAATCGGTCACCTTGGTTCACCGTCATATGGCTTGTACGGATTGGGAGCCGTTGAGTTGCCGCCGTTCAAGTCAAGCAGAAGGAGATTGGTTTATGAATTTTTTTGGAAATCGCATTCTTGGTGTTGCTATTGGCGCCGCTTTGATGGCAGGGGCTGCAGCAACGGCTTCAGCGCAGCAAGCGCAATTCCATTTGCCGGTAGAGGCGAAGTGGGGGGGAGTCGTCCTGCCGCCCGGTGACTACCGGATGAGCCTACCTGATGTAGCTATGGGAAGGTCCACTTTTGTGGTTCACGGCCCGGCCGGAACAAGCCTCATCCTGCCGACGACTGCCGATGCTTATGGCTCACGTTCAATACCGCCTGCTAAAGACTATCTGCAGCTTGTCAACGTAGATGGTAAGTATTTCGTGAAGAAGTTCGAGGAGGGATCGAGATCCCTTACTTTCTTTTTCAGAACACCAAAGCCGAGCCGCCGCGTGCAGATCAGCGAAAATTTTGCCAACATTCCCGTTTCGGGGAACTGAGTTACCTTGCCTGCGGAAGAGTGATTTTGGGACTGCTCGATTTTGGAGCCGAGCAGTCCGATTTTCACGGTAGATTTACTTACAGCGCATCAGTAGAGGGCTCGCGCGCATCCAAGGGAGGATGTTACCGAAACGAAAATTGGGGGACCAAGGTCTCGAAGTGTCGGCCATTGGGCTAGGATGCATGGGCATGAGCCAGTCGTACGGTGTGGCGGACGAAGGCGAATCTCTCGCTACTATTGACCGAGCGATCGAACTTGGGTTAGATTTTTTTGACACGGCTGAAGTCTACGGCCCCTTCGTCAATGAAGAACTCGTTGGACGAGCATTGAAAGGGCGTCGCGACAAAGCGATCGTTGCCACGAAATTCGGCTTTCGCATCGAAAACGGAAAGATGGCCGGCACCGATAGCCGGCCTGAACATATCCGCGAGGCGGTCGAGGCTTCGTTGCGGCGTCTTCAGACGGACTATATCGATCTTCTTTATCAGCACCGCGTAGATCCGCTCGTCCCGATCGAGGATGTTGCCGGCGCTGTTGCGGATTTGGTGACCGCCGGAAAAGTGCGGTATTTCGGTCTTTCGGAAGCCGGTGAAAAGACGATTCGCCGCGCTCATGCGATCCATCCCGTGACGGCGTTGCAGAGCGAGTATTCTTTGTGGGAACGAAATCTGGAGCCTCAAATAATACCTGTGCTGCGCGAGCTCGGGATTGGCTTGGTGCCTTTTAGCCCACTCGGCCGCGGCTTCCTGACCGGCGCAACGAAACGAGCAGAGGACTACCCGGAAGGCGACTTCCGCCGGGGCGATCCACGCTTTCAAGGGGAGAATTACGACGCTAATGTTCGCGCTGCCTCACTCGTCAAAGAGATTGCCGAACGTAATAGCGCGAAACCTGCGCAGGTGGCACTGGCGTGGTTGTTACAGAAGGGTGACGACATTGTGCCTATTCCCGGAACCAAACGTCGAATCTACCTGGAAGAGAACATCGCTGCGGTGTCGTTGAAGCTTACAGCGGATGAGATGGCGCAGCTCGAACAAGCGTTGTCCCCGGAAGCGGTTTCCGGACCGCGCTACAACGAGCGAATGATGTCTATGGTGGATCGATAGTCGCTGACTTGTGCGGCCTATCAACGCCGGAAGATCGTCGTTGTTGGATGATAATTCCGCCAATCAAACCAATAATCTTTCAGCGCATCTACCGCTTTCAAACAAGCGCCCGTTCGCTTCCCTCGGACGGCGCAACCGCTGAAATTCCATTCACTGCCCGTCTCCGAGTCCATTAGCACATCGCCGGTCCTATAAAACTCCGGCGTTACCTCTTGCCCAGCCACTCGCGCCTCAAACACTCGGACCGACTTGCCGTCCGGTCCCGCCACAATAAGAATGGCCTCGCCTCCCAAACGATCTTCAATCAGCTTCGCCGAAAAGATACGTTCCACCGGATAGGCCCGACTCGCGCCAAACGCATCCACGCCGAGCACCAGATCGCGAGAGCGCAATCCAGAATTCGGGAAATCGAGCACTGTGCGCACTTTCGCAATCCGCACATCCCAATCCTTCGTCTCATACTCGTTTGCATCCTTCGCCAGAGCCTTCAGCACCGTCCCATCGGGCGCTTCGCTACGCCACAAGGCAAACGTCAGTTCGTCGCTATGCACCGGCGCCAAGTGCGAACCCGTCAGCGGACCTGATATCGCACGCCCATTGATCTGTTGCCAGAACGTGCCCGTCTGATCGTCTCGCATCAGAAAGTTTTGATTGTTGATGCCGGCCAAATGAAACGTCAGCACCAAGCCCCTGACTGTCCGCGCCCACACCAGACCGGTGTGACATAGAGTTCAATAAGTGGAGACAATCGGCTCCCGACCCACCGTGTCGTTGACTACGTGATGATAGGCCATCTCGCGAATCGGATATGCGCGAGGTTCGCCGTTCACGCGAACCACAAGCACCATATCGTCTTTGTCAATGCGAGCGTCTTTTGCCGCGTCGAACCGCGGAGGTCCCAGTGGGTGAAACATCCGCTCATATACATTTACACGCGATAAGTACGCCCCGCCGAGCGCCAGGAAAAGCGCACCTACCATAGCAAGCCGGGTCATCCAGCCACGCATCCGTTTCCAGCCAAGAATCACAATTGCGACCGCAATCACCGCGCAAATAGCCGAAAGCCCCGGCCCAATTTGCTTCACGAACAAAGCAACCGCCAGTTCACGCGCACCCTGATGCCGGAACGGTCTGATCACGTACATCGGCACCGCAAAACAGGCAAACGACACCAGCGAACACGCCAGCAGAAGCAATCGCGCAGCCATATCCCCGGATGCTATCAATTTCCCTTCACTTTGTCGTCAATCGAAAGTTGGAGGGCAAATCTATCGAGCTGGAGCAGGAACAGCTAGCGCCTGAGCCGTGAGCTCAGGCCGCAGTTTCTGCGCTACAATTCCCGAAAAAGCCGCCGACCCCTTGTCGGTGAAGTGCACAAAGTCGAAAAAATATTGCGGACCGGCCGGCATCTCTCGCGCCGCGTCTACTAGGAGCACGCCTTGCTCCTGAGCCACCCGCCGCATTACGTCGTTCATCGCCACTTCCATTCCCAGGAATGCATCTTCCCGGAGCATTGGGTAGAACCGGTGCCACGAGATCAACATAAAGCGTTCGCTCGGGTCTACGTGATCTTTGAAGCGGTTGGCATGCGTAATCAGCACGGGTTCAGCGCCAGCCTCCCTGCTCAAGTCAATAGCCTTTTCCAGGTCCTTAGAAAACTCGTTCTGATATTCCACCGGCATGCTGGCCAACATAGGCTCGCGCCCTTGCTCCTTGTCGATATCCCGCTGGCGCAGCCAAGTTTGCAGCCTCATTGGCAGGACCTTCTTCAATATTGTTTCGACCCGCCCTTCCATGCGCCAACGAAATTTCGGCGGCGGCGGTGGCGGTCCCGCGTAGCGCAATGCCGGAACCGACAGATAATGCGCCAAGCTCGGGTACAAAAGTACCATCTTGGGCTTCACCATTGCCAGCCGCGATGGCAGGCGCACCACAGAGGTGGGAAAGGTTTCCCCAGCAAACCCGGTATTCACCACTTGATACCGATTGCCAGCCGGCACATTCAAATTGAGCACATGCTCCAACTCGCGCGGCCACTCATGCCCTTCGGTTTCATACTGGCCGAATGTTTCCGACGAACCAACGCATAAAATCCGCGTCGCCGTAGGGTCTAACTCAGGCCCTCGAAACCCCAGGCTGTTCAACTTCCACTTCAGATACTGTGCATTCGGCCGGCCGTGCTGGCCCATTTTGTCGAACGCCCCCAGCACGCTGTTGTCATACAGCCCGAAAGGCGATGCTCCGTAAGAAACCCAATCGTCCAGCCGTGCGCAGATTTCGAGCGTTAGAACGAAGATCACGCTCCACAGCACGCCTTTAAACAGCACCTTAAGCATGTTTTGAACTTTTGATCCCCGTCAAAACTGAAAGTAGATGAATGATTGCGGCAGACCGCCTCGGAACACCACAAAATAAGTCATAGCCGCATACACCGCTACTCGCAGTTCGGATGGAATCCAACGGAACGATAAGAATTCAAGTTTGCCCGTCGCATACTGAATCAATTGCACAACCACCAGCGGCGAACTGAACAACGCGATTTGCCGCGCGAGGTTCCAATCCACATGCCACGGTCCAAAAAACGATCCCGTCATGGCCGCAATCTGGCTGAACGACGACGCCCGGAACAGTAGCCACCCGTAGCAAGTCAAGTGGAAGAAAACCACAATCAACAACGCAAAAGACAACACCTTCCCCACTCGCCCCGGCCAATCGAACACCTTGTCTAAAGCCGGTTTGAGATAGCGATGCACCACCAGCAGCGTGCCATGGTAGAAACCCCACAGAATGAAGTTCCACGCCGCGCCGTGCCAAAAACCGCCGATCACCATAGTCAACATCAGGTTGCGGTTCGTCTTCGCTTCCCCGCCCCGGTTGCCGCCCAGCGAAATGTAAAGGTAATCGCGCAGCCAAGTCGAAAGACTGATGTGCCACCGCCGCCAGAAGTCCGCCGGATTCGCCGCCAGATAAGGCAAGTTGAAGTTCAGCATGAACTCAAATCCCATGAGGCGCGCGACGCCGCGGGCAATATCGGTATAGCCGGAAAAATCGCAATAAATCTGCACCGCAAACGCGTACACGGCCATCAAGGTGTGCCAGCCATCGGGCGTACGGTGAACATCGAAGAGTGGGGCCACAATCGACGCCATATTGTCCGCGATAAAAACTTTCTTAAAGAACCCCCAGAAAATCAGGTGCAGCCCGTTGACGATCTTCTCCGCCGTCACCGTACGCGGGTTCGTCACCTGCGGCAACAGGCTATTGGCGCGCTGGATGGGACCGGCCACAAGATGCGGAAAATAGAGCACTGCCAAAAGAAAATCGACGAAGCTATTGGTTGCGTGAATCTCGCCACGGTAAACGTCAATCGTGTAGCTCAGCGCCTGGAACGTATAGAACGAAATGCCGATAGGCAAAATCACTCGCAGCGTCCACACTGCCACGTCCATACCCAGCAGCTGCAGCAGATGATGTAGATTGTCGGCGAAGAAATCAAAATACTTGAAGAAACCCAAAAGCGCCAGATTCGTAACTACGCTGAGAGCAAGCCATTTCTTGCGGTTCTCTTTTGGCTCCTCCGCGGCAATCTGCTGTTCCATCCGCTTCGCGCAGTAGTAATCGATGCTCGTTGATGTGAGCAGCGGAAATAGAAACCGCCAATCCCAACTAGCGTAGAAAAAGCAGCTAGCCAACAACAGAAAACGATTTTGCGCCTTGTGCGGCAGGACATAGTAGACAGCCAGCACCACCGGCAGGAAAATCAGAAATTCAAGTGAGTTGAAAAGCATTGACTAACGAACAGGCTCTAACACGCGAGCCGAATGCTCTTGCCCTTGGCCACGACCCGACAGAAAGATCTCGCCCCAATACTGCAAATTGAGCAGCCGCCAAATTCGATCCGTAGCATCGATCGTGCGGCTCCGGTGTTGCTCGATCATAGTCTTGACGCGCCCCATGTCTAGATAAGAGGCGATGAAACCGTCCGGCTCGTGCAGCTTTGCGTATTGCGCGTTCGCGCGCGGGTCGAGGAGCCAGTTCTTGATGGGCGTCGGGAAACCCATTTTCTTGCGTGTGAGCGTGTTTTGCGGCAGGAGATCTTCTACCGCCTTGCGCAGAATGTATTTGCCCTTGCCTTCGCGGATTTTCAAGTGCGCGGGAACCTGCGCCGCAAACTCAACCAGAGGGTGATCCAGAAACGGCACGCGGCTTTCAATCGAACAAGCCATGCTCATCTGATCTTGCTTCATCAGCAGCTCAACCAGATAGGTCTTCTGGTCCGCATACAACAAGCGTGTGAGCGGATCAGCGCCGTCGCGTTTGCTCCGGTAACCCATGTACTCGGCGTAAGCGCTATTTGCGTCGAAGTGGTCCTTCCTCAGCCCTTGCCGTTCTTCAGCGGAAAAGGCCGAATAGAAATTATCGAGAAACAGCGATTCAAACGAAAGCGCGCGCCCCACAAATGTGTGTTGCGCTTTGCGCCGAAGATCGGCCGGCAACAGACTTGAACCCGCGACCAGATTCCGAATCCCTTTTCGCAATGCTGCGGGAACCATGCCATACATGCCGGCGTACTTCTCATTCATGGCGTAATACTGATACCGGCCATAACCGCCGAACAATTCATCGGCGCCTTCGCCGGTGAGGACGACTTTCACTTCTTCTGCCGCCAGCTTCGAAACAAAATAAAGCGATACGCTCGATGGCCAAACGATCGGCTCGTCTTCGTGCCAGATCAAGGAGGGCAAGTGGTTGAAAAACTCATCCATCCCCAACGTCACTTCGTGATGATCGGTGCCGATTTCCGTTGCCAGGTCTCGCGCAAATCCAAGCTCGCTATGTTCCACTTCCCGGTAGCCGACGGAAAATGTTTTGATCTTCTGGCCGGAAGGAACGATGCGCTTCATTAGCGCCGCGATGGTGCTCGAATCGATGCCACCACTCAAGAACATCCCAAGCGGTACATCGCTCATCAACCGCATCTGGACTGTTTCTTCTACGCGGTGCCGGCATTCTTCAATCCAAGCCCGGTCATCTTTTTCAACACCTGCAACGGGCGGCGGCACATCCCAATATTGTTTTTGCGAGATGGCCAGCCTTCGCTCCGGCGTCACTTCCACTTTCATGGTGTGTCCGGGCATGAGTTTGCGAATGCCGCGGAACATGGTTTTTTCGCCGCTCAGATAACCAAACGCCAGAAACTCCGGCAAACGAGTTTCATCAAAATCGGCACGCACCGCCGGATGCATCAGCAAGGCTTTGATTTCACTGCCGAAAACGAATGTCGAGCCATCGGTCCAATAGTAGAAGGGCTTGATACCCAAGCGGTCGCGCGCACAGAACAAAGTTTTCGATTGTGTATCCCACAATGCAAACGAAAACATTCCGCGATACTTCGTTACGCAGTTTTCGCCATACTGCTCGTACGAGTGAATGATCGTTTCCGTGTCGCAACGCGTGTGATACTGGTGCCCCGCAGCTTCCAGATCCGGCCGCAATTGCGCATGGTTGAAAATCTCGCCATTGTAGATAATCTGCAGCCGGCCATCTTCATTCGCCATCGGCTGGTGACCGCCCGCGATGTCGATGATGCTCAAACGCCGGTGCCCGAGCGCGACGAAATCATCACAAAAGAACCCGCTGCCGTCAGGACCGCGATGGGCAATCCGATCCGTCATCGACCGAACCAGATCCCGGTCTACGTTCTTGTTCGCCGATAGAAAACCCGCAATGCCGCACATTGTAAATATAAGGAAGATTCAGTTACCAATGTAGCGTGTCAGGCCTTTTTCGCAAAGCCCTTACTTCGCGGGCAGCGCGTAAGCATAGAGCGAGTCCCCACCCCCTACCACCACGTATTGCCGACCGTCCAATTCGTAGGTGATCGCGCCATTCATCTGGTTACCGCCGCCCATGGTGGCATGCCAGAGTGTTTGCCCGTTGTTGGCATCCAACGCCAGCACGTGTTTGGAAGAATCTCCCGCAAATACGACGCCGCCCGCGGTGCTCAATAAACCAGCGCCCATGCCACCGATATCATGAGACCAGCGAGCTTTGCCCGTCTGATAATCAATCGCCTTCAGCGTGCCTGAAAAAGTCAAGAAGTCATCGCGTCCGGCAAATCCTTCGGCTTTTCCTTCGGCTGTGAGGTAGAAGACGCTGTAATTCTGCGATGTGGTCACGTAGAACAAGCCTGTCTCAGGGCTATACGTTGGGGCAAACCAGTTCGTCGCGCCATTCGAACTTGGCGCCACCAGCGTGCCGTCGCGCGATGGTTCTTTTTTCGGATTGGGAATCGGCTGGCCATTGGCATTCAACCCAAGACTCCAGTTGACGTCGATGAATGGCTCCGTTAGCAAATGTTCGCCATTCGTGCGGTCGAGCAAGAAAAAATATCCATTGCGGCTGGCTTGCGCAAGCAGTTTGCGTTTCTTGCCTTGAAACTCGCCATCGAACAACACTGGCGTCTGCACTGCATCCCAATCGTGCGTGTCGTGCGGCGAAACCTGGTAACCCCAAGCCATCTTGCCCGTGTTGGGATTCAGGGCGACGATTGAACACGTCCACAGGTTGTCACCTTTTCGCCCCGCCCCCGCGTGCACAGGATTCGGATTGCCCGTGCCCCAGTACAGCAGGTTCAATTCCGGGTCATACGTGCCGGTCATCCAAGTCATGCCGCCACCGTGTGCCATGGAATCGGCATCGGGCCAGGTCTCACTGCCGGACTCGCCTGGCTGCGGTTCTGTGTTCCATCGCCACTGCAACGCGCCGGTCTCAGGATCGCGCGACTGCAAGAACCCGGGGTTATCCAGCGAATCGCCGCCCACACCCGACACAATATGATTCCCGATCACTAGCGGCGGCATGGTGCAAAAATATTCCAATTTTGGATCGGCAATCGGCTTACGCCAGCGTTCCTTGCCGTCTTTGGCGTTTAACGAGACTAGATCGCAGTTCGGCGTTTCAAAATACAGCCACTCGCCCCACATAGCCACGCCCCGGTGACCGATGTGAAAACCGGGAGTTGGCGGCGATTTGTAATGCCAGATTTCGCGTCCAGTGCGCGCGTCTACCGCCCATACGTTTTCGGGCATCGCAACATATAGAACACCGTTCACCATCAGCGGCGTTGCTTTGAGGACGCTGCCGAAGCTTGCTGCGCCGTAGTCAGTCGCTTTATAAGTCCAGACATTGGTCAGTGAGGCGACATTGCTCGCATCAATCTGTTTCAACGGACTATGACGACGCCCCGAATAGTCTCCGTTGTACGTTGGCCAACCGGCGCCCGTTAGTTCTTTCAGAGTGGCCGGATTTAGTTCCTGCCCCCACAGGACCGCCTGCACCAATGCCAACGCGCACGCCAACCTTCGCAATCTCATTTCAACGTCTCCAGGTAGGCGAGCATGTTGTGCATCTGCGCATCGGTATATTTCGCTAGCATCGCTTCATGCGCCGCCAGCGGATTGTCGATATCCACTTTCGTCCCCGGCGTCAGATCAAAAGACTTCACGCCTCCGCTTTCTTGCATCACTACCGTGAATTCGTCGGCATGCACCAGTACGCCCGCATGCACTTCACCCGATGGCAACGTGACTCTGACCTTGGAAGGCGGGGGTGGCTTCACTTTCTTGCCCATAAACATGTCGATCATGTTGGGAGCCGGAAGGAGGAGACGCCGCTGCAATTCCACCGGCTCGTATTTGCCGGCGACATGCGCCAGATCGCCAGTGGCTGAATGGCACTTGGTGCATTGGCCGTCAACGTTGAAAAACGCCTCGCCCTGTTTGGCGTCGCCCGTCATCAAGCCTTTGATTTCATACCCGAAACGGTTCGAGATCGCCAAGGTGCCTGCGTGCAAAAATGCGGAGATGTCGGAGATCTGCTGATCTGTCATGGTGGCGAACGGCGGCATACCGCGATCAGGCCGACCGGTGCGAATCACAGTGGCAATCTGGCCACCGTTCTCATCATGCAGAACGAGAGTGGAACGCAGGAGATCGGGCCCACTTTTGCCGCGCGCATCCAGGCCGTGGCAAAAACCACATGCGGGCTCGAACAGTTTTTTGCCTCGCTCCGCAGCTGCCGCGTCCACGGGTGGTGCGCCGTTCATGCTCAATACCGGCGCCGCCGCTTGCTTCTTCTTTTCCTGCTCTTGACGCGCGATTTGGTCGCCCTGCGCATAGATCGAGGTGCACGTGAGAACTGCGATAGTAAGTATCTTAAACATGCAATGTGTGCAAATATTGGTAATCTACTTTGATCGCTTCGAGCGCGGGCATTTCCGTAAACGGCGGTTCCTGCTCGACAAAAATATGGTCGATATGCTTCTGCGCGGCCGCGAAAATCTTACTGTAATCGATACCGCCGCGGCCTAACTCCGTGGGTACCGGCGCAGCCCCGCCCGCTTCACCCAACATTTGAGTGGGCGTAAAACCTTTCTTAAAATCTTTGATGTGCAGCAGCTTGTAGCGCTCCGGAAACTTGTGCAGATACTCGACCGGATCTTGCCCCGCGACCGTTACCCAGCCACAATCCAATTCGAGTTTCACCAAATCCGGATCGGTCAGACGCAGAAATTCGTCGTAGCCCGTCACGCCGCCTTCGAACTTCTTGAATTCAAAGTTATGGTTGTGATACGCGAGCTGCAAGCCCGCCTTCTTCACCTGTTCGCCCACTTTGTTGAACTGCTCAGCGCTCCATTTGTAATCGTCCAGCGTAAACGCGCTCAGGATGGCCATGAAATAGGCCATTTGCCCATCTTTCGGGTCGGCATGCACGCGCGACATGTCTTTGATCCAGGGAACGGTCACCACCATGTAATGCTGGCCCATTTCTTTGGCAAACGCGATCTTGCTGTCCAAATCCTTCAGCAAATCCGTGAGCATGAAGTGGCCGGAGGGATTCGTCAGCCCTACTTCGTCGAGCATCTGGCGCAATTCCTTCGCGCCAATTTTCGACAGGGGCGACAACTCGACTTCTTTGTAGCCCACAGCCGCGACCCGCTTCAAGGTGCCGTGCGGATCTTCTTCCATCTCTTTGCCGACAGTGTAAAGTTCCAAGCCGATTGGCATCTGCAACGTGCGTCCTTCCATTCTGAAAACCTCACCGCACAAAAACGGTACGGCAGCAATTCCACCGGCAAACTTGCCAAGCAGGTGTCTGCGCGAATAGTCTGTTGTCATGGCCTCATCGATCATATATCAGCCGTGCCGACGCTCCTTTCTGCTTGGTTTAGCCTCAGCGGCTTCGTCTTTGGCCAGCACGGCCACCCCGCCGGCACCTTACGGCGTACTCCCTTCATTGCCTCAACTTCACTGGAGCGAACTTGGCTTCTATAACTTTTTGCACTTCACCGTCAACACCTTCAACGACAAAGAATGGGGCGACGGCGACGAAAATCCGGCAATCTTCAACCCGACGGCCTTCGACCCCGCAGCCATCTGTTCGGTGCTCAAGGACGCCGGCAGCAGGGGCATCATTCTTACTTGCAAGCATCATGACGGCTTCTGCCTTTGGCCGACGAAAACCACCGAACACTCGATCCGCTTCAGCCCCTATAAAAACGGGAAGGGCGATATTGTGCGTGAACTTTCCGATGCCGCTGCGCGCGCCGGTCTCAAATTTGGCGTTTATCTTTCGCCTTGGGACCGCAATAACGCCGCCTATGGCACGCCCGCGTATCTGGACATCTACCGCAGCCAACTGCGCGAACTGCTTACTGACTACGGCCCCATTTTCGAAATCTGGCACGACGGCGCCAACGGAGGCAGCGGCTATTACGGTGGCGCGAAGGAGACACGCACGATTGACAAATTGCATTACTACGATTGGCCCACCACTTGGGCGCTGACCCACAAACTGCAGCCCGACGGTGTGATCTTCAGCGACGTGGGCCCCGACATTCGCTGGGTAGGCAACGAACATGGGATCGCCGGTGAGACCTGCTGGGCCACCTACTCGCCCGTCGCCGAAGATGGCGGACCCGCTGTACCGGGGAACGTCCGCGCGGAAGCATCCACTGTGGGTACGCGCAATGGCAAGCTCTGGCTGCCCGCCGAATGCGATGTCTCTATCCGACCTGGCTGGTTTTGGCATCCAGCCGAAAACGATAAAGTCAAAAGTCCGCAACAGTTGTTCGATCTGTATTGCGAATCGACTGGCCGCGGCGCCAGCTTCCTGCTCAATGTGCCGCCTGACCGGCGTGGACTCATTTACGAAACCGATGCCGAGAGTTTGCGCGGATTTGGGCGCATGATGAACGCCACATTTGCGCGTAATCTGGCATTCGGAGCGCGTGTGAAGGCTTCGAACACGCGGCATGGATACCAGCCCATTCACTTGCTGGACGAGAACCGCCACACTTACTGGACCACCGACGACAACGTGACTCAGACCGAGATCGTATTCGATCTCCCACGGCCTATCCGGTTCGATCTGGTCCGAGTGAGAGAAACCATTGCGCTTGGTCAGCGGATTGGCGGATTCTCGGTCGAATATTGGAAGGACAGTGCATGGGAGGTGTTCGGTAAAGGCACGAGTGTGGGAGCTTGCCGTATTTTGCGGTCGACTCAGCCGGTGAGTGCGAATCGGGTGAGATTGAAAATAACGGAGAGTGCGGCTTGTCCGGTGCTTTCGGAGTTCGCGCTGTTTTTGAAGGCGGTTTGAGGGTCGAAAAAGGGGGATGGCTCGAGGGTAAAAACTCGGCGAAGAAGCGGCGAAACTTGGGGAATTTTTGAGCTCTATAAATATAAGTGCGGAGTAAGCGCAAAAATTCGGACAGCGGCGGAGGGTTTTTACCGCGAGGGATGGGTGGAAAAAGCCAGGCATTCGAGCGGGGTTCGGGGAGGTGGCGAGCGTGGGTTCAATCGAGGGTGATGGGAGGCCAATACAGGTACGCGTAGTAGGGAGATTGGCGGCGATTTCGAGTTTCCGGTGTGTGAGCATACGATGGCTTTCCATAGTGAGTATGAAATGCGGGCGTTCGGGGCAAGCTGTATTTTTGCGGTAAGGTGTTGATTCTAAGGGAGAGGAAAAATTTTCAAGTTTTGAACTGGTAAGAAAGGAATTGGTGTAACGGGTGGCACGTCCCCGAGTTTGCGAGTTTACAATGGGCCACGGGGATCGCATTCTCCCCTATCGACTCCGATGATGGCACTGCTCCAATTCTGGCTGATTGCATTTACCTCGATCTTTGTCCTGGTGGATCCGATAGCGGCTGTGCCGACATTCCTTGCCATGACTGGAGATTCGAACCGCGTTCGGCGGCGTCATATGGCGGTGCGGGCGGCGTGGACGTGCTTTATAGTGCTGCTAACGTTCTCGATTGCCGGGACTTTCATTTTCAAGCTGTTCGGCATCACTCTGGCAGCCTTTAAGATCGCTGGTGGATTGATCTTGGGTTTGATCGGGCTCGACATGCTCAAGGCCAAACGGTCGCCTACGAAGGAGACGCCCGGAGAAACAGAAGAAGGTGCTGAGAAGGAAGATGTGGGCATCATCCCTCTCGGTATTCCAATGCTGGCGGGGCCAGGGTCGATTTCCACTGTGATGGTCCTCACGAGCCAAAATCCGGATTGGCCGCACGACATTGTAGTCGGTTGCGCGATTGCGGCTGTGGCTGCCGTTTCCTTTCTGATCCTGGCCGCCGCGGATCGAGTGAGCTTGTATCTGAAAGAAACCGGCATCCGGATTCTCACACGCATGATGGGACTACTGCTGACGGCCATTGCGGTGCAGTTCGTCTTAAACGGCTTGCGGGACGCCGGCTTTCTACGGTGATCGTTCGTTACTGAGGGTGTCATATAAAGGCTGCGCAGGTTTCACCTCAGGGTTCGCTTCGGCCACCGACACTGCGAGAATGCGGACTTGTTCGTTGTGCGGGAGGGTGATCGTTTTGGCTCCAGCCGGCAGATCTATGGGGTACGCAAACAAGTAGGAATAGGCGTATGGCACATTTTCCCCGGCAGCATTGTGGTGATGGGAGCAATACCACGCCAGGTTCGCGCGCTTGATGTAGCCGGGCTGAATGCCAGTCATCTCCGCGTAATCATCATGATGCGTTTCGGCTGGGCGTCCTGGACGCGCCGGGACTGGAGTGTCTTTGGCGATCCATTTCCTGTTGTCCCACTGACCGACGAATCCGCTCCAGCCCTGAATGTTCAACTCGATGCTCTTGCCTCCCACTACGAACGTTGCTGTTTGGTCGGCGGCGGTTGACGCGGCCAAGACATAGACACGGTTGTAGCGGCCGCCCGGCAGATTGATGATTTGGCCCTTTGCGACGACAGCGTTGGCAGCACCTGTTTTCGCGGGCGCGAGATGGAAATCGACCGCATCGAACGTAAGCTCCCGCGGCAGCATTTCCGCCGGAAGGGCGTTGCCCTTGCCGTCAAAGCCGACACCCGCCCGCATCCCGTCGTTGCTGGCCGTTGCTATGTCATACTGCAACGCGATGGGCGTGGAACGCACTCCCGTAACCTTAGTCGGCGAAGCGCCGAGCCTGACCGCGAAGGTGCGCGGCTGATAGGCGGAAAAGCTGGTGACAAGAATGCCATCGGTCAAAGTCGCCGGTCCTAGTTCCTGCTCCTGTCCGTTCACTTCGCGGGCTGAAGTGATGGGTGCCAGGAATGACACTCGAACTCCCGGCTGAGGTCTTCCATCCAACTCCACCAATCTGACGATCACCTCGTCTCCCTGTTCAGCCTTTTTGAGAGCTAAGACTCGAACTCGTGAGCTACTGACTTTCAGAAACGAAAACTCGCGACCGAGGATTCCGCTATGTTTCGGAGCTTGAAAGGCGATGAGAGGAGCATTCAGACGTTGACCTTGCCAATCGGTTTCCGCCTCGCGCCAACCATTCGCATGCCCGGAAATGCCATAGACGAATTCGTGGTGCCCGATGTCCTGGGTGGCTTGGTCGGGAAAGCCACCGCGGGTGCCCGGGGTCCGGATTAATGTGAGTCGGATTGTGTTATCGGTAGGCTTGTCTGATCCGTTCTTGCAGTCTGTCAGTACAGTGGCGCCGAACTCACCGCTAATGTCAGTTAAGTCAATCCACTGGTGCGATGGCACTTCGAATTTCTTCGGCTCGGCGGTGGGCCGCGCGATGGTACCGATGTCCCAGTTGTAGGTGGCCATCAGGTTTGAAGCCGTCAGTGGGAAAGTTGCCTTGAGGTTTGACTCTCGCGTGTTCCAATCGACGGCGTTCTTGAACTCTACGCGCTTACCGGCATCACCTGCCGAGAGCCTGATCGTTTGTACAAATTTAGAGCCAGCCGTTTCGCGCGATACTTCCAAAGACACGCGCGCCGCACCGTTCTCAGCCACTCGAATATGCGGCGCGCCACTGACATAGGTTTTGGGAGCGGCTTGCTCTTGGTCCCAATCCATATTCCAGGCCGGCCATTGAGCTGGGTTGTCGTAGGAGATGGCAAGGCGTGCCGGGGCGGATAATAGTTCTCTACCGGTCGATTTGTCGAAAATGCTAGCGACGTCGCCATCGGCATTGAGCTTCACGCGATAGTACCGGTTCTCGAGCGAGTTCTCGGATATCTGTAGCTCTCCATTCGCAGGCGTACCTGGCTGCACGTCATAAACCGCATAACCTACTGGCGGCACGCGAGCCACGAATACAATCTTACCGTCGGAAATTTGGGCCGGAACCTCGCCTCCTTTCGGATCCATCACGCGCACCGAGCTAGGCATTCCTTCGGGAAAGTTCAGTGTGGCTTCCACCACATCTTCCCGCTCGATGTTGAGAGGATTGAAGACTACAACCGGCACGCCTTTGGTATCGGTAGCGAGGGCGGTGGCCACGGCTTCTGTGGCGTTATTCAATACGCCCGCGAACTGGTTCATGGCGATCACGTCGTCGTTCCAAGCGAACTCGTAGGCCTTGGGCGTAGCAGTCCCGGCGGCGATGTCGTGGAAGTGACCTCCCATGACGAGTGTCCAGGCGTCATTCAAGCGCGCGAGTGGATATGGACGTGCACCGAGCCATTCAGCGATGAGCGATGATTTCTCCGCTGCATCCGCCAATAATTCTTCCTTCCGCAGCCAACGTTTTTGATAAGCCTGCGACGTAAGTGAGCCAGCCGAATGATTGGTTAGTTCCATTTCACCGGTATAACGAGGAAGCCCAGCGGCTTCGGGAGCGGTGATGTTCAGGAACATCTGCTCAGCATTTGCCGATATGACGTGAACCGAACCATCACCCACTTTTACGGGCGGCCACTCAGGATGCGCTGGCCCCGTTGAGAAGTACCCATCGGGTGGAAGGCTAGTTGTCCCCTTCGTGACGATGGCTTCAAGGCGCTTCACTGAATCCTCATCCGGTGCTCCGCCGACGTCGCCCGTGCCGAAATAGTGGTAGTCTGTGAAAACTCCGCTAGCCTTGCCGTTGGTTTCGACCCGCGCGGCCCAATTATCCTGATAGCGATCCTGGTCTCGATCATGCTGAATCTTGGTCAAGGCTTCCGCCTGACTATTCAACGCGAAGAACTCCTGTATTTCCTTTTTATCTAACTGTTGCCCGCTTTCTTGTTCGTGTTCAAGCTTTTGGCGCAAAAGAAGAATTTTCCTCTGAATTTCTTCAAGCGCTTCGTTAGCCGCCGCTGGTGGCAAGGGCTTACTAAGATCAGTGTCAATTCCGCCGCTGTAGCTGCCTGGATTGAGACCGGCAAGGACACTCTCGCCATCGGGTCCCACCCATATGCCCACGTCAAACGGGGTTCCTTCCGGAGTCTTTTCGCGCGAATCGGGTCCGCCAGCATCGGCTGAGGAGCCCCATACCAGCTTCTGTGTCGAAAAGCCTTTGACACCCGAGTGGGCCAGAATCGTCGGCAGCGACGCAGGAAATCCGAAGCAATCGGGCAACATGTATTCCGCGCTTGCTCGACCAAGCTCCTTGCGGAACCAATTATTACCGTAGAGGATTTGCCGGATGATGGCCTCGGCGCTTGGAGCGTTCACGTCGCCCTCTTCCATGGATGAGCCCGCCGGAAACCAGCGTCCTGAGTCAACGTAGGTCTTCAACTTTGAGAAATCGGCGGGAAAATACTCTTTCATCAGGCGATAGCGGTTTGCACCGCTAAAATTGAAGACATAGTGAGGATATTTGTCTAACAAACGGAAGTTATCTTCCATGGTCTTGCGAATGTACTCACTGATTACCTGTGGATACTCCCAGCGCCATTCTGTGTCCAGGTGGGCGTAGCCGACGACATAAAGAGTCGGCTCTTTGGCCAAGTCAAGTTTTTCGGTTGTCTGAGCGCGGCCAGCGTTGAGCGGGAACAGACAGACTACTGTCAATGAAAAGAAGATCGCCAGGAATCGAGACATCAACTTTGCTCCTCTTGAGCGGGAACCCTTTACATCATACTTACTTTGTCCGCGAGCGCTGCTGAGTGAGGGCTTTGCAGAATAAGTCTGCTACGCTTTGGCACCGCTCGATCCTTGTTGAGCGTTTGGCTGCCGTCGGGGGTGCGAACAAAAGTGGAGCAAGCGGCTTGCGTAGCACCCCGTTGAAAAACGCTCTCCGGTGGGCAGCGAAAAAGAGGGGACACGCCTGCCGAACTGGTCTACCGGGTGGCTCTCCCAGGGGCCCGGAGTGTCGCCCCTTTTTCTTTTCATCATCATCGGTGGGCCGCAGGCATAGAGACTCTCTTGCGGTCGAGAGATTGGCACCGCCTTGCGCTGTGTACAATACTGTTGATCGCGCTTGGTACCGACTGAGGTAAACATTTTGACAAAACCAGCAATCGCCGGAGCCTGTTTGCTCTCATTAGTGCTTTCTTCCACCCGAATTGCCGAAGCGCAGACGGCACAGCCTCCCGCCACGCAAAGCGTCCCTCCGCCCCAACCTGCACGAAGGGGTGGATTTGTACCAGGGCAGAAGCGGCCGCCGGGCGATCCGGCGCAGATCGCACGCGGTAAGACTCTGTTCTCTGTCGACTGCCGGGGGTGCCACGGTCCAGATTTGAGGGGAGGCGATCTGGGAGGCCCGAATCTTTTGCGTTCGCAGGTTGCGCTGAGTGATCGAAATGGCGAGTTGATAGTACCCATCATTCATGGGAGCCGCCAGAACATGGGAATGCCGGCCATTGGGATGAGTGACGAGGACGCCAATGCGGTGGCCGCTTACGTGCGCAGCGTCATCGAAACTATTCAAGGACAAGGTGCCCCGCCGTCCGCTGGACGCGAGGTACCGAGCATCCTTGTTGGCAATGCGAGCGAAGGGAAGGCGTACTTTGCAACGAAATGCAGCGGCTGCCATTCCGCGACCGACGACCTTAATAAGATAGCCACGCGAATCCCAGATCAGAAGCGGCTGCAAGACGCTTGGCTCGCGGGCGGCACACGCGAAGAAGAGATGAGACCCAACGCGCCGGCTGCTCGTACAGTGAGGGCTACAATCTCGCTGCCTTCCGGGGAAACGGTGGAAGGCAAACTGGTGCGCATTGACGAGTTCCTGATTACGGTGTCTCTTCCTGACGGATCGCAAAGGACCTTTCAGAGGAGTGGAGACACGCCGAATGTGACGATTCACGACCCCTTAAAAGCGCATCGAGATCTGCTCTCGGAATACAGCGACAGAAATATTCACGATGTAACCGCATATTTGGTGACCTTGAAATGAAACTCAACGCAATCGTTTTCGGCGCCGGTCTACTCGTTGCGCCGCTATTTGTGCAGGCGCAAGGCAACGGCTTGAATCCAGCCGACATTCTCAAACCGCTCTCTGATTCGTGGCCAACCTACAGTGGCGATTATTCCGGCAAGCGCTACAGCGCGCTCAAGGAGGTAGATCGTTCCAACGTCCAGCACCTCACGCTCGCCTGGATGACGCAGGTCACTCCTGGCACCGGTGAAGGCAACCGCCGCGGGAGGCGTTATCAGCGCACTCCGCCGGTGATTGTTGGAGGCGAGGGACCCGGCGATATCAATCTTCAGAGTGGCACCATCAAGGCATCGGTGCTCGAAGTAGATGGCACTCTGTACTTCACGATGCCCGACAACGCCTGGGCGGTGGACGCCCGCGACGGGCATGAATTGTGGCATTACTTCTGGAAGACCAAGGGCGGCACGCATATAGGGAACCGCGGCCTTGGCATGTGGAACAACTATCTGTTCATGGAGACGCCGGACGATTTTCTGGTGTCGCTCGACGCGAAAACGGGCAAGGAGCGCTGGCATAAGGTCATTGCCGACTTGGACAACGGTTACTTTTCGACAACAGCTCCCGTTGTAGTAGGTAATCATGTGCTGGTGGGAACGGGCGACGACATCGATGCTCCCGGCTTTCTGGATTCCTTCGATCCAGAGACGGGCGAACTGCAATGGAAGCACTATACGGTGCCGATGGAGAAAGGCGACGCGGGACTTGATACGTGGGCGAGTCTCGATGCCGCAAGACACGGCGGCGCCCAGGCATGGATTTCGGGCGCATACGATCCGGAAACGAAGCTGTACATGTTTGGTACCGGCAACCCCACTCCGGCCTTTACGAACGGCACCCGTGGCCCGGGCGATAACCTGTACACTTGCTCTCTAATCGCCGTGAACGTAGACACCGGCAAGATGGCTTGGTATTACCAGACGTCCCCTCACGACATGCACGACTACGACTCAGCGCAGACTCCCGTCTTGATAGACGCAATGTTCGACGGCAAAATGAGGAAACTCGTGCTAACGGCTGCGCGTAACGGATATTACTTCACGCTTGATCGGACAACGGGGGAACATCTTGTCACCAGCAAATGGGGCAAATTCACAAATTGGGGGGAGGGCGAGAACAGTTTAGGCGGGCCGAAAGTGAATCCGGAAAAATATGCGACAGTGGGAGGTTCACTGGTTTCACCTGGTTCAGACGGAACTATCAACTGGGAGCCGCCGGCTTACTCGCCGGACACCGGTCTCCTATATGTCTCGGAGCACAATACCTTTTCGGAGTTCTACCTCACCGATCTGGATCCGCGGGGTTCGATGGGTCTGGGAGGAAAGCAAGAGGATGAGATTGGATCGGGAGGAACCTACCTAACCGCCATTGACTATAAAACAGGCAAGGTAGCGTGGCGGCATCCTTACTACAGCGACGGCGGTGGTGGCGGCGGTCTTTTGGCCACTGCTGGTGGACTGATCTTTGGCGGCGATGGGGCTGGGAGTTTAGTGGCTCACGATGCGGCCACGGGCAAAGCTTTGTGGAATACGCGCATCGGCTATGTGAGCAATCCGCCGCAGACCTACTTGCTTGATGGCCGTCAATACGTGATCGCGGCCACGGGCGATACACTCTGGGCGTTCGTGATGTATTAGGCGCGGCACGTGCGTGGCGCAGCGAATCGAAAATGAAATGGCATACAATGACGCCGATGCCATCCAATCATTCTGAAAAATCTGGCTTGGGCCGTAGATCGTTTCTGACACTGGCCGCCGCCACTCCGGTGCTGGCGCAGACACAACGCGACTGGGCCGACAACATTCAGCCCATGCGCTATCCGGACCCGGACGTAGTAGCGGTGGACAAGAGCTTCGCGAAGTACCAGCTATTTAATGCGATCCTTTACCGGCACTACGTGGGGACAAGGTGGGCAGAGGGGCCCGCGTGGTGCGGCCAGGGGCAGTATCTAATGTGGAGCGACATTCCGAACAACCGCCAATTGCGCTTCCTTGAGGAGGACGAGCACGTCACGACGTTCCGCAGCCCGTCGGGTTATAGCAACGGTAACACGTTCGACTTCGAAGGGCGACAGCTTTCCTGCGAGCACGCCGGGCGGCGAGTGGTGCGCTACGAGCATACGGGCGCAGTGACGACGATCGCCGACAAGTACAATGGCAAGCTGTTCAATTCGCCGAACGATATCGTCGTACACCCGGATGGTTCCATCTGGTTCACGGACCCACCGTACGGAATTCTGGGGAACTATGAAGGCAACCAAGCTAAGTCTGAGCTAAAGGAAGCTGTCTACCGCGTGGATGCGAAGACGGCGAAGATCGAAATAGTGACTGACGCGCTGGATAAGCCCAACGGCATCTGCTTTTCGCCCGACTATAAGAAGGTGTATATCTGCGACACAGGCACACCAAAGAATGTCCAGGTGTTCGACCTCGCCGATAACAAGCTGCGCAATCAAAAGGTGTTCACCGATATGAAGCTGGGTGAAAGGTCGGGCCTCGCCGACGGGATTCGAGCCGATGTGGACGGCAATATTTGGGCAGGCTCGAACGGGGGGGCGGGCTACGACGGGGTGCAGGTCTTTTCGCCGGAAGGGCAGCGCATCGGGATGATCCTGCTGCCGGAGATCTGCGCTAATATCTGTTTCGGCGGCCCCAAGCGCAACCGGCTGTTCATGGCAGCGAGCCAGTCGCTGTACTCGTTGTACGTAGGAACACAAGGGGCGCACATTGCGTAACGGTGTGTCCAGGCACTGATGAACAACGCCTCCGACAAGCGACTCCGCAGCGAACACTGGTTCAACGACGAGCCAAGTGAAACGGCCATTTACCTGGAGCGCTTCTTTAACTACGGAATTACCAAGGAGGAGCTCCGGTCGAAGCGGCCCATCATTGGCATAGCGCAATCGGGGGGAGATCTCACTGCGTGCAACCGGATCCACGTAAGCCTGGCGAGCCGCGTAAAGGATGGCGTTCGCGACGCGGGCGGTATTCCTTTCGAGTTCCCCATGCATCCGCTGCAAGAGACGTTGCGCAGGCCAACAGCCGCGCTGGATCGCAATCTCGCCTATCTCGGATTGGTGGAAATTTTATGCGGCTATCCGTTTGACGGCGTGGTGATGACTACTGGCTGCGATAAGACCACACCCGCCTGTCTGATGGCTGCCGCGACTGTCAACCTCCCGGCCATCATTCTTTCCAGCGGGCCGATGCTGAACAGCTATCTGAATGGGAGGCCGGTGGGAACGGGAACCATGCTTTGGGAGGCCCGCCGCCTTATGGCCGCAGGTAAGATCGACGGAGAAGAGCTAATCAACCGAGTGGTGCACGGAATACCGAGCGCCGGGCATTGCAACACGATGGGTACAGCGTTGTCGATGAATTCACTCGCCGAAGCGCTTGGCATGTCTCTGCCTGGGTGCGCGAGCATTCCCGCTCCTTACGCGGAGCGCGCACGGATGGCGTTCGAGACGGGAAAGCGCATTGTCCAAATGGTTCGCGAGGACTTGACGCCGAGCAGAATCATGACACGCGAAGCTTTCGAGAACTCGATTGTGGCAGCATCCGCCATTGGGGCTTCCACGAATTGCCCACCTCATATCACCGCCATCGCACGCCATATGGGAGTGTCTCTTGATATCGAAGATTGGGAGACGATTGGTCACGACGTTCCGCTGCTGGCGAACATCCAGCCAGCGGGCGAATTCCTGGGCGAAGAGTATCATCGCGCGGGAGGCGTGCCGGCGATTATAGGTGAGTTGATTGCCGCTGGACACATCCGGGGCGATGCTCTGACAGTAACTGGAAAAACGATTGGCGAGAACTATCGCGATAAACGCAGCCTGAATACGAACATCATCCGTCCATGCAGCGATCCGGTCAGCGAACGCGCGGGTTTCGTAGTCGTTTCGGGCAATCTGTTCCATTCCGCTTTGGTCAAAACGTCTGTCATTGGTGAAGACTTCAAACGGCGCTTTTTATCGACGCCCGGATCGATCGATTGTTTTGTTTCGCGAGTGATCGTTTTTGACGGTCCGGAAGACTATCGGCGGCGCATCGAAGACGCGTCTCTTGAAATTGACGAGACCTGCATGTTGGTGGTTCGCGGCGCTGGTCCCGTGGCCTATCCGGGTTCGGCAGAGGTGGTCAACATGACTCCGCCGGGACACTTGACGAATCGCGGCATCGGGGTGCTGCCGTGCATGGGAGATGGAAGGCAAAGCGGCACCTCCGATACGCCGTCTATCCTTAATGCGTCGCCAGAGTCAGTGGTGGGCGGCAATCTGGCGCTTCTGCAGACCGGAGACAAAGTACGCGTCGATCTTCGCAACCGGCGCGTAGACGTGCTAGTCAGCGACGAGGAGATGGAGCGCCGCCGGTGTAACCTGAAACCGGTTTCACTCACTCACGATTCGCCGTGGCAGGAACTCTACCGGCAACATGTCGGCCAACTCGAAACGGGAGCGTGCCTGGAATTCGCGGTCGGATATCGAGATTTACGCAACATCGTACCGCGCCACTCACACTGAAGGACTAGCATGAATCGAAGAAAACTCCTGACCATGGGCAGCGCCCTTATCGCATCTAAGCTTGATTCTCGCACCGCGAGCGGCGACGCGAAGGAGGCGCTATCAATCGAGCAGTTTCAACCTCGCAGTATGTTGCATGCGCCGGAGACCAAGGTGGCGCGGGCGGCATATCCGGTGATTGACATTCATACCCACATCACACATGCGGGTGGTTTAGAGGGTCCCGGAACAATCCATTTCGCGGCCAGCGCCGAGGAGTGCCTGGCTGTCATGAATCGCAAGAACATCCGCACCATGGTGAATCTGACAGGTGGCTATGGAGCTAATTTGCAGCAGGTCATAGAGAAATTGCCGGCTGCACACCCTGATCGCTTCGTAGTGTTCACCGAGCCCGCTTGGAGCAAAGCGGCCGATCCGGACTATCCACGCGTGCAGGCAGATTTAATAGAAGACGCACACAGGCGCGGCGCAAAAGGGTTAAAAGTTCTAAAGACGCTGGGGCTTTATTTGCGAGAGAATGTTACGGCTGGCAAGTTAGTCAGCATCGACGACCGACGCTTTGATCCGATGTGGGAGGCGGCTGGATCGCTGAACATGCCAGTAGCCATCCACTCGTCCGATCCGGAAGCATTTTTCCTGCCCATTGATCGCTTCAACGAACGATGGGAGGAATTGCACGCACATCCGGATTGGTCTTTCTATGGCAAAGATTTCCCAAGCAATCGGGAGCTGCAAGAAGCTCGCCGCAACATAATGCGCAGGCACCCGCGAACCCATTTCGTTTGTTTGCATGTAGCGGACTCGGAAGATCTCGGCTACGTTGCTGAGTGCTTGGACAGCCATCCCAATATGCACGTTGAGATCGCGGCCCGCATCGGTGAGTTAGGCCGCCAACCGAGAGCGTCGTATCAATTTATAGAGAAATATCAGGACCGGGTGATGTTCGGGACTGATGCCGTTCCGGGAGGCGAAGAGACTCCGCAGCAGGTATTCAATGACCAGCTGTATGAGATCTACTATCGTTTTCTGGAGACTAAAGACGAATATTTTGATTACGCTCCTGCTCCCGTTCCGCCTCAGGGCCGCTGGAGAATTTATGGAATTGGGCTAACGGATCAGATGCTGCGTAAAGTTTACTCAGAGAATGCTGCGCGCCTGTTGGGTCTTTCTGCATAACGAGATATTCCGGCGCGGATGCGGAAGACCGTTACGACTCCCTTGCGGTCGCGGCTCAGATCGTGCCCGTACACTCGGAGTTCTGCGCTTGGGCCGACCAATTTTTATCTTCTTTGAAACGATGCGTCGGGGGAAGTCACTACAGATGTTGGGAGTTCCGACCTATAGGTATGGAGAGGCGCTCGTGAGTTTACCGGAGGAGTTTGGGACGGAGCAGATGACTGATGAAGATCGCGCCTACGGAGGGTCGCGATTTTCGGAGGTTCGAGAAGCGATCTTCGCCAATCCATATCAGCGCGTTTGGGGCCTTACGGGTGAAAAGGCATTACCTGTATACCCGGTGACTCTGGGCAGCGTGTTGCGCGGCATAGTGCCGCTCGGATCTGCGTATCAGTTCCAGAAAGCGACGGAGCGCGCGGTGGATTCCGGCGCCGATTTGCGATGGGGAGTCAACGGGAAGGGATTTCGCCGCATACTGCATCCAAACGGCGTTTGCCTGACCGGCCTTTGGCAAATCAGCGAGCAGACTGATTATTCCGGATACTTTGAGAAGGGCAGCGCCGCACTCGTCATCGCGCGGTATTCGACGTGTTGCGAGGAGACGCGCCGCGGCTACAACCGGTCGCTGGCGCTTGTTGGCAAGCTCTTTCCCACAACGGATCCAGCCCATTCGACACCCCTTCGCACAGCGAATTTCATTACGCAAGAGGACATCGGTGGAGCGCGAACGGATTTTATTAACGATGCGGAGCTACGAAACGCTCCGGACACAACTGTGTCGCGCCGGGGTGGCGGAGTTCCGATCCTGCTTGTAACTGGCATGGTGTTTGCACGCGTCGATAAGCAGCCGAGCATCCGGCAACTGTATGAAATCGCGGAACTGGGCAAGCCGGCGGCTCAGCCCACGCGAACGCCTGAATTCATGCGCCTGGTTGTGGCCCCTGGTCAATTGAGGATTGAGGGGCAACTGCTCGATTTCCGCGACGAGATCATGGGGCAGATCTTCGACAAAGGTGATCCTAAACCAAAGCGCACACTCACTTTCAACATTGAAGTGACCGACGAAGGCACGACCACTGGAACGGATTTGCGCCAACGACGCACTTTTCGAAATTGGCGGCGGATCGGAACGCTGACTTTCGACGATGCCGTCATCTCCTACAACGGCGATTGCGTCATCCACTTCAACCATCCGACATGGCGGCAAGATAAGAACGACCCCTCCACGGCCACTCGAATCAAGGGTAAGAAGGTTCGCTAACTGACAACGCCTCTCCGCACAGCGTATAAAACCACCTCAGGAATGCTGTGAACGTTCAGTTTTTGCATCAGGTTCCCACGGTGAGTATCAACAGTGTGAGGGCTGAGACCTAGAAGTTCTGCTATCTCCTTGGTTGCCTTTAGTTCGGCAATGAGCTGAAGCAATTCGCGCTCACGAGCGGTTAGGAGATCGTACGGGTCTTCCACGCCCTGCTCCCGTACTTGGCGAACATAATCGTCGGCCAAGATCTTACTGACAGCGGGACTGAAATATGCTTTCCCGGCGGCGACGGCTCGAACCGCCTGAATGAGGTCGCTTTCGGCCGAATCCTTGAGCAGATAGCCGCGCGCGCCTGCTTTCAAAGCCCTCAACACATACGCTTCGTCTGAATGCACACTGAGAATAATGACGGCTGTTTTCGGATACGTCTCGACGATCCGCTTTGTCGCCTCAATGCCGTTCATCATAGGCATGGCGATGTCCATAATCACCACATGCGGCGCATCGCGCCCGACGGCGTCAACCACTTCTCTACCATTGCTCGCCTCGCCGACAACTGCAAAATCCGCCTCCCGCTCCAGCAATAAGCGCAGCCCCTTGCGCAGGATTGTGTGATCGTCAGCGAGCAAAATTCTGATGGAGAACATAATGCTGTCAGGTCAGTTGACGGGTATGTACCAGTATCGGCAAAACGACGTCAATTGTCGTACCGCTGCCCAGCGCTGAACTAGCCCGAAACTTTCCGTTCAAACGCTTGACTCTCTCTTCCATGCCGAGTAGTCCGACACCTTTCTCCCTGGCGGGCGTGAATCCGCGCCCATCGTCGTTAATAACCAGGTGGAGTGTTCCATCATCCTGAGTCAACACAATTTGCACATGCTTCGCTTTGGCATGCCGGGTGATATTTCGAAGCGCCTCTTGAACCACGCGGTAAATGCAAGTCTTGTGATCGTCTGACAACTCCTCCAACGTCGAATCGGCTTTCACTTTTACGAGGAGATGATTTGTTCTGGATACTTCGCGAGCTTGCCATTCCAAAGCCGGCACCAAACCGAGGTCGTCCAGCATTGAGGGCCGCAACAAAAGACACATGTCGCGAACTACGGCGACGGTCTTTTCCGCCAAACGGCGGGTATCAAGGAGTTGCGACCGGGCTTCCTGATTGTCGTTTGGTGAAATCATAGCTGCCACGTTGCCGATTGCTAACAATAGAGCTGAGAGCGCTTGACCAACTTCGTCGTGTAGCTCCCGGGACAAGGCTCGGCGTTCCGTCTCCTGTACCTCGACCAAGCGTGCGGATAAATCTCGTAACGCTTTGCGAGCTTGTAGCGCTTCATCAAACCGCAAGGCAGACAGCCGCTCTAAGCGAAGAATGCGATAAATGCTTAGGCATGCCAACAAAAGACCTCCCATGAGCGATGTGACGACAAGCAGCACGAGACCGGTTCTGAACTTAGAAAAAAGATTGCGTAGCTGTCGATCTCCCGAATTCATCTGTTCTTGGTTGAATCGGCCGATCTGGTCCGCCAGTCGAACGATGATCATCCTTCTGGGAAGCAGCGAGTTCTGCATAAACAAATAGCCGAGCCGTTTTCGTTGGTTAGGATCCCACTGTAACGCTGGTTGTAATGAATTGAAGTAAGCCGTAACTTCCTTCTTAAACTGCTCAAAGGGAGGCTTCTCTTCGCCCCGAAGCACCATTTGATAGGCATTCAGCATTGATTCGATTCGGGCGCGGGCGCTATTCAACTCGGCTAGGTGCGCATCGGCTTTGTTGGGGTCTGGTTCCAGAAGGAAATCCCGCATATACGTGCCTGATAAGTAAATATCCGAGCGAAGTTGTTCCAGAATACTGTCGCGATTCATGTAGTCCCGGCGAATGCTCTCGTTGCTTGTTTGGATGCGGTTGAGGACTGAGACAGCATTGAATCCGGAGAATGCTAGAAGCAGCAGAAGCCCGCCGAATCCGATTAGGAGGAGACGCTGAGTCTGATTACCCGTGGATCTTGTCTCTTCTTGCAATGGAGTCTTTCAAGATGCCTTACGTTGAGAGTAACAATTAGTGGCGCAATCCAAGCGTATATTGTAAAACCGCATAAGCCTCCTGATACTGATATTTCGCATCCACATTCTCCACCTGCGCTTGCGTTTGACCCAATTGGGCCTGCGTCAGTTCAACAATAGACGAGAGACCGAGATCGTAGCGGCCCTGCGCAAGATCCAAAGCCATGTTGGCTTGCTGAAGCAGACGGTCACTAGTGGCAATCGCCTGAAACGATGTGGTTGCCTTAGCCCACGCTGCGCGGACGTCGCTCGCAATGTGGTCTTGTAAGTCACGCTCCCGTTGCCGAGTCGCTTGCAATTGATACTCTGCCGCCTGGCGGCGGGCCGAGAACAAATGTCCGTTAAAGATTGGAACCTGCACGTTGACCCCCGCCGATTCATATTCCGACGGAATGCTCGGATTCGCGTTACCAGGCGCGATGAAGGGCAAAACGCCGGCGACAGCCATGAGACTGACCGTAGGACGTTTCAGATCTCGTTCGGCGTAGACCAATTTCTGGTCTGCTTGGGTTTGAAAGTTCAGGCTCGCAAGCTCGGGACGATTTTGGAACGCTTGCTGGATCAGTGATTCCGGATCGCTAGCCGGGGGATCGGGTTGTTTTGCCGGCTCGGTCAATTGATATTGGATTGCCTGTTGAGAACCCAAAGCCTGACCGAGACTTGCATAGGCCGCACTCAATTGATCCTTTGCCCGAAGAAGCATCAACTGCGCTTCGGCCAGGTTCACTTGGACGAAACTGAGATCAAGTTGGGACTTAAGCTTGTTCTTCGTGAGCTCTGAAATCTGATCTACCAGCGTTTGACGAGTCTTCACAGTCTGCTGCGCCACCTTTACCAATTGCTGCGCGAGCAGAACCTCGTAGTAGGCCTGATCGGCACCAATGATGACGCTATAGCGGGTGGCGCGCGAATCCTCGCGGCTGGCCTGGGCGGTGAGCTTGGAATTCGCCACCAGGTTAGGCGTTCTTCCGGAATCTGTAATGAGTTGGGACAGCGTGATACCGCTGCCAAAGTGATTGAAGAGGCGCGGATCATTCAAAACGCCTGCGCCCAGGCGGGCATCCTGATTCGCCTGCGCCCCAGTTATTTCACCGTTTAACGCGGGATAGTACGCGGATTTGGTCTGCACTGTGATTTGGTCGGCGCGAAGATAGTCTGCTTCTGAGGCAAGAATCCGCGGATGGTTCTTGAGTGCGAGAGCCTCTGCCTCCGCCAGACTCAAGCTGGGCGTCGTCGTTTGGGCGCACACGCAAGCAGAAAAGCAAACACCGAAGAGAGATGCAAGAACCAACGATCGTTTCGTCATGATGGCCTACGCATTAACCGGCACAGTTGGGACCGCATTACTTGCCCGCTGCTGGCGTTCCTTTCTGCCATAGATCAATAAGTAGGCGGCCGGAACAACAAACACAGTCAGCAAAACGGAGGAGGTTAGGCCGCCGATGATGGCGCGCGCCATGGGAGTATATTGTTCGCCGCCCTCACCGAGCTTCATCGCCATCGGAATCATGCCGATGATCGTCGCTAGCGAGGTCATTAGAATCGGCCGCAAGCGCACCCTGCAGGCTGTAATCACAGCGTCGGTTACCGACAGGCCCTGCTCTTCGAGCTTGTGAGCGAAATCCACGATCAGGATGCTGTTCGAATCCGCGATACCAATCAACATGAGAACTCCCATGAGCGACATCACGTTAAGCGTTGTGTGAGTCAGTGGGAGAATGATGAGGACACCGACGAAACCCATGGGAATTGCCAGCATGATCAGGAAGGGGTCGACGAACGAACGGAATTGCGCCACAAGGATCAAAAACAAAAGAATGAACGAAAGACTGAAACCGATTCCGAAGCTCGCAAAAGATTGGTCCATGCTGTTGACCATGCCGCGGAGGGTTACGCGAATGTTGGAAGACAGTTTCGCGCCAGCAATTGTCGCGAGGATCGAAGTGCGCAACCTCCCCAGATCTTCGCCCGATGGCGTGACGTACACATCCACCACGCGCTGAATTTGATAATGGTCCACCTCTGTTGGGGATTGCAGATTCACCAGCTTCACTACCGCGTCAAGAGTGGTGGGGTCCTTTAAATTCGGCGCCCGCAGCGGAATCTGGCGAAGGTCTACCAAGTTATGGATGGTGGAAGCACCATGTTCCGCATATTGCACACTCAGGAAATAGTCGTTGCCGGTGTCGTAATCGACCCAGTAATTGGGGGCAATCATGATATTCGAATTCAGGGCTGTGATCACGTTGTCCACAACGTCTTTTTGCGAAAGCCCTAACTCGCCGGCATGCACCCGATCGATATCCATACGGATAGATGGATAGTTCATGTCCTGTGGAATGTAGATCTCACCAACGCCGCTAAGCCGTCGAATGCGGCGAGCGAGTTCCTGGGCCGTTGCATATGTAAGTTGGAGGTCGCGGGTGTTCACCTGCACGTCGATGGGAGCAGGTTGACCTTGGTTCAGAATCCCGTCTTGCATCGACCCGCTTTGGAAAAATGTACGCACATCCGGGAACTGGGAGGCGATTTCGCTCCTCACCTTATCCATGTAATCAAAACTGCTCACTTTATGGCCGTCATTGAGGGCCACCTGGATGGTAGCGGTATACATTCCAGCATTGGTCGTATACAGCGACGAGATATCGTTCACCACCCCAATGTTCGACAGAATCATCTTCAGATCGTCTGGCGCGACGAGGCGACGGATGGAAGCTTCCATCTTCGCCACATATTCGTTGGTCACTTCAATCCGCGTTCCGGTGGGCACTTTCACGTTCACCGTAAACTGGCCCGCATCCGTGCGAGGAAAGAACGAACGGCCGAGAAGGGGATAGATGGCAAGGCTGGCGAAGAAAATCCCGAATAGTAATGCCAGTGTTAGGGCCGGACGTTTCAGGGCGCGCCGCACCCAACGTTCATAGAAATCGAGCAAGCGGTTGAAACCGCGATTGAACCTGGCGTTAAATCTCCCGCCCCAAGAACTATCCTCGTGCCCAGCCTCGCCCTCAACTTGCTCAATACCATGTCCGGCTGGCATCGCTTTCAAGAACTTCGAACAGAACAGGGGAATCACGGTCATGGCCACCACGTAAGACGCCAACAACGCGAGGCAAAAAGCTAGCGCGAGCGCCGAGAACAAAAATTTGCTCACGCCAAAAAGAAACGTCACGGGGAAAAAATCGACCACATCAACGAGGGTAGCCGCAAGTATCGCCAAGTTAACTTCGGTTCCCCCTTCTTGCGCCGCCACCAATGGTGACGATCCCAGCTCTAAGTGACGGTAGATATTTTCGAGGGAGATCACCGAATTATCGATCACTCGGGAAAAGGCCAGCGCCAGACCTCCCAGAATCATCGTGTTAATTGTGCTGTCCAGCATGTAGAGGCATACGAGCGCGGCCAGCGCGGAGATGGGGATGGAGAGCAACACTGCTCCAGTGGCCCGCATACTTCCTAGAAACACCAGAATCATGATGCTCGTCAGCGCCAAGCCCATAAGCCCTTCGTGGAGCACGGTGCTCAACGCCTGCCTCACGAACGCCGACTGGTCAAACACGATGTCCGTCGCCAGTTGCTTTGGCAGATCAAACAGATGCTGGGTCAGACCACGGATATCGTCAACCACCTGAATCGTGTTGCTGTCGCCACCGGATTTCATGATCGGGATATAGGCTGACTTCTGGCCGTCGATGCGAACGATGTTGTATTGCAGTTGGCTGGCGTCCTTGGCCTCCGCTACGTCGCCAAGCGAGACCCAGCGAGTACCTACTGTCTTCACTGGGAGATCATCCAGATCCGCGACGTTCTTTACCAAGCTATTGGAATAAACGTAGTAATCGCGGTTGCCAACCTTGACATCGCCGGCGGGCAGAATCAAGTTGCTGTCATTGACTGCATCTACTACGTCCATCACACTCAACTGACGCGAAAAAAGCTTGTAGGGATCAACGTAGACCATCGCCTGCCGGTACTTGCCGCCAAATACGGCGGGGATTTCGGCTCCCTTTACAACCGCAATCTGATTGCGAATCTGAAATTGCGAGAGATCGTGAAGCTGTGTTTCCGTCAGGCCTTGCCCTTTCACGGTAACCAGACAGACTGGCAAGCTGGAGGCATCAAACTTGAGGACTAGCGGCGGAAGAGTCCCGGGTGGGAGGCGCTTCAGGTCCGCCAAAGCGAGATTGGATAGTTGCGTGACGTCCGCATCCGCGTTTGTTCCCGGCTGAAAGAAAACTTTAATGATGCTAACTCCCAGTAGAGAACGCGACTCCATGTGATCGATGCCGCTAGCCTGCGTGAAGAAGCGTTCCAGCGGGTTGGTGATGTCAACCTCGATATCCTCCGGTGGCATGCCGTTGTAAAACGTAGCAACGTCCACGACCGGGAGGTTGATCGGCGGAAACAAGTCGACTGGCATGCGGGTGAGCGCATTGATTCCAATAACTGCGAGCGCCAGGCAGACGACAACAATGAAGTAGGGATTTCGGATGGAGAAGCGTGGCATGAATCTAGCAATGATTGACCGGTTAGGATTGACCCACTTTGGATTTGGCGGTAGTGGGAGCTATGCGGTGAGCGCTAACCTCTTGTCCAGGCGTTAGGCTAGAACGGTCGCTCACAATGACTTGATCGCCCTCCCGCAAACCCGACAATACTTCAACATCAGTGGCCGTCTCGACGCCGAGCTTTACCGTGCGGAGTTCAACCTTGCCCGAAGTATCGACAAGATAGACCGAGGCCTTGTCGCCTTCCCGATCCACCGATTCCAAGGGCACTGTGAGAGCGTCGGTATCTTTGGTCAAGGTGAGAACGACTTCGGCATAGACGCCAGGTAGCAGCGTCCCTTTCGGATTTGGCACGTCCACTTCTGTGTGCATGGTGCGAGTGTCTTGGTGCACGTCAAAGGCAAAACGGGAGACACGGCCGGGAAAAGTTTGATTGAGCGCAGGCACGCGAACCGCCACCGAATCACCAACCCTGATCGCTCCTACGTAAGTCTCGGGCACGGGGATGACAAGGCGAAACAGGTCCTCTTTGGATAGCTTGACGAGCGGCATCGCCTGCGTGCTGGAACTGGTGCCGGCCTGTAGCAGCGTGCCCAGATTCGCATAGCGCTGAGTCACAACGCCGGCGAAAGGAGCGGTGATTCTCGCATAGGCATATAAGGCCTGGTCGTGTTCTAGCTTTGCCTTCGCGGCTACCCAATTACTGCGTGCAACCTCGACATTCGATTTCGCTCCCTCAACCTGCGCCTCGGATGCCAGATCTCGACCCTGAACGTCGTCTACCTCTTGCTGCGCCACTAGCCCCGGCCTGCCTTGGGCCACGCTGTTTATGCGGTCAAATTCAAGATGCAACACCTTGTGCTCAGCCTGCACGCGATCCAGTTGGTGCTCCGCGTTTTTTACCTGGTCCGCCAGACTCATGATCGCGGACTCGTCTTGTTTGATCGTCGCTTCCAGCTCCGGTATTTCCAAAACGGCCAACAGTTGCCCCTGGCGAACGTGGCTTCCGTAGTCCACCAGCAATCGCTTCACAAAGCCGGATTCTTTCGCATAGATATCGATTTCCTGGAACGGAACGAACTCTGAGGAGATCGTCAGCTCTCGAGTCAGGGGCTTTCTGACAGCTTCGGTTACTCCCACTTCCACCCGAGACCTTGGCGCCTCAGTCCGGGCTTGGACGGACTGATTCTTGCCGCACGACGCGACCGTCACTGCTAGGCTGAGTGCCCCTGACACAAAAGCAACGATTCGGAGAGCCATTGATCGAGAACCCGTACTCTTCCGGTAGGTGCCGGAGTGGTTGTTGGACATCAGTGGGAATCCCCCATTGAAAAACTCACTGTTCTAATCTAATGTGACCAAGGTACGATCACAATACCTTCTGGGCGGGAGTTTTCGCGGTGCTGGTTAGGTACGACGCTTCCCCGTTCATCAAAAACTCGAGCGAATGGGATCGAGAAGCCTCGAAATCCGTCCTTTTAAATCAGCTTCTACCCGATGATCAGTGGGCTAATACCCTGTACAAGGGATTTCACCCCGCATAGTTAGCCTCCTATGATTGATTTGTCATGCCGTTAAGCGACGCTCGACCGCCGATCCGAATTCTCCTTGCGAATCACCAACCCATCGTTCGGAACGGGCTTCGTCTGCTGCTGGAACGCGATCCAACTTTCCAGGTTGTCGCAGAGGCAGCAGATGGAAAAGAAACTATCAAGCTCGCAGACTTTAAGCGTCCTGATGTTACTTTGCTTGAAATAGAACTCCCCCAAGTAAACGGAATTGGCGTTGCAAAAGAAATACTTTCGGGAGCCCGGACCTCCAAGGTCCTCTTCGTCACCGCTCATACAGATGTGGGATATGTGATTGAAGCATTCAAGGCCGGCGCGTGCGGGTATGTGGCGGGAGATTCGGCGCCTGTCGATCTGGCGCGGGCCATTCACGTTGTGGCCTCCGGAGGACTTTTTCTGAGTCCCGCCATTTGCGCGAACCTGTTAGAAGGCGATGCGGGAGGGGCAAACATGTCGACGTACGAGAAGGATCTGTGTTGTCTAACAGTTGCTGGTTACAGCGAGAGCGAGATTGCGGCAGCTTTGAACGCCGATGTCGAGAAAATCAGAGTCGACCGCCTTTCTTTCAAAATACTTTTCGACCAAAACATCTTGCCGGACATTCTTACACAGTGCATTCTCGCAGCGCACTAGGACTTCAGAGTTTCATTAGACCGTCCCAGTTGATTTCATTGCTGAGTGGTAGTTTAGCGATACACTCAGTTTCATGTCGAAGACACTCTTGCTTGCCTGCGCGCTGGCCACTGTCTGCTTTGCGCAGAAGCTACCCTTCAAATGGGAAGAACTCACGGCCGAAGACTTTCAGTCGGCGCTAAAACAAAGCCAAAACACCTGCCTGTTACCGTTTGGCATTATTGAAAAGCACGGCCCGCAGCTGCCGCTGGGCACGGATTTGATCAACGTGCGCTACGCTTCCGAACACGCGGCCGGGGAAGAGTACGCCATCATCTTTCCGCCTTATTTTTATGGCCAGATTTTCGAGGCCAAGCACGAACCCGGCACGCTGGCGTATAGCGCCAAAATGCAACTCGAGTTGCTGCAGGAAACCACCGACGAAATGGCGCGCAATGGCTGCAAGAAAATTCTCATTGTGAACGGCCATGGCGGCAACAATAATTTATTGCCTTTCTTCGCGCAAGCACAACTCGCTACGCCGCATGACTATGTGGTTTATGTTCTCGGCCACAGTGCTTATCCGCCGGGCCGGCCAGCTTTGAAGACGAAAGTGGATGCCCACGCTGGGGAGTCGGAGACCGCGCATACGATGGTTTCGCGCCCAGATTTGGTCCACTTGGATCGGGCCGGCCGCGAATCGGGCGCCGATTTGAACCGTCTCGATCTGCCCAGCGGCGTCTATACCGGCATTTGGTGGTACGCCAAGTTTCCGAATCACTATGCCGGCGATGGAGCACCGGCGACAACTGAACTGGGCGAGTTTGACATGAAGGCTTGGGCCTCGGCCATTGCCGGGGCGGTCCGGGCAATCAAGTCGGATCAGCGAAGTTTATCGCTCCAACGCGAATTTTTCGAAGAATCTTCGCACCCGGCGGACACCAAACAATAAGAGCACTGTTTCGCTTTTGCGGCGCGGTGTGCTTCGATCAAATTGGAATGCATATAGCGCCAACCGGAGGCGCGGCAGGCGCGGGGGTTTCCGAAGCGAAGCTCACACCCACCACTGGCCAGTCTGGACCAGTTGCCGGAGCCGGCGAACCATCGCCCTCAGCCTCGACTCAACAAACCGTCGTCAACGACACAACCGTGATTCGCGAACTGGCGGTGGCGGATCTGTCCAAACTCACACAGATTCTGCAACCCGTGGCTCCGCCCGAGCAGGTGGCTCGAGTGGAACATCTGGTGAACGAAACTGTACACGCCATCAATACGGACCGCAGAGAGTGGGCGGTAGGACGGTTCATTGAAGCGGTGACGACCGACCCTTCGCGCGTGGATGAGCTGCGCTCCAAGCCCGAGTTTGAACCCATACAGGCCAATGTTGAGCAGCTGCTGGTACGTCTCACGAACGTAGCGAAAATGGACGCGGAGACGAAACTTGGCGCCGCCGAACAAGTGCTGGAAAGCGCGGGCTGGCAGAAGCTGCCGCATTGGGAAACGGCGCCGCAAGCGCTGCTTCAGATTGGGCACCGGTTGCTCGAAGCCGGCGGCTATGCCAACTACGTGCGCGCCGCCGATCTCGCGACTACGCTGCAAACGGCGTATTGGGGTACTAACGTTATTCCGCCTCCCTTGGAGATCTCAGGTGCAGCCACCATTAGAAAAGAAGACACTCCGCTCAAGCGCAAAAGTGCCGGGGAAGCGACGCTGGCTTTGGCCTATTACGGTTGGCAGGTACTTCGCGAAAAGGTGCCCCAGCAAGTGGAGGCCCTCTGGCGGCGCGCGCCTTTGCTGGTCATCATGGGAGCTTGGTTCAGCGTCGGGCTGGTGGGCGGAGCGGTTTCGTTCCTCGCTAAGGAGATTTGGCCCGATTCCTGGATTGTCCCGGCTAGCAACTTTGGGTTTCGGATCTGGGGGCTGGGATTTCTGGCTTTTGTCGGCTTTGGCTTCTGGGCGCAGGTGAGAAGACCCAGAGGTTAGGTGACTACGATCAAGCCCTCCCTTCCGGAATTGACCCCCTCAAGCTATTCTCGGTAAGGGTATGCAGGCGGACGCGGCTCTCATTTTCTAGTTTTGGCGGAACAGGCCGATAAGCATTTTAAGGTAAGACACAAGAAATGAACTTTTCCATTGCAGCAGCAGGCATGCAAAATGCGAGCGCGGCCTTTGAAAGCGCCGCTAACGGGCTCAATCAAGCATTTCAGAGCGCGAGCAACCCACTAACGGCAGGGTCCACTATGGCAGACAGCGTCAGTCTCAGCACTACAATGGCTAGCCTACTCAAGTCGAATCTCGATTTTACGGCGAACGTAAAAATGGAGCTGGTTGACAATGAGATGAGCCAAAGCACGATGTCGATTGTGGGTTAGGGTCTTACACACGGACGGCTAGGCCGATGCTGATGCGGACGCAGGCGATATCGGAATCGAAACGCTCTCTACCACCGCTATCAATTCCTTCGGGCTCACTGGTTTTGGGATATAACCGTCCATCCCCGCACTGAGGCAGCGCTCTTCGTCGCCCTTAAGCACGTGCGCAGTCATGGCAAAAATCGGCAGATGCGCACCTGTGATTTTTTCCCGTTCTCTCACAATCCCAGTTACCTGGAAGCCGTCCATACGCGGCATTTGAACGTCCATCAACACAAGGTCGAAGGCATCTCGATCGAGCGCTTCGAGCGCTTCCATTCCGTCGGCGGCAGCAACCACCGTATGTCCACGTTTTTCGAGGAGCCGGAGTGTGAGACGCTGATTGATCGGATTGTCTTCTGCCAAGAGAACCCGCAGCGCCCGGACCGTTCGTCTCTCGGGAGTGACTTCACTTCTTAGAGAGATAGGGGCCTCGCCGGGGCCCCGCGCCGCTTTAACATGCGCGGCTTTCAGCGCTGCGCTCAACTCGTGCCCGCGAATCGGCTTCGTAATGTAGGCTACTACTCCCAAGTCACGGCAGCGCGCGGCTTCAATCAGCTTGTGGCCGGGCGTGAACATCATGATGGTGGCCGCCGCCAGCGCTGGTTGACGGTTGATCTTCTCAACCAGGCTGAACCCATCTCCATCGGGCAGATGCACGTCGGCCAGCACTAACGAGAAAGGTTCGGCGGCGTTCTTGGCTTGGCGCAACCGTGAGAGCGCTTCGTTCACGTTGGGAGCAGTGATGGCACGCATGCCCCAGCGGGCGAGTTGCTCGCGCAAAACACGCCGGCTCGTTACATGGTCTTCCACAATTAACACGGAAACCCCAGCCAATTCCGGGATCTCTCCGCTCTGCTCAGAAGACCGTTTCGTCTCGGTGGCGTCCGTTCTCATGGTGAAGTGAAACTGGCTACCCGCGCCCTCTTCGCTCTCGACCCAGATCTTGCCGCCCATCAATTGGACGAGACGGTGGCAAATCGCCAAACCGAGACCAGTGCCTCCAAACCTCCGAGTCGTGGAAGAGTCGGCTTGCGAAAAAGCTTCAAAGATAGTGGTCAACTTATCGCGTGGTATTCCAATTCCGGTATCGCGCACAATGAAATGCAACAGCGCTCCCGATTCGTCTTTCCACTCACATGCCACCTGCAGGACAACTTCGCCGCGTTGCGTGAATTTAACGGCGTTGCCCAGCAAATTCAAGACAATCTGCCGCAGTCTGGTGGGGTCGGTACGGATCATTTCAGGCACGCCCTCGCCCAGGTCGCAAACGATCTCCAACCCCTTTTGATCGGCGCGGAATGCCACCAGCCGCAAAGTATCATCCAAGCTGTCGCGCAGATCGAAGTCAATCGGTTCGAAGTCGAGTTTCCCAGCCTCCACTTTTGAGAAGTCCAGAATGTCGTTAATGACAGTGAGGAGTGAATCGGCTGAGTACTTGATCATTCCCAAATACTCATACTGCTCGGGACTCAGATCGGTGGCGAGCGCCAGATCCGTCATCCCGACAATGCCATTCATCGGCGTGCGAATCTCATGGCTCATGTTGGCCAGAAACTCGCTCTTCACACGGCTGGCTTCTTCGGCGGATTGTTTCGCCTTGACCAATTCCCTTTCGGCGCGGCCGCGTTCCGCTAACGCATTCCGCAATTCAGACATGCGCTCATCGACGCGAGCCTCCAGCGCTCGTTCGCGTCCTTCCACAGACCTCACATGCGACGCGTAGAGAGCCAGAGCTATGGCAGCGGCACAAAACGCGCACAAGCCCTGGAACCAAAGGGTTTGGTAAAAGAAAGGCGCCAGTTTAAAATCGAATTTCGCTTCGCGGCTAAATTTGCCGAAACCGCTGCTGGCCACCACCCTAAAAGTGTAAGCACGCGGTGGAATGTTTGTATAGAAAGCCATGCGCCGCGTGCCGGCATCCACCCAGTCGCGGTCATAGCCGTCCAGCATGTATTTGAAAACGGTTTTTTGGGGCGAAATAAACGTGGGGGCGGCATAACGAAATTCCAAATCAGCCGATCCTGGCGGCGCTTCGAGATGAGTGCTAACGTCAGCGTCGATTCCCCCAATGCGCGCACTCTCAATCAACACCTGGGGCGGCGGCGTCGCTAAGCCGGCTTTACTCGGATCTACCGTCACCACGCCCTTCATTGTGGGAAACCACATCCGGCCATCTCTTGCTTTCCAACCCGCCGGCTGAATTCCGCCATTGCAATCGGTAGTGTTCATGCCGTCCGACACACCGTACGAAACGTAGGGGATATGTTCGATCTTCTTGTCCGCGAAGTCATCCAAGTCCTGCTTGGCCACGCGAAACACACCGCGCGGTGAACTCAACCAAAGATTTGCGGGCTCGGCATCGTCCTCCAGGATAGAAGAAATCTCGTCGGCCAGAAGACCGTCTTTGACGGTGAATGACGTGAGTCTGCCATTCTTGAGACGGTTCAAACCGCCAGAAGTCGCCAACCACATTACACCTTTTTTGTCTTCGTAGAACGCATTCACGGCATCGTTGGATAAGCCGTTCCTCGTGTTAAACACATCAAAGTGGCCGTGCGCGTAACGGTTTGCGCCGCCGCCGCGCGTGCCCACCCAAAGGTTGCCGCTGCGATCCTCGGCAATGCTTTGGATAAAGCTGCTTGAAAGTCCGTCCTCGGTTGTCAGCGTTGTAAACCTGTCCCCGTCTTTACGCGACAGTCCCTTGCGCGTCCCCGCCCACAAAGTTCCCGCGTGATCCACAAAGAGGGAGACCACCGAATTCAGCGGAAGCCCGTCATGCGTGGTATACGTGGAAAAATGTCCCCGGCTCCATCGGCTCAGTCCGCCGTGAGTACCAATCCACAGATCGCCGCGCTGATCCTCCGCCAGTGAGAACACAACGTCGTCGGCCAAACCATCTTTGTGAGTGAACGCCGTGAACTTGCCGTCGTGCCAGCGGTTAACTCCCCCGCCGTTGGTGCCGACCCACATATCGCCGTGGCTGTCTTCCATGACTGGCAGCGCGGTGTCGACGGATAGGCCTTCCCGCTCGCCATAGGAGGTGAATAGCCGCCCGGCGGACAACCGCACCAAACCGCCGCCTCCCGTGCCAATCCACACAGAGCCGTCGCGGTCTTCGAATAACGCGCGCACATCGTCAATGGGCAATCCATCGTTTTTGGTGTAATAGCTGAACGTCTTGCCCACCTTGCGGCACAACCCTCCGCCATAGGTACCAATCCAGACAGAGTTTGCGCCATCCGCGAGCAGGGCCGGAACGCCGTTGTCTGGAAGGCCATTCCGCTTGGTGATGTTGGTGAACTGTCCATCGCGCCACTCACTCAGACCACCGCCATTCATCCCAATTAGCAAACTGCCGTCCGTATCGGCAAACAAAGATTGGATCCGCGAGTTCGGCAAGCCCGCTACTCCCTTGTAACTTGAGAATTTCCCGTCATGGTAACTAGTAAGCCCGTCTTGTGTGCCGATCCACACCGTGTTGTCGAGACTGGTAGCCAGCGCGTAAATTTGATCCCCCGCCAAGCCGTCAGTCTTCTTGTAAACCGTAAGGCGCCCGTTGTGGCTGCGCGCTAATCCGGCATCCGTCCCAATCCAGATGTCGCCGGACGTGTCTTCGGCAAGGGCGCGCACGGTGTTGCCGGGCAACCCTTTCTTGTCATCCAACGTCTTGAATTTGTTTCTCGCGTAGCAAACCACGCCGCCGTTGTACGTCCCAATCCAGAGAGTTCCGGCTCGGTCCTCCAGAAGGGCTACGATCACGTTGTCTCCAATGCCCGGGGTATTGTTCTTGTCGAACACTTCGAAGTGCGATCCGTCGAAACGCACCAGCCCGAGCTCGGTCCCAAACCAAATGTAGCCATCGTTGGTCTGCAAAATTGTATAGACGGAGTTCTGCGGCAGGCCTTGGTCGATTCCCCATGCGTCCTGATGGAACCCGCGGATCTCCTTCGACGGATCGAGCGAAGCGGCTAACGAGGTAATTGTTAGCAACGAAAGGTAAGCCAGCTTACACAAATTCAGTGCATTCGCCTCCGCTTTGCTCGCTATTTTCGTAATAGGCACGGGAACTCTGGAAATTACCCTTTACTTGCGATCTAATTCCACTAAAAGAAGCGTCAAGCTTTAGTCTATAATCTAAGGTCGTTACTAGATTGTAGTCAACTGTCTTTTAACTTTTATTTAAAATCGGCAGGGCTTGGCTCCGCCTAAGCCCTAGGAATTCAATTAATTTAAGCGGCTATCCACTCGTCGCGTTGGCACCGCCCACAACTGCCGGACTGGGCCGCTCACGCTTCCGGGTGGGATTCAGAGGTGTAGAAGCCATTTTAAATATAATTCTCTTTCGGGTACAGCTTGCTTGCTTTTTGCGTATACTAGCTCAATAGCTTTCAGCGTTGAACGAAGTTAGCTCTGAAACTTCAGGGGGAAGAGTGTGAAACACTCAATTTTGGCGATTATTGCGTCCGTTCTTTTGAGCTCCGTTCCCGGCGGCGCCCAACAACGGAAGATTTCTCCCGCTTTGGCAGGGGCGGCTCCCAACGAGACCGTGCAGGTCATTGTCCATTATCGGAATCCTCCCACTTTAGGCCGACATTTGAAAACGATTTCCGGCGGTGGATTCATCAAAGCCGACTTGGGCATGATCAACAGCGGAGCCTATGCCGTCCCTGGTTCCAATCTCTCAAAAATCGCTGCCGACCCTGAGGTTATGTTCGTTAGTCAGGACCACCCCGTTCACAGTTTGCTCGACCTCACGGCTGCGGCGGTGAATGCTCCGGCTGCTTGGTGGCTATACGGTCTGGATGGTTCCGGTATTGGTGTGGCGGTTATCGATAGCGGCATTTCCCATGTGGAGGATTTGAGGACGGGCGGTTTCGTCCGAGACAGCCGCATCGTCTACAGAGAGAATTTCATTGACGCCCACTCATCGGCGGATTTTTTTGGGCACGGCGAACACGTATCGGGCATCATTGCCGGCGACGGCCAAGATTCTAAGTGCGAGCAGTGTTTTCGAACGTTCCGCGGCATTGCCCCTGGCGCAAAACTTATCGACCTTCGCGTTTTGGACAGCGAAGGCACGGGTTCCGACAGTTCCGTCATCGCCGCGATTCAACGCGCCATTCAACTGAAAGACACCTACAATATCCGCGTCATCAATATTTCACTCGGCCATCCCGTGATAGAGAGTTATCAGACTGACCCCATCTGCCAGGCCGTCGAATTGGCCTGGCAGGCGGGGATTGTGGTGGTGGTTGCCGCGGGCAACGATGGCCGCGACAATACATTCGAAAATAACGGCTATGGCACGATCTACGCTCCAGGCAACGATCCGTATGTCATCACCGTCGGCGCCATGAAAACGATGGGCACACCCCAACGCAGCGACGACCGCATTGCCAGTTATAGTTCGAAGGGCCCGACGGTGGTCGATCACATCGTCAAGCCAGACATTGTGGCGCCTGGCAACCTGGTTGTTTCTCTGCTCGCGCCCCACGGCACTTTGGAACAAAACTATCCAGCCAACCTGGTACCCCTCAGTTACTTTCAATGGAACGCCTCCAATGCTCCCTCTGCCAATTACTTCACGCTGAGCGGCACGAGCATGGCCACTCCCGTAGTAAGTGGCGCCGCGGCCTTGCTCTTAGAGGCTCATCCTGAACTCACTCCCGATCAGATCAAGGCTCGTCTGATGCTAACCGCCTACAAGACGTTTCCCGAGTCCAGCGTCGCCTATGATCCGACCACCGGCCAGTCATTTACAAGCTACTACGACGCGTTCACGGTCGGCGCCGGCTATCTCGATATTCAAGCCGCTCTTCTCGACAATCACGTGTTTGCGGGCGCAGCCAATTCCCCGGCCGTGAGTTATACGCCCGCCAGCGACAACCAACCCGCCACAATTGCGCTCATTTGCGGATCGAATACAATCTGCTCCGGGAGTGCCTCGGCGGCCATATCTGGTTCCGCCACAGCCTTAGACGAAGCTATTTCCGGCACTCAGTCCATCTGGAGCAGTCAGTCTATTTGGAGCAGCCAATCGATCTGGAGCAGTCAATCCATTTGGAGTAGTCAATCGATCTGGAGTAGTCAATCCATTTGGAGTAGTCAGTCTATTTGGAGCAGTCAATCCATCTGGAGTACTTCCGTCGTCGAACCACCGCAAGCCATGCTAGTGCGAATTTTGGGCGAACATTAGTACCTCTCCCAATTTCGCGAAGAAAATTCTAGATTAGCTTGCGTTCTTTTAGCCGGCTGATCGCTCTTACTACCGCGTCCAACCCATAGCTGCTGTAAGTGAAAGAGAGCCGTTCCGGCCCTACGAAGGCCAAAACAACATTGCGGAATTTGTTGTTGTAGGTGGCTGTTTCCGCTGGATCATAGCCAAACTGCTTCGCCACCGTCTTTAGCAACAACTCGGCGTTTGTGACGGCGGGTATCGACTGCACAAAATCGGCATCGGAGAGATTGTGAATCGGATATTCCGGCAATAGATTGGTTTGTCCGTTCTTATTTAGATCAAGGCCATCCCACAAGTGATTCAGCGGGGGCAGACGCCAGCGGCCATCTTTATCTATGACCAGATAACCTTTGGCCGCCGGATCGATGCGCGCAATCAGGGCTGCGGCCCGCAACCAATTCACCACTTTGTATTCGTTGCCCAGCGTAGGCGCCGCATGAGCGCTGGCTTGGGTGATTACCAGACCAGGCGCTAAGCCGCGGGCCATTGTCTCGGCCAAACCAAGAATATGGTGCGCACCGGTACGCGAATCTCCCGCCGACCCATAGTTATCAGTGCGGCCAGCCCCGCCGAAGTTGAATTCGTCGAACACACCGCCATCGGCATTCCACTGCAGCACCATCGTCTTCGCCCAATCGTGCCAGGCAGGCGCACCGATTACAAAATCCCGATTGATCGAAACGTCATTGCCGAACATCTTGCGGTACAGCATTGCAAAATTCAGGGCACTTTGCAGATTGAATGCCTCATGCACCGCCAACCCGCCCGGATAGGAGTGGTGGCCACCCAATCCACTGCCCGGCGCAGCGTTCAGCATTAGAGGCAGTTGCGGGCAGGCACTGCCCTCGTTCGTAAGCGGTGGGAAAACGCCTGTTTTGGCATCTTTATTCTCCAGCAACAACCCTTCCTCCGTCAGCCTCTTGAGGATGGACGCCTTCACTTCATCCGTCACTCGAACCCGATGCGCTACGCACGTGGCCGGATTCCGCAGCGCGTCCAACGTGGCATCGCGCAGCGTCTCGTCTCGAATTGCACGGACGTTCTTCAAAATCACTCGCATGGCCGCTTGCACCAACGGCGAAGACGGCCCTGTCTTCTGAGCAATGATATTGCCCTCCCCTAGCTTCGTCTGGTCCGCGGCTATCGCACCTGCGTAAGTGCTTAGCACGAGCAGCAAGGGAATTTGTATCCTCATTGTGATTAGTCTCAAGGTTCTCATGGTCGTTGTTGGCTCGCACGCAGTGGACTTTTATACTTGATCCAACCAACAGATATTTTTTCACTTAGTTGACACTCAAATGAAACAGAGGTACTGTAATCTTTTCTAAGTCACAAGTATTTCTGTCAGGGGGTTGACATTTTGAAAGAAACACTAATCTCAATCAGTCTTGCGCTCTGCTGCGCCCTTCCAACCTTTTCCCAATCCACGTTCGGCACAATCTTGGGCACCGTCAAAGACAGCTCCGGCGCTGTTGTTCCCAATGCCACCGTTACGGCCACCAACCTGGATGAAAACACAACGCACGAAACAATTACAAATAGCAACGGCGACTATTCGCTGGTCAACGCCCTGCCTGCGCGCTACTCCATCACATTTAGAGCGAAGGGATTCGAAACCTTCACCGCTACGGATATCACTCTTACCGCCCGTCAGACCCTGCGTGTCGACGGCGGCCTAAAAGTCGGTCAAATGTCCCAGACGGTTACGGTGGAATCCACTGCGCAGGGTGTTATCGCCACTGATAGCCAAACCATACAAGCGTCGCTCGATCCGCAAAAGATGCCGGTCAATGTGCGCGCAGATGGGAATACCAGCCCGTATCTAGTGATACAGGCTCTGCCGGGCGTCCAATCCGATAACAGCGGCAACTTCTCCATCCAGGGCGGCGTTCCGTCCCAGACGCAGTATTCGCTTGACGGCATTTCCATCACCGACGTCACCGGCAACCAGCCTCTTTCGAACGCTTTCCCTTCCACCGAATCTATAGCCGAGATCAGAGTACAAGGTGTCGGCAATCCAGCCGAATACGGGCAAGTTGGCGATATTACTACAGTTTCCAAAAGCGGGAGTAATGAGTTTCACGGCGGCTTGTTTTGGTACACACAAAACGCTGCGCTGAATGCCACCGGCTTTGGTTCTACTACCAAGAATCGTCTCGTGGCGAATGATTTTGGCGCCACGGCCGGCGGCCCCGTGCTTCTGCCGCACCTCTACAACGGCAAGAACAAGACCTTTTTCTTTGGAACGTATGAAGGCTTCCGCTTTCCCAAGAGCTCGACCCTGCAAAATACAGTTCCGACAGCAGCGATGCGTAGCGGCAACTTCAGCGCCGAAGGTGTGACCATTACCGACCCCTCGACCGGCCTACCCTATCCGAACGACACCATTCCCCAAAGCCAGATCAACCCGGTGGCGGTAAAGTTCCTCACCTTATTTCCGCTGCCGAATACCGGCAACACCTCGGTAGTTCACTCCGCCAACTATGTGGTGAATCGCGACAACAGTTACCACTCCGATCAATACGATATTCGTATCGATCAAAACTTCGGAGATAAGCAGCACATCTTCGGACGCTGGACTTCCAAGGACATCAATCAGCTTTCGAACAACGACTTGCTGGTTCCCTCCAACAGTAACCCGGATAATTATCGCCTCCTCACACTCGCACACAATTACTCCATCACTGCAAGCCTCTACAACGAAGCACGTTTCGGCTTCACTCGCAACAACAGCGGCTATTCCAATTCCTATAACGGCGCAGCCTTTGCAAATTCTCTTGGCCTGCAGGGCTTGCCCGGATTACCCGCGTTCTTCAACGGCCTGCCCGATGTTGAAATCTCGAATCTGACTGGCCTGGACGCCGACCGACTGGACGGCATCACTCAGGGACGTACGTACCAGGCTGTTGATAATGTGAGCTGGCTCAAAGGCCGCCACACAGTGAAGTTTGGCTTTGACTACCGCCACATTCAAGCCATCACTCCGCTTGGCTTCCTCAGCGGCGACAACTATGGTGGCTTCAATTTCACCGGCGCGTTCACCGGTGCGCCGTTTGGCGACTTCCTTCTTGGAATTCCGGCGAACACTGATTTCGACAACGTCAAAATGGACAACGACGGGATTACGAATCACTACAACGCTTACGCACAAGACAGTTTTCGAGTGAGTGAAAAATTGACCCTTGAATATGGTTTGCGTTGGGAGTTTCACCCTGGCTATCACGATGCTTCCGGAAACATAGGCAACTTCGATCCCAACTATCCGAAATCGGGCGCTGTCATCTATCCGGATGGCTATGCGGACCTGCTTGATCCCGGCCTCGCCAGCACCAATCCTTGTCCGCTCGGCCAAAAAACAGGCGGCGCCATTGTGAACGGCGCGCCCTGCATGCCCGTACTCTCCGCGAGTCAAGCCGGCTTGCCCGAAAGTTTGCGAACCGCACCGAACCGCTTCATGCCACGCTTTGGTTTTGCCTATCGTCCGTTCGGCAACAAGACCGTTTTCCGCGGTGGCTTTAGCATTTACAACACTGAGGTGCTTGGCTCAATTTACTACGCTCTGACTGGAACCTTGCAATCGGCCACGTCCACATATAACAACACCATCACCAACGGCGTGCCCGCTATTCAATGGCCGAATGTGAAAACCGGCGCCTCGGGAGTGACTATTAATCCCAACGGCACGTACTACTTCGGCACCGCTAATCAGATCAATTACAAAGATCCTTATTCAATGCAGACGAACTTCTCCATTGATCGCGACCTTGGGCACAATACCGGCCTCCGTGTCTCTTACGTTGGCATGGAGACTCGCGACTTGGTGTGGGCGCCGAATCTCAATCAGTCAAATTACTCGACAACCTATTACGCCCTTCAACCACTGAGCGACCGTCCCTTCCCCAACTGGGGCGTGGTTAACACTCGGGCCAATGGCGCGGATGCCAATTATCAGGCCGCTGAAGTTGAATTCAGCCATCGGTATACAGCGGGTTTAGGCTTCAATTCTTCCTATACCTTCGGCAAGAACTTGGCCGACAATCAAGGTTACACTCCCAGCAGCTTCGCGGGAGAGAATGCCGGCGGTCGCACGATGGATGCCCTGGACTTGAAGCATGAATACGGTCCCGTCTACGCATCGCGCAAAAACCGCTGGCTCACCTCCGCCATCTATGAGTTGCCAGTAGGCAAGGGACGTCAATTCCTCTCACACTCAAATCGCTTAACGGATGCAGTGCTCGGAGGCTGGCAAGTCAACGGCATCTTCTTATGGCAGAGCGGACCGTTCCTTACGCCGTACTTCACGGGCGGAGATCCTTCAGGCACTGGTTCGGGCATCATTGGCCGCAATCAAGCGCCTGATTTAGTGGGTAATCCCACACTCAGCAATCCGACCGCAGACGGGTGGTTCAACGTGGCTGCATACACCTGCCCCGGCACTCCCGGTTGGACGCAAGGTCACTCCTGCCTCATTGGTACGAACCCCGCGACGACTCTTGCGCCCATTGGCCGTTTCGGCAACGCCGGAATCGGCACCGTCGTCGGTCCTGGAACGGTCAACGTGAACGCGGGCCTATCCAAGCGGTTCGCGGTAACCGAACGCGTACACATAAAGGTTGAGGGTTCGTTCACCAACGTTCTTAATCACACCAATCTCGCCGACCCTGTCTTAGACATCACCAACTCAAGCGCAGGAGTCATCACCAGTGCCCGGGGCTCTGATTTTGGCGGTGCGCGTACCGGGCAGGTCGGAGCAAGAATCGACTTTTGACGGTTGTTGAGCGCAGAACCAACTTGATCAGGCAGAAGAGTGTCCAGCGCCGATTTCCAATTGGCCGCGGGATGCCATGCCGCCCCACAAATGAGCGCGCATCACCGCTGCTGCCGCAGAACCGCCAGAACCGAGGGTTGCTTCATTTTTTGGGCCCATGCCTTTGGTGTGGCCCATGCTTCGGCGTCTGGCTCGTCGATCCGCGCCCCACGCGAGATGAGAAGTTCGGCCAGTTTTGTTCGTCCCCAGCGGCACGCCCACCCCAAAGCTGTGGATTTGAGAAGGTCATCGCGAAGTTCGAGCTTCGCACCGTAGTCGATGAGCATGCCTGCGAACTGCGCACGATCGGCATCGCTAACGGGGCCCGAATAAGCAGCTGCGAAATGGAGAGCGGTCTGACCGTAGCGCGAGATGTTCGGATCAACCCCGTGGTGCAGTATGGCAGCCATCGACTTAAAATGGCCTTCATTCCGTGACGAATTGCCGCTTGCACCGCGGATCGGCTGGATAATGATCCAGTGCCACCGTGAATCGGCGCTGGGCCAGTTGAGGTATTGGAGCGCTAGCTCGACAATCTGCGGGCAGCCGTGATCGCAGGCAGACCACGCCAACTCTTGTGCAAGCTCCTCACTTGGATCCAGCTCCAAGAGTCTTTTGGCTTCTTCCACGTTGTGAGTCGCCGAGACCATGTACGGCTGCATCTTTGCGCCACGCGCGATCAAAAGTTTCTTGAGAGCGCCTCCTTCGTGGTTCCAAGCATTGCCCAGGGGCCAACCGGAGGCGTAGACGTTGGCATTTGGATCGGCGCCACGGTCGAGCAGTAGCTCAGCTATCTCTATTTCGTTCAACTTTGCGGCGCACCAGAGTGGATGTCCCCAGCTTAGCGTCGGCTCCTCCACTTGTTCGAGCATGACCCGCTCGTCCACATCCGCTCCAAGATCCAGTAACAGCCGGACAATCTCGCGGTGGCCGTGCTTCACTGCGAGCGTGAGAAGTCCGCCGCCCTTTCGAACCTGACGCAAAGAGGCTGGATCAGCTTGGATCGATTCGCGAATGCGAGGAACGTCGGCCAATCCAACGGCTGCGCGAATAGTCACTTCCGCGCCGTGTTCGATGAGGAGTTTGGCAATGGATGGGAACGACGGATCGGCCGCGAGCGCGGCGCGGTCGAGAGCGGTGAAGCCCTCGACGTCCTGTTTATTCACCTTGGCGCGCCGGTTCAGCAGCCACGCCACCATCTCTGCGTTATCCTCTTCCGCGGCAGTATGTAATGGAGTGCCACCACCGCTATCGCAGGCTTGGATCAATGAGCCGTCCACCTCGAGCAAACGAATGGCCGTCGCGTTGTCGCCTTCTGAGATGGCAGCGTTGATTTGATCTTGCACGGGCGATACCGTAGCATTGGGGCAGCTCATTTCTTCGCGCCGCAGCCGCTCCTCTTCTTCAATTACCGCAACGATGTCGTGATACTCGCGCTCTTGGGCAATCGCGAATGCTGTGGTTGCATCGCGATGTGGGTAGATGCCCTTGTGGGCATCGGCGCCGGCTTCCATGAGCAAACGCACCATGGCCGCGTCACGGTGCAAAACGGCGAAGTGAAGAGCACGGTGCTCATTGTTCTCGGCCATGTCCATGCCGATTAATTCCGGCCGGGCGTTCAACAAAACACGAACCTTGGCGGCGTCGCCACGCTGCACGGCGGCGGCGAGTTCCTGAATGTTCACTCCATCAAGAAATGCTTTGAGTTTGGGCCAGCTTTGATAGCCATAGGCGCGCGCCAAAACGCGTTGGGCATCGTTGAGAGCGAACGCCGATGGATCTGGGTTGTGCTCGAACTGCTGTACTTCGGCTACCGCGACAGGGTCGCCAGAGCGATATTGTTCGAGCAGGTCTTTAGCTTGTTTGCGGAGTTGCTCCAGGCTTGGCTGCGGCGGCAACCGGCGCGTTGGATGCGAAGTAGGGACGTTGGCGGACATGACAATCTCCTCTCATTGTTTGCCCGGCGTCCGCGTCACGGGCTGAAAGAAGATTGACACACTTGCAGAAGAGATCGAGATCGGTAGGCTCGGCCTTGCCCGCGGACACGGAGGCACCCGACGTGCCTACACCAATATAGCGCGGCCGAGCACTCTCCTACTTCGCCCAATACGCACGGTGGCCAATGTAATCGGGATCCGGCAAATTCCCCAAAATCACGCGCCGCAACTTCAAAATATCGACTTCGCCCAACTCCTGATAGATAATCTTTCCTTCGGGCGACAACACCACCGTGTATGGCACGGGTGCATCCCATTTCGGGTCAAACGCCGCCTGTAGCGCATAGGTGTCGTCCGATCCAAAAACATAATTCTGGCCCGTCGCATGTTGCCGTTGCAGCATCTTCAACACACCTGGCTTTTCATCGGGCATGTTAGTGGAAACCATCACCATATCGAAATCCCGGTGCCTGTACATTTGATAGGTTGTCTCGAGCGCGGGAAATTCGTGCACACATGGGCCGCACCAGGTTGCCCAGAAATTCACCAGCATCACCTTGCCGGTTCCGTTTACGCGCAGCTTCTTCAATTGGTCCGCCGAAATCGAATCGACAGTCACGGGCTCGGCTTCAATGCGCTTTAACTCTTCGAGCCGCGCCGCTTCTTTCGCCATCCACTTGGTGGAACAACCAAACACGCCTGTATGGTCGACCGGCGGCGCATTTCCCGCCAATAAAGCGTCAATCGCGTTGCGCGCATCCTGCGTTTTGACCAGATTTTCCCGCTGGCTATTATCAATACGCCCTTCGTAGCGCAGCTTGCGTTCCTGGTCGAAGATGAAGATGTGTGGTGTTGCTTTGGGCCCGTAGGCGCGTGCGATCGTTTGCGTGTCGCCGTCATACAGATATGGAAAATCGAAGTGCCGGTACGCTGCGCGCACTTTCATGTCTTCAAAACTGTCGCTCACATCCGTATAGCCCAATTCATCCAGCCGGATTGCGTTCGGGTTGTTTGGCTGAATCGCAATCAGCGCCACACCTTTACCGCGATAATCGTCCGCCAGTTTCTTGATTCGGCCTTCGTAAAGTTGCGCAGTGGGGCAATGATTGCATGTAAAGACAATCGCTAATACCTTCGCCGCTGCGTAATCTTTCAAATGGTGCGTCTTGCCGTCGATACCCGGCAGTGCGAAATCAGGGGCGGCGGAACCAACCGCCAGTGTCGGATGCGGCTCATCCGCCAGCATGAAAACCGCTAACAACAAGCCAATCGTGAGTCGAAGCATTGTTAATATCTCCTGAACCGCCATCTTATCGGAATTCAGACGACAATCTGGGAATGACGGTTCCTCCTGGCCGCGCGGGCGTGAAGTTTTAGGCTTTTTCGGCCGGTGCGCCAACCGCAACACGATCACTTTTCTGCCGCGACACTGCGCGCGGTTATGGTCCCGTTTCGTACTTCCGCATCTTTCATAGACACATCGCTACGCTGCTGCGCGAATCGCTTTATGAGGAGCTCGATTCGGTCTTGGCCAACCGACGGCCTGCTTGGAAGACCTGCCAAGTTTTGCCCTACACCTCGGCCGTATTCCAGGAGGGGCTGCGCCTTATTCCCCAAGCACTAGCCTTCGCCCGCCGGACGGTGGAGTAGGTCGAGCCTGGAGAATATGTCGTCCCCAGAGAAGCAAGCATCTTCCTCAATCCTTTTATCACTCAGCGCAATCCTCGCTATTTCTATGATCCTGAAGAGTTTCAGCCGCAAAGACGGGTGCAAGCCTAACCGCTGACGTTCGCCTATTTTTCCGTTTGGCGGTGACGCTAAATCATGAATCGTTCGCCCGTCCTTGAAGGAATACTAGCATCGACGAACGTGGGTCGAAAATGTCCATTCTCATGTTCTAATAGAGATAGTGTTGCGATCGGAGTAGGAATGCTCGTGTGCCCCGAACGCACCATTTTGCAGTGTCGGAGAGAACTCGTGCCACTAAGGATGCACCAACCATATAGCGCAGCTTTGTTGCCGGCGCTAGACTGGGTATTCCGTTTGACTTCTATGTATAAGAGAGCGAAGGTGACCTATGAGTGTTGCCAGTTCTAGCGTTGCCAGTCCGACTCGCAGCAGAGCGCTGATGGTCAGATTGGCGCCGTATTTAGTGGAAGCAGTCTGCGAACTCGCGCGCGCGCTGAAGGACAAGACTCATGCCCAAACAGAGATTAGCGGCCTTCTCTTCGGCAGGGCCCAAGAAGGAACGCTTGTCGTCGAGGCGCTGAAGACTTTTAAAGATTCCTCCGGACCGCGCTCAGATCTGGCGCGCCGGGAACGCATGGAAAAAGCGTTCACAGTGGCGATGATGCTAGCGAACGAAGACCCCGAGTTCGCGGCATACAAATTGCTAGGATGGTTCTCCCTGCGCGGCGGCGGCGGGTTGATCAACAGCGATGTTGAATTTCACAACCGGCACTTCAAGAACAGCGAGGATATCGGGCTGATTGTGTGGCGCGAAGGCGAAACGCAGATTACAACCGAGTTGTACGCGGCAGTGGAAAGCAGCAGACTCACCACCGAGGATTACCGCTGGAGTTCAGTTCGTTTGTCCACCGAACTACGGCACGTCAGCCAGCCCCTTGACCTGGTGATGCGGATGAGGATGAACGACGATTTGTACTTGCGCACTTACAGCGTCTCGGAAGGCCGCGAGCGCAGGCAAGAGTGGAAGAAGATCGCCGATAACGCCAAGCGCGCTATTCTTTCGCTGCTGCCGGGACGACATTCGGACGATGTGTACCCGGAGGATTTGCCGCTGCCGCCGCCGAGCGGAACGGCGACACGATCGTTTGAGTCGCGAACCTTATTTCGCGGGTCCGACACCGAGCCTTCCTCCTCGGCTCCAGCGCCATCTGCCTCCCGCGCCGTGCCGACGCCGCCAACGGCTACGGGAACTGCGGTGGAGGCGATTGTGCCTTACGACGTCAATCGCGCGCCACGCCCTAAGCCGGCACCCGAAATTAGCGGCTTGCCGGTGCTTATCCCAAAGCGCAGGCCAAAGTCCGGATTGCCTTGGCTCTCAACGGCCTTGGTTTTTATCGTGTTTTCAGGGTTAACGTTCGCTTTCCTGGCGGTTAAGAGTGCCGGAGGCAGCGATGGCAAAATTAGCCAGGTGATGAAAATTTTGTTCCCCGGTAGCGATGTGGAATTGCGCGCCGCGAGCCACGGCGACAGCTTGTGGATCAGCTGGAACCGCAGAAATCCCGTGGTGGCTGCGTCTAACGGCGCAGTGCTGGCTGTGAGCGACGGTCCCAGGCATTTTGAAAGAAAGCTTGATGCAAGTCAGGTTGCCGATGGAGAGGTAAAATACACGCCTGTGAGCGGCGATGTCACCTTCGAGCTGAGGGTATACGGAGCCGATCAGTCGATGGCGCTCGGAAGGTTGCGCGTGGTGGACGCAACAATGCCGGTGCCGAGCGATAACAAGCCGGCACTCGATTTGTCGAATTCTCCTCCGACGGGATCCAGTCCGGTAGAGAGCACAATACCGTTGCCGGCTGCGCCAGCGAACCAGATCGTTTCCCCGACAACAGCGCCGATGCAGGCGCACACGAACAACGCGGCCCAGCCGGTCACTGCGGCATCCAAAAAAGCGAATCATCCGGCGTTGATTCCGCCGCTGCCAATCACCGTTGAGAACCCCGCCAATAAGCCGGCGGAACATCCAGCGCAGCAACCGGCACAAACCGCGCGGCAGAGCGTGCCCGTGATTCCTCCACAGGTGACGACGCCCAAGACAGCGGCATCACGGCCGCTTCCCGCTAGTAGCAACAATGTCACCACGCCTCTGACGAGCAACACGTCTATCAGCGGTTGGGACCCGAACCTGCCTGAGAACAAACCCGCGGCGCCGACGCCACAAACGCAACAACCGGCAGCGCCGCCCGACTCCAAGACCTTGGACTTTATTGGACCAAAGGTTCTGCTGCAGGTGATGCCAGACAGACACAGTCTGACGCCGGGTCTAATCAGCGAGGTGACGCGCGTGGAAGTGGAAGTGCGCATCGATACAAACGGCCACGTGAAAGCGGCCCATTTGACAAATCCTAACGTGAAGGGCCAACTTGGTTCAGCGGCTACCACCGCGGCCAAGCAGTGGACGTTCCAACCCGCAACATTGCGCGGCCAACACGTCGAAAGCGATCACACGATTGTGTTCGAGTTCAGACCAGAAGGCCAGTAGGAAACAGACGCGCATTCAGCGTTGCGAAAGTGAGGCTAAGTGCGCCACTTAAGGTTGCAGCCAACGCTGGGCCGTTGCTCCGGATTGACAGGCAATCCCGCGAGCGTGTTGTCGATGGCTGCGCGCACATCCCGGCCGGTCACTGGTGTCGGTGTGTTGCGCCGGCTGTCATCCAGTTGCCCGCGGTAGACCAGCTTGCGCTCGCGATTGAAGACATAAAACTCAGGAGTGCAGGCAGCCCTGTACGCTCGCGCCACATCCTGGCTTTCGTCGTAGCAATACGGGAATGTAAAGCCCAGGTTCGCGGCCTGCCTGCGCAGGGCGTCCGGCGAATCGTCCGGATAAGCTTTCGCATCATTCGATGAAATCGCCACGACGCCAACCGGCTTCGCCGCGTAATCCCGGCCCAGCTGCGCGATTTCGTCTTGCACGTGCATTACGTACGGACAGTGCGCGCAGATGAACATCACGAGCAGCGCCTCTTTATCGGCAAAGTCGCTGAACAGGCCGATCGTCCGCCCGCTCACTACGTCCGGCAGCGCGAAATCGGGCGCAAGCGTACCGAGTTCCAACATCGCCGATTCCGTGCGTGACATACTGTGCCTTTAACTCCAGTCGGTAACTGGCGTCAGGATAGTTACTGTCTTGTTACGTTCCACCCAACTGCCGGTTAGATAATCCTGATTCATGCGAGCGATTACGCCCAGCGGAATCGCCTTCGGACAAACGCCCGTGCACTCGCCGATGTTTGTGCAGCCGCCGAAGCCTTCCTCATTCATCTGTGTCACCATGCGCAACGCGCGCAGATGACGCTCCGGTTCACCTTGCGGCAAAACGCCCAGGTGCGTCATCTTGGCGCCTGTGAACAAAGCCGCCGACGCGTTCGGACAAGCTGCGACACATGCTCCGCAACCAATACAGGCCGCCGCGTCCATTGACACGTCGGCCGCTTCCTTCGCAATCGGAATCGCGTTGCCGTCCGGCGCACTACCAGTGGGAACAGAAATATATCCGCCGGAGGCGATGATTCGATCGAAGGCGCGCCGGTCGACAACCAAATCTTTGATCAATGGAAAGGCTTTGGCGCGCCATGGCTCAATAACCAGTTCCTGGTCCTCTTTGAAATGCCGCATGGTGAGTTGGCACACAGTGGTTGCCGGCAGCGGGCCGTGAGCCACGCCGTTGATCATGAACCCGCACGAGCCGCAAATTCCTTCGCGGCAATCGTGCTCGAACGCCACCGGTTCTTCGCCCTGCTCGGTCAAGGTTTGGTTCAGCACATCCAGGCATTCCAGCATCGACATGTCCGGATGCGCCTCCACCTGATACGGGGCAAACTTGCCGCGTTCGCTCGCATTCTTTTGCCGCCAGATTTTCAATTTGATCTGCATTACTTGTAGCTCCTCTGGCTTGGATGCACGTATTCAAACTCGAGTGGTTCTCTGGAGAGTTCAGGAAAGTTGCCGTAGCCTTTGTAACCCCAGGCGGCGACATATGAATAGCGTTCGTCGTCGCGCTGCGCTTCGCCTTCCGGCGTCTGATGCTCTTCGCGGAAATGGCCGCCGCAGGATTCGTTTCGGTCGCGCGCGTCTATACACATCAACTCGGCCAGTTCAAAGAAATCGGCCACCCGTCCCGCGTTTTCCAGGCTTTGGTTCAAATCCGCCCCGCTGCCGGGCACCGTTACATTCGTCCAGAACTCATCGCGCAACTGCCGTATCTTGCTGATTGCCGCCGTCAATCCTTCCGCCGTACGCGACATGCCGCAATATTCCCAAACAATCTTGCCTAACGCTTTATGAAACGAATCGACCGTGCGTTTGCCTTTAATGGCAAGCAGCTTCTGAACGCTCTGCTCAACGCTTCTCAGCGCATTGGATACATCCGCATGTGAATCAGCAACCGGGGCTAGTTTTGCCGTCGCAAGGTAATTGCCCAGCGTATAGGGAACCACGAAATAGCCGTCACTTAGTCCCTGCATGAGTGCGCTCGCGCCCAGCCGGTTCGCCCCATGGTCTGAAAAATTGGCCTCACCCAGCACAAAGAGGCCGGGAATCGTGCTTTGCAGGTTGTAATCCACCCACAGCCCGCCCATCGTGTAGTGAATCGCGGGATAGATCCGCATGGGTACTTTGTAGGGATCTTCATCGGTAATGCGTTGATACATCTCAAACAGGTTGCCGTAGCGCTCTTCAACGACATGTTTCCCGAGCCGTTTGATCGAATCGGCAAAATCCAGATAGACGCCCAGCCCCGTCTCACCGACTCCGCGGCCTTCATCGCAAACCGCCTTGGCGTTGCGCGAAGCCACATCGCGCGGCACCAGATTGCCAAAGCTCGGATAACGCCGCTCCAAGAAATAATCGCGTTCGGCATCGGCAATCTGGTCCGGCGCACGCTTGTCGCCCGCCTTACGCGGCACCCAAATCCGTCCATCGTTGCGCAGCGATTCGCTCATCAGCGTCAGCTTCGATTGATAATCGCCCGACACCGGAATGCAGGTCGGATGGATCTGCGTAAAGCATGGATTCGCAAACAGCGCCCCACGCTTATACGCCCGCCAGATAGCGGTTGCGTTCGACCCTTTGGCGTTCGTTGAAAGATAGTAAACGTTGCCGTACCCGCCAGTGGCCAAAATCACCGCATGCGCAATGTGCGCTTCCAGTTTGCCCGTCACGAGGTTGCGCGTCACAATGCCGCGCGCCACGCCGTCCACCACAATCAGATCCAGCATTTCCATGCGGGGGAACATCGTAACGCTGCCGGCGTCGACTTGCCGCTCGAGCGCCTGATAGGCGCCCAGCAAGAGCTGTTGGCCTGTCTGCCCGCGTGCATAAAACGTGCGGGACACTTGCGCCCCGCCAAACGAGCGGTTTGTCAAGGTGCCGCCATATTCGCGAGCGAACGGCACGCCTTGTGCGACGCACTGGTCGATAATCTGCACGCTCAACTGTGCCAGGCGATATACATTCGCTTCGCGCGCGCGAAAATCGCCGCCTTTTACCGTGTCGTAGAACAAACGGTAAATGCTATCGCCGTCGTTCTGATAATTCT
>PMSX01000342.1:0-46010 GCA_003167495.1 Bryobacterales bacterium | reverse complement strand
ACTTGCGCTTGTTGGCCGGATTGACCAGCTTCAATTCAAACCGCGCTTTGTCCCACTTACCCTCAATGGGCCCTTCTGGAATGTGTGAATTCAGTTCCATTTACCTGACCAGACCTGCCAGAACGCTAATGGGGATCGAGATAAAACCCGCGATCAGCAAAAACGCAAACACAGCCGCTGCTTTCTTGATAACGGGCGTGTGGCGCGGATGATTGAAACCGAGTGACTGTACGAAGCTGGACGCGCCATGCCCGACGTGCAGGCCGAGCAGAATCATGGAAAAAATGTACCAGGCCGACACGTACCAGACGCTGAAGCTGGAAACCATATTGTGATAAACGTCACCTTCTTTGAAATCGGAACCGGGATGCACGATGCCCACCGTAAAGTGCAGCAAGTGATAGACGATGAAGCAGAAGAGAATGGGGCCACTCCAATACATAGTGCGCGCAGCGTAACTGGACGCAACGTTCTTCTTTCGCGAATAACCTTTCGGGCGCGCGGCGTTGTTCTTGAGCGCGAGGCCGATGCTGGCCCAGATGTGAAGGCACACAGCCAGCAGCAAGACGCTGCGCACACTCCACAGCAGTTCCGGAATGCTCTTCAGAAAACGGCCATATGCATTGATCTTCTCGGGGCCCTCGTAAATCTGCAGATTGCCCAGCATGTGACCGATGACGAAGACAAACAGAATGACGCCCGTGACGGCCATTACGACCTTTTTGCCATTAGTGGAGGCTAGAAAACGCGCCGGGCGTTCTTGGCGGACGCCGATGACGGTTGTTGCCATAAATTCGCTATTCCTACCTGATCTTTGGATGGGCCGCTCGCGAGCGACCAGCTCTTTTAGCGGATTTACTCCAGTTGTAGTGGAGTAAGTATTAGCGTATCGCAGCGGGGTGAGAGGCTTGCAAAAAGTAGTCGCGGCCGATGCCGTGGGCACCGCGCGACTAACTCCGAAAGTCCGGCAGCGCGCAGTCTATTGGACGGTTCATCACACAGACAGGCCAGTTCGTCAAATACGTGTCCAAGGCTCGTGCAGGTTTAAGATAGGCTACAGGTTTGGGCCGCACACAACGTGACAACTAAGCAAAAATCGACGCTGCAGCGATGCGGAGCTTACTTTGTCGCCTGGACTGCACTCGGGCTTTTCATGTTCAGCCAGGCAATGGTGGAAAGGTTCTTTGGAAAAGATCCGACACCCTGGTGGTACTCTCTCGTCTCGTGGATGACCGGAGTTTACATCTGGTTCCTGTTTACTCCCGTCGTGCTCTGGCTGGGACGGCGCCTTCCATTTGAAAGAGAGCGCTGGGTCCGAAGGACGATCACTCACTTCGCCTTGAGCTTGCCGATCGCAATGATCCAACTTTCTTTAGAGAGTGCCATCCTTCACCAAGCCGGGGTCTTTCCGGCCTTAATGTCGACCTTCGCCAGTACACTGACGTTTCTGCTTGTCATAGGTTTTCACCAGGCGGTTCTTACGTATTGGATCATCCTCGCCGTTCAGTACGGGTTCCTTTGGTATGGCAGATATGTCGAAGGCAAACAGGCAGCACTACGGCTCGAACTCCATTCCGCCCAATTGGAGAGCCAGCTTGCGCGAGCGCACCTAAGCGCTCTGAATATGCAGCTGCAGCCGCATTTTCTCTTCAATACTCTCAACGCGATCATGGTTTTGGTCCGCCAGCAAAAAACTGCCGATGCCGAGCAGACACTTGGCCGGTTGAGCGATCTTCTCCGTTGCGTTTTAGACGACGTGGACGCACCGGAAGTTTCGCTGCGCCGCGAACTGGAATACCTGCGCCTGTATCTTTCGATCGAACAGGTGCGCTTTCAGGACCGGATGAGCGTAGAAATCGCCGTCGACCCCGAAGCTTTCGACGCCTCCGTCCCGCATATGGTTCTGCAGCCGATCGTCGAAAACGCAATCCGTCATGGCATTGGCGGTAGTTCATCGGCGGGCAGAATCCGGATCGGCGCGCGGCGAGTGAATGCAACGCTCGAGATGGAAGTTCAAGATGATGGGCCCGGGCTGATACCTGGGAGCGCGGCGAGAAGTCGCGGAATCGGCTTGACCAACACACGAGCCCGATTGGCCCAGCTCTACGGAGATGCAGCCTCCCTCTCTGTTGAGAATGGCGGCCAACGGGGCGTGGTTGCAACGATAATCATGCCCTATAGGGCGGCTGAAACCGCCGCCGATTCGCACTGGATGGAGAAAGATGCAGTTCACGACACTGCTAGTTGACGACGAACCGCTCGCCCGCGCTGGCCTGCGTGACTTGCTCGTTCAAGATACCGATGTCTCCGCTATTCACGAAGCCAGGAATGGGCACGAGGCCATAGAAAGCATCCGTCGCGTCCGACCCGATCTGGTCTTCTTGGACGTCCAAATGCCGGAAATGGACGGGTTCGGCGTATTGAAGGAAGTGGGCGCAGCACAAATGCCTACTGTCGTATTCGTCACCGCTCACGATAAATACGCGATTCATGCGTTTGAGATGAATGCTCTCGACTACCTGCTGAAGCCGGTCACCGAGGAGAGGTTTGCCAAGGCGCTGGCAAGGGCCAAATCCTCGTTGAAATCCAGGCTGGCCGACGAAGCTAACTTGCAAATCTTATCGCTGCTGGAAACCTTTGCAATACCCCAGCGCTCTCTCAAGCGGCTAGCCGTGCGTTCTGCCGGCAAGACTCTGTTTGTCGATGTCGACGACATCGATTGGATTGAGGCGGCCGAGAATTATGTACAGCTTCACGCCGGCCGCGCTGAGCATCTGCTGCACGTAACCATGAACGCGCTCGAGAAACAGCTCGATCCAGGATTATTTCTGCGCATCCATCGGTCTGTGATCGTCAACGTCAGACGCATCAAAGAACTCCAGCCGGTCACGCACGGCGAATACGTGATCACGCTCGCTAATGGCATTCGTCTTCAATCCGGCCGCATGTATAGCGAGAAATTGAAAGCTCTGAGCGCGAATCCGTTCTGAATAGGGCAACCCGGCCGTTCGTCCCGCCATTCGTCCACCTGGTCAAAATCAGCTTTGCAAAACGAGGTATCCACCCAAGAATGGGAATTACAGATGAGCAATCATTCCCTTGCGGAGCTTTCCGGTGTGACAAAGCGTTTCGGCAGTCTCCTGGCGCTCGACGAACTCGATCTCGATGTGCGAAGCGGTGAGCTGCTGGCACTTCTTGGTCCGAACGGCGCCGGAAAGACTACTGCCATCTCGTTGCTTTTGGGGTTGCAGCAGCCCGACAGCGGATCGGCTTACTTATTTGGACGGTCGCCCAACCGCGTGGATGCGCGGCGCCGGGTTGGCGTCATGATGCAGGAGGCCGCTCTCGCCCCCGAGCTTCGAGTTCGTGAGCAGATTGATATGGTGGCCAGCTACTACCCGAATCCGCTGACTCCGGAAGAAACGCTCGAGATCACCGGTACGACATCGCTGGCCAAGCGTCCTTATGGCAAACTCTCGGCTGGGCAAAAGCGCCAGGTGCAATTTGCGCTCGCTGTCGTCGGCCGGCCGCAGCTCCTTTTTCTTGATGAGCCGACCGTTGGGCTCGACATCCAGTTCCGCGAGATGGTCTGGGCGAGTATGCGGAGGCTGCTTAAGGATGGCTGCTCCCTTGTGCTCACGACACACTATCTCGAAGAGGCAGAGGTTCTGGCGGATCGAGTGGCCGTTCTTGCCAAAGGCCGCTTGATCGCTACCGGCACTGTAAGTGAAATACGCGCCCTGGTTGTACGCAAGCGCATCAAGTGCCGTACCACGCTGACCTGCGATCAAGTGGCGTCGTTTCCCGATGTGCAGACAGTGACGTCCGATCAGAACGGCTTGCAGATAACTGCGAGCAACACGGAGAACGTTGTCAGACGACTTCTGGCCGCCGACCTTGACCTACAGGATCTTGAGGTGCAGCGCGCCGGGCTCGCTGAGGCTTTCACGGAGCTTACTCAGGAGAGTGCGCAATGAACCCCACATTGACTCGGACGCAACTGTCGAAACTGGAGCAAGAATCAGCAATGCCGCTTCGCCGGGTGCTGCGAGCCTATTCAATCGAAGCAAAGTACGAATCCCTGCGAATGCTGCGCGCACCTGCTTTCGCCGGACCTTTTCTTCTGCTTCCCGTGGGTCTCTACTTGCTCTTTGCGGTGCTGCTCTTCGGCCCGCAGATTGCCAAAGATCCTAACGCCGCGTTGTTCACGTTCATGGGCTTTTCTGTGCTGGGCGTGATGGGCCCAGGCATGTTTGGCTTCGGCATTACGGTCGCCATGGAGCGCGAGCAGGGCCTTCTGAAACTGAAGCGCGCTTTGCCCATGCCATCAGCCGCCTCGCTCGTGGCAAAGATGCTGATGTCAATGCTGTTCGTCGCCATCGTCATGGGCACTATGGTCGCGGCGGCATCGCTTGGGCATCTGCAGCTGAGTGCGGCCCAATTGCTGGGTGTTTCGTTGGTAAATACGGCGGGCGCGCTGCCATTTTGTGCGCTCGGTTTTCTGGTCGGATCGCTGGCGTCTGCCAAAGCCGCGCCTGCATTTGTGAACTTGCTCTACTTGCCGATGATCTATCTCTCGGCAATTCTGTTTCCACTGCCCAAGTCGATGCACTGGGTCGCACCCCTCTCGCCGGCGTATCACCTCGATCAGTTAGGCCTCGCGTCCATGGGTTTTCCAAGCGAAGGTGCGCCATTAGTTCATGTGCTCGTGCTTGGAGCTATGACCGTGGTTTTCACTGCAATCGCGCTTCGCCGCCTCGCGCGGCTGGCTTAATTCAAATCGGAGAAGATCGAAATGACTAGCTCAACTACGTTACTTGCGACAGCCGCCCAGGCTGCCCCAACATCGAAATATAAACACGCTATTGGATACCTGCGCGCATTCATAGTCGCGCTGGTCGTTGCTCACCACGCTGTGCTTGCTTACCACCCATTTGCCCCGCCGCCACCGGCATCGCTTGTCGCGCAGCCCCGTTGGTGGGAGGCCTTCCCGGTTGTGGATGCACACCGCTGGAGCGGCTTCTCTCTGTTCACCGGTTTTAACGATATCTTCTTCATGTCTCTCATGTTCTTCCTCTCGGGGCTGTTTGTCTGGCACGGTCTGCAAACGAAGGGAAGTGTGAAGTTCTTGCGCGGCCGGCTATTAAGGCTTGGCCTCCCGTTTATCGTGGCGGCATTCGTTCTTGCGCCTCTTGCGTACTACCCCGCATATCTGCAGATGGCTCACCCGAACGGTTCGGCTGGATTTTGGCAGCAATGGTTGTCGCTGGGGCAATGGCCTGCCGGACCTGCATGGTTCGTCTGGGTGTTGCTCGCTTTCGATTGCATCGCAGCACTTTTGTTCCTGATGACGCACACTTGGGGAAATACGCTCGGGCGGCTTATGTCCGATAAGCCGGCGAGGTTCTTTGTTTCGCTGATCGCTATTTCGGCGGTGGCCTACATCCCGATGGCTCTGATCTTCAATTCGTTGAATTGGAGTTCATTCGGGCCCTTCACTTTTCAAACCAGTCGGATTTTTCATTACCTGGCTTATTTCCTAATTGGCGTTGGAGTCGGAGCCACGGGTGTCGATCAGGGACTGCTGGCGGCCGGCGGGAAGCTCGCGAGGCGTTGGCCCTTATGGGTGATCGCGGCTCCGGTTTTGTTTGGAGTGGCCTCGGTGGTCTTTATCGTCGCTGTCACCTCACACGCTAAATCCGAGGGGTGGGCGTTCGCTAAGCATGGTGGATTTGTCCTTTCGTGCGCGGCCTCTTGCTTCGCGTTTCTGGCCGTCTTCATCCGTTTCGCGCGGTTGAAGTCCCGCCTTTTCGACAGCCTAGCTGAGAACTCGTACGCAATCTATCTTGTACACTACGCACTCGTGAGTTGGCTGCAGTACGCGCTTCTTCCGGCAGCTCTGCCCGCAGTCGTCAAGGGCGCTACTGTGTTCGCCGGTGCGCTGGGATTGAGTTGGGGCTTCGCGGCGGCGATTCGGCGAATTCCCGCGGTGGCACGTGTTGTGTAGTCGTGACTTACTCTCTGCGAAGTGCTTGCATTGGTTCCACCGATGCGGCGCGGCGGCCTGGCAGATAGCAAGCCAGCAGGGCGGCTAGCAGAAGAAGCAATCCCACCATAGCGAAAGCGGAGGAGTCCATTGCTCCGACGCCGAACAGCGAGCTCTGCATTGTGCGGCCCACAAAATAGGCGCCGATCAGCCCAATCCCCAATCCAATACAGGCCAACACCCCGCCTTCTCCGAGTACGAGCGCAAGCACGCGATTCCGGCTGGCGCCAAGTGCAATCCGCAAGGCAATCTCGTGCGAGCGTTGGGCGACCGAGAAGGCCATGACCCCGTAGATGCCGAGAGCGGACAGCAACAGTGCGATGGCCGCAAAGCTGGCAGAAAGGATTACCGTGAACCTGTCGTTGGCAAGTACGTCGTCCCGTACCTGTTCCATGGTGCGCGGATTGGCAAGAGCAATCTGCGGGTCAATAAGGTGTACGGCGGCCGCGATGCTCCTCATCATGGACGCCGGATCTTCCACTGTGCGGACGCCGATGCTCGCGCTCGGCCACGACGCTTGCCAGAAGGGAACGTAGATCTCTGGATTGTCTTGCCGAAGGCCGTGGCTCCGCACATTGCGAAAAACACCCACGATTTGCCACTCGATAGGCGGACCAACTCGCCTGGGATGCGATAGTAATTGCGGCACGATTACTCGCTTTTGCAACGGATCACTCCCTTTCAGGAAGTGATCGATGAAGTCCTGGTTCACTAGGGCAACCTTCGCACTGGAAGCGTTATCGCGGTCCGTAAACGTTCGTCCTTTCACGAGCTGGATGCCAAAAGTCCGAAAGTAATCGGGCGTGACAGCCTCGAAGCCCACTCCAGGACGCTGCGACGGGTCGGTGTACGCGGCTTCGCCGGCGATCGAAAAAAACATACTGAAGCCTGCACCCTCAAGCGGCGTTCCCGTCTGGGCCGAGACAGCGGACACGCCCGGAGTCGCTACAATGGCGGCAAGTATCCGGCGATAGTAAGCGACAACTGAATCCGGGTTGTTGAATCGCGAATCGGGAACCGGAAGAAAGAAGTCGAGCGCGTGGTCAGTGCGGACGCCGAGAGCAACGCGCGTGAGATTCCAGAAGCTGTGTATCGCCAAACCCGCACCGGCCAGCAATGTGAGCGTCAAGGCGAATTCCAGGATCACGAGCGCGCGCCGCAAGCGATGGCGGCCCGCGCTGGTCCCCGAGCGGCCACCCTCCTTGAACGCTTCGGCGGGATCCACGCGCGAGGCGTACCAGGCGGGAGCGCAACCGAACAGCAGGCCGGCAAGGCTCGCGGCGGCCAATGTGAAGAGGAGGATTGGGAAATTCAGATGCAAATCCGCCTCACTCGGCAAAGTGTTCGGCGGCATCACGGCAACGAAGCCCTGCAACATGGCATATCCACAGGCGATGCCGAGCGCGCCACCACCAACAGCTAACAGCAGGCTCTCTGTTAAGAGCTGCCCAAAGATCGCTGCGGATTTTGCTCCCAATGCGCTGCGAACGGCCATTTCCTTCTGACGTGTCATACCCCTGGCCAGCAACAGGTTGGCGACGTTCGCGCAGGCGATCAGCAGCACGAAAGCCACTGCGCCCAGGAGCAGCCAGAGGGTCATGATCCGCTCAGTGGGAATGAAGTCGTTCTTGAGCGGCTCGACCGATGCGCCCCAACCTTTGTTACTCATCGGGTAGGTTTGGGCGAGGCGCGCGGTGACCGCATCCATATCGGCTTGCGCCTGCTTGATCGTGACGCCGGGCTGGAGCCTGCCCATGACGTCAAGCCAGTGCGCGTCGTGATTGAACTGTTCGGGCCTGAAGGCGAGCGGAACGACGAATTCCCCCTGGCCGCGATCCGTCAAACCCGGCGCGAAAACACCCACCACGGTGTACGGCTCATCATTGATACGCATGGTGGCTCCGAGGACATGGGTATCGCTGCCGAGCCGTTCCCACAGCTTATGGGTCAGGATGACGACGTGGTTTCTTCCCGGCTGCCCTTCCTCGGGCAGAAAATCGCGGCCCAGTGAAAAGGGATACCCAAGCATCCGATACAGTCCGGGCGTGGTGATCCTGGCCTCCATATTTTCGGGCTGTTCGCGGGTCGCGACGTTGAAGGAGCCTTCCGTTTGGGCGTTCAGGTCTTGAAATACGTTGCTTTGCCGTTTCCAATCGGCGAAATCCGCTGCCGAAACTGCGTTTTGATGCTGCCCTCGAATCTTCGACCAGACCATCACCAACTGGCCAGCTTGAGGATACGGCAAGGGCGCCAACAGCGTCGCGTAATCTACGGTGAATATTGAGGTGTTAGCTCCGATTCCCAAAGCGAGAGTTAAAAATACGGTTACGGTCAGGCCCGGGGTTTTGCGCAATTGCCGGATCCCGAACCGCACATTCTGGCGCAGCGTTTCGAGAAACGGCAGCCCTCGCTGATCCCTGTAATCTTCCTTGATCGCCTCCACTGCGCCGAATTTGAGCACCGCTTGACGGCGCGCCTCTACCTGCGATAAGCCAGCTTGAAGATTTTCCGCCGTCTGCAATGCGAGGTGTTGTTCGACCTCTTCCCTCAATCGCTCCTCATCTCGCCTCCCCAGTACCGAGCTGACCAATCGCATAAAGAGCCGCCGCAGTATTCTCATTGCAAATCGTCCTCTGTTGGTTCCCAACAAGTAGCATGCCACATTTTCTTTGGGAAAACAACAGGGCAGTCCTATGCCCCCCGGCTCAATTCAGCCCCGCCTTCCAGCGCTCAATCAACACTAACTGCTTTTCCACCGCCTCCCGTTCCGGCGAATCCGGCTCCAAGCGCAAATACGTTTCCAAATCCGACTTCGCTGCCCTATGATTCAACTGCCGCAAATGCACCAACCCCCGATGCCGATATTCCTCCGCATACTCCGGCATCGCCTCAATCAAAAGATCCAGCACCTGCCGCGCCTTATCGAAAGCTTCCCCCCGCATGTAAATCGCCTTCAAGTTACTCAACATTCTCACCAGCATCTGTCTCTTCGTGACTGGGCCCAAAAGCCCTGGATTCAAGCGCAGATCCACATTCGCCGTATCCTTCGCCAGCGCGCACAAGTCACTAAACGACAAAATCAGCCCACCATGAAAAGGATCAAGCCAGTACCGCGACCCACTGTCCTCATACGCGACAATAAAATGCCCCGGTAGTCCCACCCCATAAACCATCCTCCCGAGTCGCCGCGCCACTTCCATGTAGACAAGCGACAACGAAATCGGAATCCCCAGCCGTCTCATCAACACCGAATTCAAACAAGTATTCCGCGGATCGTAATACTCCTGCGCGTTTCCCCGGAATTGCATCACCTCAAACAGCAGCTCATTCGCAGCCTTGATGAAATCCAGCCCATTCGCCCCGGGTGTTAGTTGCGCATCAATTTGCTCGGCCAAATTATCCAGCCGAAACGTAAACGCGTCATGGTCCAAACCCGGAAATTCAATACTTGCCAGTTCCAGCGCAGCAATGTCGAGACGAGCCTTCGACCGATCATCCCGCAACGCATCCAGCAAGCTCTTCACGCGCATAGGTTACCACCTTGCGGGGGTGGCGCCATGCGCCGCCAATTCGCCTCGGGAACCAACATCGGCGGGCAACAGCGATATAGTAACCAGGAAATGAATCGACGCCAATTCTTAACCGCCGCCACCTCCCTAATCGCCGCCCAACCCCTCTTTTCCCGCCAATTCCACGCCGCCGATGCACGCATCGAAATCCTCCTTGATGAACCCGGCGCCACCATCGCCCCGGAAATCTACGGCCACTTCGTCGAACACATCGGCGGCAACGTCTATGACGGTATCTGGGTGGGCGATCAGCAGTCCGCCGTGCCTCACATCAACGGCGTCCGCAAAGAACTCGTGGAAGCCCTTCGCAAGGTCAAACCCGGCATGATCCGCTGGCCTGGCGGCTGCTTCGCCGATCAATACGATTGGCGCGACGGCATAGGCCCCCGCAACAAGCGTCCCCGTCGCACAAACTTTTGGGTCGACGCGCACGAATGGTCTGCCAACGCCGACCGTCGCGGCCCTCAAGTGTACGAACCGAATACCTTCGGCACTGTCGAATTCGCGCGCTTCTGCGAGCAGGTTGGCGCTCAGCCTTATTTCGCCGCCAATGTCCGAAGCCTGCCCGCTGAGCAACTTTTTCAATGGATCGAATACTGCAACTCACCCGCCGGTTCCACGACTCTCGCCGACCAGCGCGCTGCCGACGGCCATCCCGAACCTTTGAACGTGAAGCTTTGGGGCATCGGCAATGAATCCTGGGGCTGTGGCGGCAACTTCGATCCCGAAGATTACGCCGTCGAATTCCGCCGCTACACCGCCTGGACGCCTTCCTATGGCCTCAAACTCGCTGCGGTCGGCTCCGGCCCGCCCGACGACAACTTCGCCTGGACGCGCCGCGTCTTTGCCAAACTCGGCGGCGAAGGCATCAACAGTATGTTTGGCTGGGCCATGCACCATTACTCCTGGAACGCTAGCGGCCACCCACACGCCGAATGGTATAAAGCGAAGAGCGACGCACTTAAGTTCGATTCCTCCCAATACTATTCCCTCCTCCGCGACGCCGATGACATGGACCGCCTCATTCGCACCCATTGGGACGTCATGGCCGAATCCGATCCCGCTCACAAAGTGAAGTTAGTCGTCGACGAGTGGGGCGCCTGGCATAGTCCTGGCACCGAACCATTTCCCGAAGCCCTCCTGGGTCAGCAGAACACAATGCGCGATGCCGTCGTCGCCGGAATGACACTCGACACTTTCAACCGCCACGCCGACAAAGTCGCAATGGCCAGTGTCGCTCAGTTAGTCAACAACCTACAATCGCTCTTCTTCGCTCATGAAAATCGCTTCTGCCTCACCCCCACGTATCACGTCTTCGACATGTATTCGGCCCATCAAACCGGCCGCTCCATTCGTTCCGTGATCTCCGCGGCGGACATTCACTACACCTGGGACGACAAACCCGCCGCCATGCCCGGACTCAGCAGTTCTTCGTCGCTGAAGGGCAACACACTCACGGTTACGGTTACAAATCCGTCGATCGATACCGCCAAATCTTCCGAAATCGTAGTTCGCGGCGGCCGCATCCAAAGCGTTTCGGCGACCGTCTTGGCAGCCAAAGACGTTCATGCGCATAATAGTTTCGATAATCCCCATTCGGTTGAGCCCAGCACGATCACTCTTACCGCCGAAGGACCGGTGATCGCCCACACATTCCCGCCGGCCTCCGTGACAAAGCTTGAGGTAACAATTGGCTGAGGTCTTGGCAACACGGAGGACTTTTGTGTCCAAAATCGCCGTGGGCGGCGGTATGCTCTTAACCGGTTGCGACTCGCTGCAGAAGTTACAAAAAAAGATCACGCTGCACCCTGGCGAACAACAGGCCGCCTCTGATGCTGCCGAGCGCACCCGTCCTGCCGACATCACGCTCCGCATCGGTTCGGTGGTTGCGGACATCGCGAACGACCATGCCATCAGCACCATCGGCTATAACGGCTCGGTTCCGGGCCCGCTCATCCGCTTGAAGGAAGGCGTGCCGGTAAATGTCGAGCTCATCAATGAAACCGGTTCGCCCGAGCTCGTCCATTGGCACGGTCTCATTGTGCCCCCTAATGTCGACGGGGCGGACGAAGAGAACAGCCTCGCCGTGCCTGCCTACGGTGCGATCCGTTACACCCTCACTCCCACTCCTCCCGGTTCCCGTTTCGTTCACTCACACTCTATGCCTATGGCCGATTTGAGCCGCGGCACCTATACCGGGCAGTTCGGCTTCGTCTATGTCGAACCGCGAATGAACCCCGGCCACTTCGATCAGGAGGTGTTTCTCGCCACTCATGAATGGGAGCCATTCTTTACCACTGAAGAGATGGCGGACCCCGACGAGCCCACGCCCACCCCACCTCCCAATTACAAGAAAGACAATAAACCCAACGGTTGGGAGATCGGTTATCAAAAGTTCACCATCAACGGCAAGTGCCTTGGCTATGGCGAACCCGTCCGCGTCAAGAAAGGTCAGCGCGTCTTGTTTCATTTCTTGAATGCCAGCGCTACCGAAAACATCAAGCTCGCTCTACCCGGCCATCGGTTTCTGATATCGGGCCTCGACGGTAATCCGGTACCCAAACCGCAGCTTGTCGACGTCATCGAACTGGGTACCGCCGAACGCGCAGATGCCTTTGTGGAGATGGACAATCCCGGCGTGTGGATCTTGGGAACTCCCAAAGATGACGACCGCGCAAACGGCTTGGGAATTGTGGTTGAGTACTCCGAAAAGAGTGGACCTCCCATTTGGACTCCGCCTCCCAAATCACTGTGGGACTACACTCAATTCGGAGACAGTCGTCCACCCGAAACTCCCGACGAAACCATTCCCCTGGCGTTTGGCAAGGTCAATGGCGGCGTCGGCGGCTTTAACTTTTGGACCGTTAACGGCAAATGTTTCGAAAACCGGGATGCGCCTCGCGTCCTTCATCGCGACCGCCGCTACCGCCTCGTCTTTGACAATCGGACTGACGACGCGCACCCCGTTCATCTCCACCGCTCTAGTGTTCAACTGGTGAGCATCAATGGCAAAGCGACGGGTGGCTTGGTGAAGGACGTAGTCTTGGTAAAGGGATTTGGCAAAGTAGAAGTAGACGTTGTACCAACGATCGCCGGCCTGAGCCTGTTTCACTGCCATCAGCAGCTGCATATGGACTTTGGCTTCAAGCTGTTGTTCAACATCGTTTAGAGGATCTTTAAGAAAAAACAATGGCCGCTATCGACGACATAATGTCACTGTTTGAAACAAAAGGAAGTGCAGAATATGGAGGCGAGAAGGTTTCGCAATTGGAGCACGCTCTGCAGGCCGCTCATCTCGCCAAGACGGAAAATGCGCCGCCCAATATGATTGTGGCCGCGCTCTTACACGATATTGGCCACTTGTTGGACGACGGTCCCGAAGCCGCTCACGAACACGCGGGGCATGCCTGGGTATGTCAACACTTCCCCCCGGAGGTCAGCGAACCGGTACGCCTCCACGTCGCGGCCAAGCGCTACCTATGCGCCACCGACGCGAAGTATCTACAGCGACTCAGTCCGGCCTCCGTTCAGAGTCTGCATGTGCAAGGCGGCCCAATGACTGACACGGAGTTGGATGCGTTTGAAGAACAGCCCTTCTACTCTCAGGCAGTCAGTCTGCGTCACTGGGACGACCAAGCCAAGACAGAAAATCTCGCAGTGCCCGGTTTGGACACGTACCGCGAGACCATCGCTGCGCTTCTCAAAACATAGTCGGGCCGCCGCGCGTACTCTCCCACGCCGCAGCTAGACGGTTGTGGTGTGCGTCGCGTTCCGCGCGCAGCCAGTCCTCCGTAGCCGAGCCTTCTTGAAAACCGCGGTCCTTGGCGTAGTTGTATGCGCGCAGCGCGATCTCATCCTGATTAATAGGCAGGAAGAGCGAATTCAGAACTCCGCGCAACTGTGTCAGCTCCGCGTTCTTGGCCGTAAACAGAATCTGCCGTTTCGCATCGGCGTCAGGCGCCGCTTCAAGTTCAGCCAGCTTGCTGCGCAACGTAGCAAGCTCGGCGTCTTTCGACGACTCAATATTGCGCAACTCTTCAATGCGCTTTTCAAACTGGAGCACGTGATCTTGGGGAACTGCCGGCATGGCAACCTCCGCAGCACTGCCTTCGTTCACGTCATAGAATCCTATAGCAGAAGCGCTCGCTGCGGCGGCCATCGCCTTCGGCGGGACCGGTTGCTCCCTGTGCATGAGAATCTGATCGTGTAATCTGGCGGCTTCCGCTTCGTGGGCGGCCACGCTTGCTTTCGCCATATGCAGTTTCCGATTAGTCAGGTTGTGCTCATACTCGGTGCTTTCCAGCCGGCTGACCAGTGCGCCAACATGCGCATCCTTTTCGTCTAGCTTGGCTTTCAACTCCGGCACCAACGCCGCCACCGCAACCAGTTCCGCGATGTGTTCCTCGCTGTCCGCGTGCGCCGCTGCGACCGGCCTCTCCATTCGCGCTGTCAGATCCTCAATGTGCGAATTCTTTTCCGCAAGCGCGCTTTCAAGTTGCTCCACCTTGGCGGTCAAATCGGCAATGTGCGAATCCTTGGCCGCATGCGCCGCCTCGTGCTGCTTCACCTGCGCCGTCAACTCCGGCTCCAACTCCGTAACCCTACGCCCTAGACTTGCTAAACGCACATCCTTGTCGGCGTGGGCTTCGACGTGTTCGGCGATCTCGGCCCTGTGCCGGCTCTCAAGATCGCTCAACTTCGCCTGCCACGTCGCGATTTCACTGGTCTTCCCTTCGATCTGTGCGCGCAGCACCTCCCATTCCGCCGTCTTCGCCGCTAGTCTCTTTTCAAGTTCGGGCGCCCTCGCCGCCAGCGGCTCTAACTGCGCTATACGCGCCTTGCCTTTGGCGGCTTCTTCGTTCTTGCTGGCTATAAAAGCGGCATGCGCCGCTTCCAAGTCGGTCAGCCGCGCCGGATAACCAGTGAGTTTTGAAACACGCTGCTCCAAATCGGCCGAATGCTCGCGCAGATTTCGCACGATCATCCCCCAGATCAGCCAACCAATCGCCAACCCGAAAAGGCCCGCCACCAGCAGGCAAGTCAGTAACTGACCAACTAAGTACTGCATGATTACGGCTTCTCCTTTAGTACAAAATTGATGCGCCGGTTCTGCCGGCGTCCTGCCGCGGTTTCATTGGAAGCTATCGGCTGCGTGTCGCCATATCCTTTTGTCGTCAAACGTTCAGGCGCAATCCCTTTATTCACGAGATAATTCTTCGTCTCGATCGCTCGCCGGTAGCTCAAACCCTTGTTAGCTTCCGAATCACCTTGCGAATCCGTATGCCCCTGAATTTCACAGAGCGACGCCGGCGACGCTCCCAGCAGCGAAGCAACTTGATCGAGCACTTCGCGCCCACGCTCAGTAAGTTCCGCGCTGGCCGGGTTGAATTCAACTACATCCTGCGCCAAGAGTGAATCCAGCTTGCCTTGCGCCTCTTTCTGTGAGGCGGCAATCGTGCCGGCATCGGACACCACATTGACGGCGCGCACGCTAACGGTTCGGACACCCTCCGTATCAGCCACCAAGCTCTGAGTGCCCTCCGCCACCTGGGGCGATCCCGTTGGCCCAGTGAGCAAGACGTCGCGCCCATTTACGCTCATAGCTTGGCTAGGAATATGATTGGCGTCCAAGACATTCGCTACCCGTCGCGAAACGTCCTGCTGAATCATAGGCGCATGCATGCGGAGACAAACGAAACAAAATGATCCGAACGCAAGAACAGCGACGGACAAACCTATACTTCGTTGCATATTCTCAACTCCGATCAGCCGTCGTTATGAACAGAAAAAGTCCGACTTAAGAACTTTAGCAAGTCGGCTAAGGCGTAGCAGGCGAACCAATCTTCAGAATGGGCCACAAGCTGGTGAAGTCATCCGTCCACGGCCGCATGTGCTCTGGCACGTTGATGGTTTTCAGCCTTTCTTGGAACAACGGATCTTCAAAGAATCCCTTGCGCCTGGAAACCAAAACATAGCTTGCTGCATCTACCGAGATCGAATCATCCACGTCGTTATCCACCAGCCACGCCGGCAGGGATCGTGCCTTCGCATCCAACGACACGATGGGCGCCAGATCCAAATACTGGTTCGAAATATGGACAGCCAGCACACCATTGGGCTTCAGATGCCGCCAATAAATATCGAAAGCTTCTCGCGTGAGCAGATGCACTGGTATAGCATCACCGGCGAACGCGTCAATCACCAGCATGTCGAACTGTTGGGATGGCTCACGAGCCATAGACAGCCGCGCATCGCCCAGGACGATATCGATGTGCGCAGGACAGTCTTCCAGAAACGTAAAATACCGGCGAGCGATACCGATCACTAAAGGGTTTAGGTCGTAGAAACGAATCCTGTCGCCGCCGCGCCCATACGCGGCCATTGTCCCGGCACCCAGCCCAACCACCCCTAAGTTCAGCGGACCCTGTTTCGCAAGCACGCGCCAAGTCAACCCAGCACCCGACTCCTGGCCGTAGTAGGTGGTCGGCACGTGGCGAAAGTTCGCATCCAGGATCTGCACTCCATGCGTGATCGTCCCATGGCTCAACTGACGCACTTTGTGCTCATCGTCCTGAAAATCCTCAACCAGCAGCGCTCCGTAAAAATTGCGCGCCTTCGCCACCGAATGACGCAGTTCATCCAGAATTTGCCGCGAGCCGTAAATGGCCAACAGCAGTGTGGCAGCGGCAGACAACCGCCAGAGACCCCGAGCCACTTGCTTGTTCTTCCATTTCCACCAATGTTCCTGGTCTCGCCAGAAGACAAATAGGATCAGTACCGCGCAGGCAATATAGGACAGCGGGAATTCATAGACTGCCGAGAAAACGTGCGGTGCAATCAGCGCCACAAAGACACCACCCAGCGCGCCGCCCACCGACAGACTGAGATAGAAAGACGTGAGGTGTTCGACGCGCGGTTTCAAACGGGCCAACTCGCCATGACAAGTCATGCAACACACAAACAGCGACGCGCAAATCAGCGGCACGACCTCCTTTACAGCTGAGGTTTCGATTGTCTCCGTGTGCGAGGCCAACCACCAAAGAGCAAAGGGGAGCGCCGGCAGAAACACCCAGCGCTGGTACCAGCGGCCGCTTTCGAAACACAAAATAAACGACAGCAAATAAATGCTAAGCGGCAACACCCACAGCAGCGGCATTGGCGCAATATTCTGCGTCAGCAAATTGGTAACAGTGAGCAAGAGGGTAGAGGCGCAAGCTGCTAAGGCGATCCACAGGCAGATAATGGAGCCCGGTAATTTGCTGGATTCCGATGTCTGGGTGGCTTTCCGGCCCGGCACCGTTCGCGACGCCACGGCTGCCGCACAGATACAAAGCAGAGCAAAAAAGAAGTAAGCAATTGACCAAAGCCAAGCCTGATCGTGGCCTTTCAGAAATGGCTCAATCGCCACTGGATAAAGAAGCAGCGCCGCCATCGATCCGGCATTCGAGAGTGCAAAGTAGCGATAGGGCAACCCGCCGCTGCTCCGCGCCGCATACCAACTTTGCAATAGCGGACTTGTGGCGGACAACAGCGCATACGGCAAGCCGACCGCCGTCGCTAGCACCGCCAATACTTTCCAAGTAGGATCTTCGCCTGGTTTGGGCTGCCAGGTAGCGTTCGGCAAAATGGGCAACACCGCAATGCTGGCCAAGAGTAGGACGGCGTGGACAACAGCCTGCCGGTATGGGGGCAGAAAGCGCGTCAAGGCGTGCGCATATAAATAGCCGACAAGCAAACCTGTCTGGAAAAAGAGCATGCAGGTAATCCACACCGCAGCCGACCCGCCGAACCACGGCAGAATCAGCTTGGATATCAGCGGCTGCACCAAAAACAACAAGCAGGCGCTGGCCAGGATCGTCGCGCCAAAAATGAGTTGTGGTGCTCGGGCCGATGAAGGAACGGCAACTTCCTCGGCCATTTGGGTTGCGGTGGCAGAAGTGGACAACGCGCGTTATTTGCCTTTCAATAGCATCTTTTGATGGTCGATCAGTGCGGCGCAATAGTCAACATTAATCAGTTTATGGCGCTCAGGGAAGTCTTTTTATGCAACGTGTTTAAAGCGGGTGATTTTCGCCGATGGGCGAGCGCGAGGGGCCAAAAGCTGGCTCGGGCAAAATCGCGAAGGTTTGGCGAAACAGGCGAATCAAAAGCGTTTTTTGCGAAACGAGATGCGCGCGTGATAGCCGTTTGCGCAACGAACCCAATTCGCGTGGACGCCGACGGTTTTGCAAAAACGAACCCAACGGCTGGTTCCGAGCGTCCATTGCCGTGGCCATTGGGCGAGTTTGAAGATAGGAAACCAATGGCGCCAATCGCGAAGACCTGGCGAAACGGGCGAACAAAAAGCGTTTTTTGCGAAACGAGATTCGCGAGTGAAGCCGTTTTGCGCAACGAACCCAATTCGCTCGGGCGCCAACGGTTTGGTAAAAACAAACCCAGTTGCTGGTTCGAGCGCCGCTAACGATTTTGCAACAAACAAACCGAGCCGCTGACGTGAGAACGGTGTTCGGAGGGCAGCGAAAAAGAGGGGACACGCCTGTGGTGATGGTATCAGCGGAAGCGAGTTGGGGAAGCCCGGAGTGTCCCCCCCTCGGTACAAGTATGGGCGGCGATACCGCCCTCTTCCTTTGTGGGTTAGCCCGAAAGTTTGTTAAGTTTTCAAAAATCTGTAGGCCGACGTTTTCGAACACCCTGGGGCGAGGAAGGATCGGCACCCGGTTTGAAAATAGCGTGCCGCCGGGTTGTGCGTGATGGAGTCATTAGGAGGCAAACGGGCAAACGTTTAGTTTTCAGCTCAATAGGACGAGAAAATAGTTTGGGAAGGTTTGTGATCAGCTTTGGGGAAGTCGTCCACGAGGCCGCCTAGCTGGGCGATAGCGCTGTTATCAAATCCCGCACAATCGGCTGGGCGAAGGCACTGGCGATATTTGGTCTTTTGGAAGGATCGAACGGCAAGCTACTACGTGAACGGCGGGGAGGTGCTGACTGGTGTCACGGGCTTTATAAATTACTATGTGCCTTGGGTCAGTTTTGGAGGACAAGATTCGAACTTCAATCTGGTGGAGCTTCAGTCAGACACTTCGATAACGACTACCCACTCGCCGGAGCCGTCCTCTTTATGCTTAGTTGGCCTCGCCTTCGTCACGCTGGCAGCGGTGCTACGTTTGACTCGAAAACGTTTCGCCCTGTAGTCATCTGTTCTTTGTGCGATCCAGTGGAAAGGGGACGCGGAGGTCCCCTTTCTCCTTCGGGACCGCTCCCTTTCTACCCACTCGCCTTCCTCCTCACATCGATATTAAGCTACGGAAATCCCCATGGGCGTCAAGCCAGTTCGAGGCGGATTTCGCGGCCAACGACGATGGCAGCTTTTTGCAACGTGCTTAGAGTAACGGCATCGTTTTCCGGGTCGAGCAAACGGTTGAGCGCGGCGCGGCTGGTGTGCATGCGGCGAGCCAGCTCGGCCTTGGAAAAGTTTTTCTCTTTCATGGCCGTCTCCACTTGGCGGGCCAGCACACGCTTGATGGCGGTCGCAGTAACTTCTTCGTGAAGACGAGCCGATATCTTTCTTTTTCGTTTGTCTTCTCCTCGTTTGCGTTTGAGAGCCAACTCGATATCTTGCACTGGCTCTTGGTTGCCCGCTAAGTCGCTTACGCTCGCTGGCTCGGTTTCGTTGGTCGTTTATGCCGGAAGAATGTTACCCGCTCGCCTTCCTCTTCACATCAATCGCCAATCTCTTAATCTTCTGATTCAAAGTCGACAACGGAATCCGTAACGCCTCCGCCGCATCCGTTTGGCTGTACCCGAACTTTTCCAGCGCCTCAATAATCAAACGCCGCTCATAATCCGCCACCTGCTCGAACAAAGAAGCATCCGCGGCCAGCGCTCCATCGCTCCCACGCGAAATGCGAATCCCCGCCGCCAGTTGCAAATTATCCGGCAGCACATGCGCCGGCACAGACGAAGAAGTCGTCAGCACCACCGCCCGCTCCACCACGTTCTCCAACTCGCGCACGTTCCCGGGCCAGTTATGCTCCATCAAAATCTGCATCGCCTCTGGCTCAAACCCCAGTACCGACCGGCCCTCACTATTCAGGAACTTCTCGTTCTCCTGACAGTAGCGATTAAAAAAGTGATCCACCAAAAATGGAATATCTTCCTTGCGATCCCGTAACGGAGGCAGATTCAGGTTAATAACATTGAGCCGGTAATACAGATCTTCACGAAACTTACCGTCATCCACCAACTTCTTCAAATCCGCATTGGTCGCCGCCACAATGCGCACATCCACCCGCACGCTCTCGTTCGAACCGAGTGGCATGAACTCGCGATCCTGCAGCACGCGCAACAGCTTCACCTGAATTTCCGGCCCAACCGTGCCGATCTCGTCGAAAAAAATCGTGCCGCGGTTCGCCGTCTCAAACAGACCCTTACGATTTGCCACCGCACCGGTAAACGATCCCTTAATGTGTCCGAACAAAATCGATTCGAGCAGATCCGATGGCAGCGATCCGCTATTCACCGGCACAAACATCTGATCGGCACGCGCTGAGTGTGCGTGAATCGCCTTCGCGATCAGCTCTTTTCCAGTGCCGGTCTCGCCAGTGATCAGAATCGTAGCCCGGCTCGGCGCCACTTGCGCAACCTGGTCGAGCAAGCGCAGCATCCGTTCGCTCTTGCCCACAATATTTGGGAACGCATAGCGCTGCTTGAGGGCGCGCTTGAGCTGCGTGTTCTCGCGCTCCAAGCGGCCCTTAGAGATCATCCGGTCAATCTCAATCAACAGCTTGTCGTTATCCCAAGGCTTCGGGAAATAATCGTTAGCGCCTGATTTGAGCGCACGCACCGCCACTTCTTCGGAACCGTAGGCGGTGAGCATGAAAATCGGCGTTTCCTGGTCGCGCTGGCGAATGTCGGCTAGCACTTCCATGCCGGAACGGTCGGGCATCATGAGGTCCAGCAGCACCAGGTCATGGTTGCCGCTATCGAACTTCTGCAGGCCACTGGTCGCGTTCTCGGCTAGATCTACGGCGTAATTCTCACTCGTCAGTAATAGTTCGAGACTTTCACGAATGTCAGCTTCATCATCTATTACGAGAATCCGGCGACGTTCCGGAGGGCCAACACGGTCGGCAGGGAGAGCTTGGTTTGGAAAACCCACTATTGTTGGTTGTAGCAGATGGGGAGTTTGCGGCCGGCGCCGGAACTATGTTTAGACTACGAAAAATCGGCGGGATCATCTTGCTCGCGTTGCTGCAGTCTGGGTCGCTAACGCTCCCGGCTCTGATTCGGCCCGATCCAACTATTGGAAAGAATTCGGTGAGATATTAAGGCAACGCTACGCCGGCAACGCTTCCGCCGGTGCGTTGAGTGCCCGTGCGCCGCGCACCGCCAAACCCGGAAACTCGAGCCGGAAGCGCGTGCCGCTGCCAACCGCGCTATCCACTTCAATCAAGCCGTCGTGCTCATGCACAATGCCATAACTGATCGAAAGGCCCAAACCGGTGCCCTTCTTCGGTCCCTTGGTGGTAAAGAAGGGATCGTAGATCCGCGCCAGATGCTCCGGCGAAATGCCCTGGCCGGTATCGCCAACTTCAATCACGGCGCAACCAGCTTCGGCGTGGGAGCGAATGGTCAACAAACCTCCCTCCGGCATCGCGTCGCGCGCATTAATGAACAGGTTCAGGAACACCTGCTGCAGCTTGCCGGAATTGCCGCGAATACCCGGCAAGTTGTCATCAAGCGCCAAATCGGTAGCCACGCCTGCCTTTTGAAACTGGTGCTCCACCAGTGAGACCGTCTCGCGGATGATGCGATTCAAATCCACTTCCGCGAAATCCGTCGGCGAAGTACGCGAAAAGTTCAGAAGCGAGTTGACAATCTCGCTCGCACGGAACGTCTGCTTGGCAATTTTGTCCAGCAGCTTGGCTTTTTGATCGTCGCCGGAAACCTGCTTGGCCAGCATTTGCGCATAGGTGGAAATCACCGCCAGCGGCGTGTTCACTTCATGCGCGACACCGGCTGCTAATAAACCAATGGAACTGAGCTTATCGGCCTGCACCAACCGCCGTTCCAGTTCATCGCGGTCAGTCACATCGTCGAAGATGATCAGCCGCCCGATTTGCTTTAGATCTTTCGAAACCAGCGGCGCAATCGCCAGATTCACAATCGATTCGCGGAGGGGCCCCCGTTCCTGGAGAAACTCGCGCAAGACGGGTGCGGTGTCGGGCTCGCTGCCCTCGAGCACGCGCGGCCGCAGCACGGTGCGGTAAACATTATGAACGCCTTCTTCGGCCCGCAGCTCATCGAACTTTTGACAAAGGTCGGCTGGGAAGAGTTCACGCAACAGGCGGCCCACTGCGTCTTCGCGGCGCACGCCGGTGAGCTTCTCAATCTGACTATTCCAACTCTCAACGCGACCATCAAGACTGGCCGCCAAGATGCCGACGTTGATGGATTCGACGATATTCTCGCTGAATTCTTTCAGTCGTTCGTATTCGTCGGCTTTGCTCTGCAGCGAACTATAGAGGCGGGAATTCTCAATGGCGATGGCTACATAGTTCGACAACGTGATTAACAGATCGATGTCGTCGGTAGATAAGAAATCGCCTTCGGTGGTGCGGCTTACGCCGAAGAAAGCGATGGCCCGGCTGCGTGACTTGCAAGCCACATAATAGGTAAAGTCGAGTTCGGCGATGGTTTCGCGAACTGATGCGGGCCAGTTTTCCGAAAAAATATGGTGCAGGTGTTTCGGCCGCTCGAAAAACAAATATTGTTTTTCTTCCGATCGCGCCAGAAAACTCAGATCCAGCCGCGGCGGCGCGCTCTTCGGCGGCCGGCCCGCCCGTTGGCTCAATGTGTGCACTCGAAATTGATTTTGCCCTTCGTCAAACAGGAAAAACCCAACCTGTTGAATGGAAAGCGTGCGCAGCAGACGGTCCGACACTTTCGCCAACATGGCGTTCTGATCTGTTTCCGAACTCAGCTCACGGGCAAATTCCGTGATGGTGACGCGGGCATCATACCGGTCGCGATAAAAAACCCAGCGGTCGAGCTGTTCTTGAATCCAGCGCCGAATCGGCTGAAACACAAACGTGGCGAAAGCAATCAGCACCACAAAGGCCGGCGGGGTGACCGTGCGGGTGTTGAAGATGATGAAAATGAGACCGTAGAACACGCCAATCACCGCGAACGTGGCTAAAGTGTAAACGTAGCCCTGCTGGAAGATGATGTCCACATCCATCAACCGGTAGCGTGTAATGGCGTACGCCCAGGTAAGCGGAATTAGTCCGAGCGACAGAACGCTCAAGCTCATTACGTGATTGGGAACAGCGCCGAACACGTAAGGCAGCGCGTAACACAGCGTAAACGGTGCCAATCCCAGAATGGCGCCGTTGCGCAGCCACTTCAGTTGCCGGCGCACCATGGGGTCTTCGGTCTGTTTAAAATCAAAAGCCAGCGCTGCCGCGCCCGCAAAGTAGAGCAACATTTCAAAAGCGAGACTCACGCGATCCAGCAGCCAGCGAACCTCCAACAGCGAAGTCGCATAATTTAGGAAGCCGCCCGCGCTCACCGCAAACAGCAGCAGCAAAACAATGGATGGAAGGTAGATCAGGAAAGCCGCGCCACGGCGTTCCAAGAAACGCGGCTTGGCATGAAAGGTGAGACAAAAGTGAAGAAAAATGGCCGGGGCTAACAGATGCATGCCCACGTTGCCCCAATACATCAGTTCGTCAAACGTATTCAGGTAGCCGGAGTAGTGAAAACAGCAAGCGCCAAAAGATGCCAGGCAAAGAAGGAAGAACTGACGCGATTTCGCGGCACTGGTGCGCCGGTAGTAGACAAACAGGCCGATTCCTAAATAAAAGAACCCAACCACGTATTGGTAGTACAGAACGTTATCGCGTGGCGTTCCTCGTATGTAAATTGTGTCCTTGTGAAACTCAATGCCGTAACGGCGCAGAGTATAGCGAGTGGGGCCAACCAGTAGTGGTATCTGCCATAAAGCACGCGGCACATCCAAGGCATTTTGAATCGGAAAATTTTGAATGGCGACTAGTTGATCGCCTACTCGAATGTCGTTTTGTTCGCCTGGTCCGCCCGGGGTCAGATAAGCCGCAACGACGCGATTCGAACTGGCGCCGGAAGGCCCTTTTTCTTTCTGGTCAACCCAACTCACGCCGTCGTCATGCAAGGGATACGAGTGTAGGTGCGCAAGACTTAACACGGCGCCGACAATACCCAGCGCCGTGAGTACAAGCAACAAAGTACCCGCGAATTGGTTTCTAGATTCCCGCACTAGACACCTGTTAGACGATCAAACAAAGATCTCGTCCGACCGCCCCACGTAAAATTTAGCCCCTGCTTCTACTAGTGTACTCAGAACCTGACTGCGCTCCCAACACTGTGTAGTTTTCCATACCCAGCACGTTGGACGCCACTCGCCGATTCTGACCAGTACCTTCGTAACTACCTGATAAATAGTACTAAAGGTTCTTCGCAATCGCTTTCAATTCTAGAATTTGGGAGTTTCCATTTCCGAATATCGTATACGGAGTACCATGGAAGATAGAGAAAAGAAGAGAGCGGTGATGCGAGATGCAACGGATTGCGAAGCGGCTGCGTCTCGGCGTTGACGTTGCTGGTAAACAATTCTAGACTAATGGGGTAGTCCCGGGCGTTTGCAAAAGGTGTTTTCCTATGAAGTTATTTTCCTCAACCCATTCATTCGTGGTGATCGGCCTCGCCGCTGCGTTGGGCGGCATCTTGGTAATCGCACAAGACCAAGACAAACCTGCTGCCTCGAGCAGTAGCGATTCCAACACGGAGACGAATGCCAAACCTCTGACGAAGAAAGAGATCAGGCGGAAGGAAAAAGCGCTGGAAAAGGAGTTGGCGGGTCCTTGGAAGAAGTGGATGGATGAGGACGTCCGCTACATTATCACCGATGAAGAACGGCAAGCGTTCAAGAAGTTAAAGACCGACGAAGAGCGCCAGCAATTTGTCGAGCAGTTCTGGCTGCGACGCGATCCCACTCCCGACACCGAAGAGAACGAATATAAGGAAGAGCATTACCGCCGCATCGCCTACGCCAATGACCACTATGCGTCGGGCATTCCTGGCTGGAAAACCGACCGCGGCATGATCTACATCAAATACGGTCCGCCGGATGAAATCGATTCACATCCTTCCGGCGGCAGCTATGAGCGGCCCATTGAAGAAGGCGGCGGCGAAACATCAACGTATCCATTTGAAACGTGGCGTTATCGGTACATTGAGGGAGTCGGGACAAACACGGAAATCGAATTTGTAGATACCACGATGAGCGGCGAGTACCACATCTCGCTCGATCCGGAAGAAAAAGACGCTTTACTCTATGTGCCCGGCGCGGGTTTGACCCTTTCAGAGCAAATGGGCTTATCCACCAAGACGGACCGTTTCAGCCGCACGGACGGTACGCACTTGGGCACTGGTAATCAGCCGTTACCCGAAAGCATGAACGAGTTCACGCGCATTGAACGTTATGCGAATTTGATGAAGCCGCCCACCATTAAGTTCAAAGATCTGGATGCGGTGGTCAATTCCAACATTCGCTACAACACATTGCCCATGCAGGTGCGCACCGATTATATTCGCGTTACGGATGCCACCGTCTACGCCAACGTCATGGTGCAGTTCAAGAATTCCGATTTGAATTATGCCACCAAGGATAAGATCGCCAAAGCGAGCGTCAACATTTACGGGCGTATCACTACGCTGACCCGCCGGTCTGTGAACTGGTTTGAAGATACGGTCACTTCCGAGCTTCCAGCGGAAATGCTGCAAGATGCCCAGAACGGTTCGCAGGTTTACTTCAAGCGCATACCGCTGGCGCCGGGCACCTACCGCCTCAACGTTGTTGCTAAAGATTTAGTGGGCAACACCATGAATACGTTTGAGAGTGCGCTAATAGTGCCGAGCTACAACGAAGACACGCTGGGCGCCAGCAGCGTGATTCTGGCAGATCAACTCGAGCATGTACCCACCACCAGTATCGGGACCGGGCAGTTCGTCATTCGCAGTTCTAAGGTAAGGCCGCGCATTAACGACGTCTTTAAACAAGAAGAAACCATGGGTATCTACACCGAGCTCTACAACTTCAAAATGGACCCGGTTAGCAAAAAACCCAAAGGCAGCGTGGAGTACCAGATTGTGAACAACGCCGACGACAAGACGGTGGTCGACTACACCGAAGACCTTTCCGACACCAAGGCCTTTCCGAATGCTTCGTCGTTCCTGGTTACCGTGGAAAAGAAGTTCCCACTGAAGTCATTACCGCCCGGGCGCTACACCTTGAAAATGAAGGTGGACGACAAGCTGAATAACCAAACGCTTACGCCTACAAAGCAGTTTACCGTAACGGCGACGTAGAGTCCCCCATATCCCGCAGTTCGGGCCGAAGGACCTGCGCCTTGACAAACCTTTACCACTCTGGCCGGATTTACGGTAACATTATAGAAGGCGAAAGCCGTGCGTTCAGCGCAACAAGGTCGGATTTTGCAGTCTGGTTTAGCAGGCATAAAGTTCGCGGCAAGGACGGTTCTGCTGTCGGGGCTCCTGGCCCTTATCGGCCAAGCGAAAGCCGCAGACTTGTCTTTAATCGTCACGGGCAACGTGGTTGGGTCGGTGATGGACGCCGCAGGCACGCCGCAAATGGGTGCCACGGTCCAACTGCTGAACCGCTACGAGCGTGTTCTGGCTAAAGCGATCACTGCCTCCGATGGGCGCTTCGTATTTGCCGGCTTACCGCTCGATACCTACGCCGTGCGTGTTTCGCAACCGAGTTTCCTTCCCGCCTTCCGTGACCGCATCACTGTCAAGCCTGGTGAAGACAGCTATTTGCAGATTCACATGGCTACGCTCTTCAGCAACATTCAAGTCACCTATAAGATTCCAGCCGGCACCATGACTAACGACTGGAAGTGGGCTCTGCGCACATCTACCGCTACTCGTCCGGTAACCCGTTTCCTGCCGGAGCTCAAAGCGAAGCAGCCGCATGAGCCCGCCGAACCGCGCGCGCAGATCTTTTCCGATACGCATGCCATGGTGCGCTTAAACGGTGGCGATGCGGGCATGCTCGATACCGGGACAGCCTTCAGCGATTTGGGTTCTATCTTCGCGCTTTCTACCAACGTGTTGGGCAAGAACCAATTGCAGATTGCCGGCTCGCTCGGGCAAAGCTCCGATTTCACACCCTCAGTGCGCGGGTTGGCGGCTGTGTATCAGCGCAATGCGGAGAACCCGTTTATGAACGCCCCGGAGGTCACGCTGACGATCTCTCAATTTAGCCGGTTTGGAATACCGTTATCAGGACCGGGACAGGTTCCAGGATTGCGCATCATGTCGCTCAACCTGTATCAGGTCTCTGATCCCCTTGACAACCTGCACGTGGAATACGGAGTTACCGGCCAATCGGTGAGCTACCTGCAAGAATCGGCTCGCATCAGTCCTTTCGCGCGGGCAACCCTCAGTTTGAATCCGGATAGCCAGATTATGGCCGCGTTCAGCGATGGCGGCCGTCCAGATGAACTCACCAATCATTCTCCTTCGCTCACATCCGATCAAGAATTTTCGCCAACCAGCGATCTATCGAACGCGCTAAATGCGCTAGGCCGTTTGCCGCAGATGTCGAGCCGCAATGATCGTCTCGTCTTGCAGCGGACTCAGAGCTCCGAGCTGGGCTACAGCCGGCGGATCGGCGCTCGCACTTACGCCATCAGTGGCTTTCATGAGCAAGTCTGGGACGGGCAACTCAATTTGAGCGGCAATGTCTCGCTGCTGAATCCCGGAAGTCTTTTGTTCGATGGCGTGTCGAAGACGTCCGCGTACAACATCGGCGGTTACACGCGCATGGGTCTGGCCGCGTCCGTCACACAACGCATCACCGACCACATGGACGTCGGTCTCGCTTTCGGCCGCATGGGCGGGTTCTCCACCGCGGACCCAAGCCATATGTTGGATGGTGGCCTGCCTTCGCTGGAAATGGGTCTGCATGACGTGGCAGGAGCTAAGTTCAGAGCTTCCATCCCGGTCTCGGGAACGAGGTTTACCGCTGGCTATGGTTGGATTGATTCAGGAGCGTTTGTTCCGGTACACGTGTTTGTGACCCAGAACAACATCGTCTCACCCGGTTTGAATTTCGGTTTCCAACAACCGATTCCCTCTCTATTCGGATTCCCGGGTCATCTTGAGATCACTGCGGATCTGCAAAACCTGCTCGCCCAAGGTTACATTCCACTGGGTGGCGGAGCAGACCAGATGTTAGTAGTTCAATCGCCACGCGCCATTCGCGGCGGCTTGAACTTTATCTTCTAAATCACGGCGACAACTTGAGGATTGCTTTTTCTCCTGTCAACCATGCACTTCTCTGTTCTTCCAACCGATAAGGTGGTAGACAGTGCTTTCTTCCTGGGAATCGGAGAATCCGGCAACTCTAATAGCACGTCTAAGTAGTAGGAGGGTTAACCCATCGCCGCCTCGCTCCCCATTTCGCCGTTGCGTCAGGACTTTTGTTTAAGCAAATCGAAGTATTCTCGAATCGGTTGGTCTAAGCTAGAGGTTAGAGGCGGGATATTGGAAACCGAGAGTGCGATTTGTGCGGACTCCCTGACCAAAATTTATCGCTCAGGGGGAGCGGATGTGGTTGTTTTCAAAAACCTTTCGCTCCGGGTGTCACGCGATGAGCGGCTGGCGATCATTGGCGAATCGGGTGTAGGCAAATCTACGCTGCTCCACTTGTTGGGTGGCTTAGACCGGCCCACCAGCGGCTCGATTCAGTTCGATGGCCGCGACATTGTTTCGATGAACGACCAGGATTTGGCCAGCTTCCGCAATCGCCAAGTCGCTTTTGTTTGGCAAAATCCCTCGTTATTGGCAGATTTTACCGCTCTGGAAAACGTCATGATGCCGCTGTTGGTTCGCGGTCAACGGCCCGAAACCGCAGCCCGGTACGCAGAAGACCGGCTGCGGGAAGTTGGTTTGAAGGCCCGGGCGTTGCATCGCGCCGGGGAATTGTCTGGTGGCGAACAGCAGCGCGTGGCTCTCGCGCGTGCCCTAGCTGCCGGCCCGAGTGTCTTGCTTGCCGATGAACCCACCGGCAGCCTCGACTATAAAACGGGAGACATGATCGCTGGATTATTGCGCGATTTGCATTCCGCCCATAATTTAACCTCTGTTTTTGTCACGCATAATCTTTCATTTGCCTCTCGTTGTGATCGAATTTTAGAGTTGAAAAACGGCGCGCTGCATCCGGTATCGAATGCCGAACTGCAGAACGCCAGAGTAATTCAGGACGCAACCCGTCCCGGTGGCACTTATGTTTGAACGTTATACCGAGAAAGCGCGCCGCGTAATCTTCTTTGCCCGTTATGAGGCGAGCCAGTTCGGCAGTCCTTATATCGAGACGGAGCACCTTCTTCTGGGTCTGCTGCGGGAAGATAAAGCTCTCGCCAATCGATTCCTGCGGTCGCACGCCGCCATCGAATCGATTCGCAAGCAGATTGAGGCGCACACCACGGTGCGGGAGAAAGTATCGACTTCCGTCGATCTTCCCCTCAGCCACGAATGCAAGCGCGTGTTGGCCTATGGCGCCGAGGAAGCCGAACGGCTGAGCCATAAGCATATCGGCACTGAACATCTTTTGCTCGGCTTGCTGCGCGAAGAGAAAAGTTTTGCCGCCGAAATATTGCACGAGCGCGGTCTGCGGCTCTCGGCTGTTCGCGAAGAGATTTCGCGTTCGGCTTCGGAAAAAACATCGGCCAGCCGGCCCAAGGAAAGCTCGTTGCTGGCGGAATTCAGCCGCGATCTGACACAGGCCGCGGTGGATGGTATGCTCGATCCGCTGATCGGCCGCGATGGCGAAGTGGATCGCGTCGTACAGATCCTGTGCCGCCGTACCAAGAACAATCCAGTTTTGATTGGCGAGCCCGGCGTTGGTAAAACGGCCATTGTAGAAGGCTTGGCGCAACGCATCGCCGATGGCGACGTTCCGTCTTTCCTGTCCGATAAACGGATTTTGGCGCTCGACCTTTCCCTCATCGTAGCCGGAACCAAGTATCGCGGTCAGTTTGAAGAGCGCTTGAAGACCATCATGAAAGAGTTGATGGAGAACCAAAACGCCATCATCTTCATTGACGAATTACACACTTTGGTCGGGGCTGGTTCGGCCGAAGGGTCGCTCGATGCCGCCAATATTCTGAAGCCGGCTCTTTCGCGCGGCGAAATTCAGTGCATCGGCGCTACTACGCCGGCCGAGTATCGCAAGTCCATTGAGAAAGACCGCTCGCTCGAGCGCCGCTTCCAAGCGGTGAAGGTTCCGCCCCCGAACGAGACAGACGCCATCCGCATTCTCTTTGGAATCAAGGAACGCTACGAGAAATTCCATGCCGTTGCTTATACTGACGAAGCGATTGAATCGGCAGTCTACACATCCACGCGCTTTATTCCAGACCGCTTCCTGCCGGACAAGGCCATAGATCTGATCGACGAGGCAGGCGCGCGCGTCAAACTTCGCCAAACCACCTTACCCAGCGAGGTGGCCGATATTCAGAAACGCATCAAGTTCATTGTGCACCGCATGGAAAATGCCATTGCGAATCACGAATTTGAAAAGGCTCGCTTTTATTCCGACGAAGAACGCAAGGAACGCGAAAACCTGCGCTCTTTGCGCGAAAAATACAACCTTGACGATACGTCCACCGGCGTAGTTTCAAAAGACGATATCGAAGATGTGGTCGCGCGCTGGACCGGCGTTCCCATGACTTCCATCAAGGAAGAAGAAATCAACAAGTTGCTGCGCATTGAGGAAGAGTTGCACAAGCGCATCATCAGCCAGGAAAAAGCCATCGGCGCTCTTTCGCGGGCAATACGGCGTTCGCGCGCCGGGTTGAAGTCGCCTAAGCGCCCCTCTGGTTCGTTTCTGTTCCTAGGTCCAACGGGCGTTGGTAAAACTGAAGTCGCTCGCGCCCTCGCGGAGTTCCTGTTCGGCAGCGAAAAGTCGCTGATCCGCTTCGACATGTCGGAGTTCATGGAGAAGCATTCGATTTCGAAGCTTATCGGTTCGCCTCCCGGCTATGTCGGCTACGAGGAAGGTGGCCAGCTCACGGAACGCGTGAAACGTGCCCCGTACTCCATCATCTTGCTGGACGAAATCGAAAAAGCGCATCCGGATATCTATAACATCCTGTTGCAGGTGTTTGAAGACGGACAGTTGACCGATGGACTCGGCAATACGGTCGATTTCAAAAACACCATCATCATCATGACGTCGAACCTGGGCGCACGCTTCCTCGACAAGCGCGGCCAGATTGGTTTCTCGGGCTTGGCCGAAACGGGCATCCCACAGAAGATTGAAGAGCAGGTGATGGGCGAAGTCAAACGCGCCTTTAATCCTGAATTCCTCAACCGTCTGGATGAAGTCATTCTCTTTACCTCGCTGGTGGACGAAGATCTGTTGAAGATCATGGATCTGCTGGTGGATCAAGTGAATGTGAATCTGGTGGCCAAACAGATCAAGATCAAGCTCGAGCCAGAAGCGGCCAAGTACATTCTTGATAAAACGTGCGGCGACCGCAGCTATGGCGCACGTCCGTTGCGGCGCGCCCTGCAAAAATATATCGAGGATCCGCTCTCGGAAGCGCTGATTCAAGGTTCTCTGCCCCGTCCGGCTGAACTGATGGTTTATCTGGGCGACAACGGAATCTACTGCAAACAAATTGGCGATCTCGAAGGCCAGCCGGTAGCGGCAGGCGGCGTGGAATTGGCGCCAATGCCCGCTACACCGCTGTATATGTTCTCCACCTAATCTAGAGAAGTTCCGAACGAAGAACGGGAAGCGCGAAAGCTCTTCCCGTTTTTTTTGCGCCCTCACCCCGATTTAGCCGCTTTCCTCTCCGATTCGTGTCGAGACTCCACACTGCAGGAGTTGGACATGCAAGTGGGAACACCAAACCGCGGCAGAATCCACTTCATGAGAACTACATACGCCCCGATGAACAGAATAACCGCCAACCATTCAGGCATCTCAATTATCATACCCTGTTCCAAAGACCTGTAAGATTTCGCAGGTGTCCAGGACCCTGCAATACTCGCCGTGAAGATTTGCCAGCGAAAGAGAGTGCACCTCGTCGGCTGTCCACAGCCGGCCGCTCCAATCCAGTCGGGGAAACGTGTAGCAAGCATCGGCGGCCAGATATGTTTTGAATCCAAGATTGCCTGCCATGCGAACGGTTGCCTCCACTGAATTGTTCGTAATCACGCCGCACACCACCAGCGTGTCATGCCCCGCCGCACGCAATGTGGATTCGAGAGTCGTTCCAATAAAAGCACTATTCGTCTGTTTGGCAATCACGGTCTCGCCCGCATGCGGCGCGGCGAAAGGCTTGAATTCATTGCCGGGCTGATGCGGTTGATAAGGGGAAGCGGGTTCGAGCGAATCGTGGCGGATGTGATAAATAGGCCAGCCGCGCTGCCGCCAAACGGCCAGCAAATCCGTAACGTTGTGTTCTGCCGGGGGATTGTTGCGCTCACCATACTTTCGCCAGACGGGGTGGTCAATGGCGGCTTGCAGATCTATCAGTAGCAAGGCTGGCAGTGGCAACGCTGGCGGCATCGCTCATTTTTACACAAAATGGACAAGCCCTAATAACCAAACCGCCAAAACCAGCATCTATACAGAGAGGGGATGGTTTTCATGGATCGGCACCTACAACAAGTAAATACTTGGTATGACACGCTGATGTTCGCGAATTCACCCAAACAGGCGCGAACGGCAGCGCGTGAGTTGGTGAAATTAGTGCTAGGCGAGGGTGCGCTCAGCCAACCGCTCGAAGAAAGCTTGCGTACAGTTTGCCGCCGCCTGCGCCCGGCCGAAGATGCCAAGGAACAGGCGCGGTTTGAAGCGGAATTCCTCGAATTGGTGACTGCGCCGACGAGCGCATCGCACACAATAGCGGCCTAAACTCCGAAACTGAGACAGGACGCGTAAGCGCCCTAGCATGACATTGCGGTTCACGCTACCCTACGGTATGAGATCCGGCCATGCCGAGCAAACCGCGCAAACCCAGCAAGCTGAACAAGAACAAGCGCATTAAAGCAATCGCGCGAGAACGCGTGGGTGCGCCTAAGCCCGCTTTCGCCATGCCGGAAAAAGCGAAACGCTCCCAGCCAAAACACAAAAAGCCAGTAACGGTGGATGATGAAGATCGTTGAAGTCGGCCCGCGTGACGGTCTCCAGAACGAGCCGGGTCTTGTCCCGGTCGCTGCTAAAGTGAGTCTGATCGAGGCGCTGGTGGATGCCGGGCTCCGCCACGTCGAGTGCGGCAGTTTCGTTTCCGCCAAGTGGGTTCCGCAGATGGCCGACACCAGTGCGGTCTTTGCCAAAGTCCGCCGTGTGCCGGGTGTCAGCTACTCGGCGCTGGTTCCCAATCTTATGGGACTAGCCGAAGCCATCCGCTGTGGCGTTTCAGAAGTAGCAGTGTTTGCAGCCGCTTCCGAAACGTTCTCGCGGCGCAACATTAATTGCTCCATTGATGAAAGCTTGGACCGTCTCGGCGCGGTGGCGAACGAAGCCAAATCGCATGGCATGCGCGTGCGCGGCTACGTTTCGTGTGTCCTCGGCTGCCCGTACGAAGGCGAAATCGCGCTCGCCGCAGTTGCCCGTGTCGCTGGCGCGTTGGCTGGCATGGGCTGTTACGAAATCTCACTCGGCGATACCATTGGTGTCGGCACGCCGCGCAAAGCGCAAGACATGGTGCGCGCCGTGACTCGCACAGTGCCCATCAAACAGCTCGCGGTGCACTTTCACGATACGTGGGGACAAGCTCTGGCCAATATTCTGGCTACATTGGAGACGGGTATTGAAGCGGTAGACGCGTCGGTGGCTGGTTTGGGCGGCTGCCCATATGCCAAAGGAGCCAGCGGCAACGTGGCCACAGAGGACGTAGTGTATATGCTGGACGGATTGGGTGTCGACACGGGCGTCAATCTCGAAAAGTTGGCCGTAGCGGGCCGAGACATAATGCAGTTGCTGGGGCGCACGACAACTTCGAAAGCAGCGGCGGCGCTGGCCGCGCTCAAGGAGAATTTAGTTTGAATAAAGTAGTCGCAAGTTCGGCGGAGGCCATAGCCGATATCGCCGACGGCTCAACTGTCATGCTGGGCGGTTTTGGCCTGTGCGGCATTCCCGAGAACCTGATCGTTGCGTTAGTGAGCCGAACCGTGAAAGGTCTGCACACCATCAGCAACAACATGGGCGTGGATGGTTTTGGCTTGGGTCTCATGTTGGAAGCCGGGATGATCGCTTCGCACGTTGGCAGTTATGTCGGCGAAAATAAATTGCTGGAGCAACTTGCCATCAGTGGCAAGCTGCAAGTCACGCTGATTCCGCAGGGAACGCTTGCCGAGCGGATTCGCGCGGGCGGTGCCGGCATACCGGCCTTTTACACTCCCGCCGGCTTCGGCACAATCGTTGCCGAAGGAAAAGAAGTGCGGGAATTCGAGGGTAAGACCTACGTCATGGAGCACTGGCTGAAAGCCGATTTCGCCCTGGTAAAAGCTTGGAAGGGTGACCGGCATGGCAATCTGGTTTACCGGAAAACCGCGCGTAACTTCAACCCCATGATGGCGACGGCCGCGCGCGTGACGATCGCCGAAGTTGAGGAACTGGTTGAGCCTGGTCAGTTGCCGGCGGATTCTATCATGACTCCGGGCATCTACGTAAACCGCATTGTGAAGGGCGAGAAATTTGAGCGCCGCATTGAGCGCCGGACTGTGAGGAGCATCTGACATGGCGCTGAAAGATATGGAAAAGCGCGATTTGATCGTCCGCCGCGCCGCCTGCGAGTTACGCGATGGCTACTATGTAAATCTCGGCATCGGGATGCCGACATTAGTAGCCAATTATGTTCCAGCCGGCATGGAGGTCATTTTGCAATCGGAGAACGGCATGTTGGGCATTGGGCCATTTCCGCTCGCGGGCACGGAAGACCCCGACCTCATCAATGCGGGTAAGGAGACCGTTACTGAGTTGGCAGGTACGTCTTATTTCTCCAGTGCCGACTCATTCGCCATGATTCGCGGCGGCCATATCGATCTGAGTATTCTGGGAGCCATGGAGGTTGATCAGGAGGGCAATCTTGCCAATTGGATGGTGCCGGGCAAGGTGGTGAAAGGCATGGGAGGCGCAATGGATCTAGTGGCCAGCGCGCGCCGCGTCATTGTTGCCATGGAACATACTACGAAGACGAGCGAACCGAAACTTCTCAAGAAGTGCACGCTGCCTATTACTGGTTTGAAAGTCGTGGATACTGTGATTACGGAGTTGGGATTTTTTCGTCTCACAGAGGATGGATTACTGCTGCAGGAACTAGCTCCCGGCGTCACTATTGATCAGGTGCGCCAAGCGACTGCGGCAGAGTTCAAGGTCGCGCAGGGAGTGAAAACATGGCAAATCTGACAAGACGTGGCTTCGCGTTTGGAATGGCAGCTACAGCATTGGCGGCGCAGGAAACTCCACACGAGATTACCGCCGCCTCCGTTCCAGGAGATCCGGCTGCGCCGCGCGTCTCCGAGGGCACCTTGCCGGCCCATTTGCCGTTCGAAGGGCAGATTGAGTTCAAACGTAACGATGTGCCGCTCAAAGTGCAGCCGTTTCCCATGACTCACGTACGCTTGCTGCCAGGTGTGTTTCAACAGGCACAAGAAGCAAACCGTAAGTTTTTGTATGAGCAAACGCCCGACCGGCTGCTGCATGTGTTTCGGTTAAACGCGGGGCTTGCCTCCAGCGCAGCGCCTCTGGGCGGTTGGGAGAAGCCGGATTGCGAGTTGCGTGGCCATTTCGTAGGTCACTACTTGTCTGCCTGCGCGCTCGGTTATTCGTCGAGCGGTGACAAAGAATTGAAAGCGCGCGGCGATTTTCTGGTTGCTGAACTGGCCAAATGCCAACAGCACCTCCAAGGCGGCTATCTAAGCGCCTTCCCGACAGAGTATTTTGACCGCTTGGCGGCGCGCCAGAAAGTGTGGGCGCCGTTTTACACCGTCCACAAAATCATGGCTGGCATGCTCGACATGCATCAGCATTGCGGCAATGCGCAAGCGCTGACGGTGCTCAACGGTATGGCGGAATGGGCTGGCGGGTGGTCAGGCGCGCTGAGTGAAGCTCAAATGCAAATGGTGCTCGATACCGAATACGGCGGCATCGGCGAAACGCTGTACAACTTGACCGCGTTTACTGGTGACGCGCGCTATGCGAAGACGGCTGACCGGTTCACCAAGAAGCGTTTCTTCAATCCGTTGGCCTTGCGGCGCGACGAACTCCGCGGGTTGCATGTGAATACGCACATCCCGCAAGTGATTGCGGCCGCGCAGCGCTACGAAATCAGTGACGATCGGAGATTTCGCGATGTTGCGGAATACTTCTGGCAGGCAGTAGTGGGAACGCGCACCTACGTCACTGCCGGCACCAGCAACAATGAGGGCTGGCTGGTGGGCCCCAATCAATTGGCGGCTGAATTGACCCTAGGAGACGCCACCAACGAGTGCTGCTGCTCTTACAACATGCTGAAGCTGACTCGCAAACTGTATCAGTGGACGGGAGATCCACGGCTGTTCGATTACTACGAGCGGGCGCTGTTGAATCACCGCTTGGGTACCATCAACGACGAGGGCCAGACACAATATTATCTGGGCGTCGTGCCAGGTTCCTGGCGGGCGTTCGCGACTAAGTTCGATAGCTTCTGGTGCTGTACGGGCACAGGTACGGAAGAGTATGCCAAGCTGAATGACAGCATTTATTTTCATGACCAGGAAGGCATCTACGTCAATCTTTTCATTGCCTCGGAATTGAACTGGCCCGAACGAGGGTTCAGTTTGCGGCAGCAAACGGCTTTTCCAGATCAAGCGGGAACTGTATTCACCGTCGACGCGGCGGAACCCGTGCACCTCACACTGAGAGTGCGCGTGCCGGCATGGGTGGCCGCTAACGCTGCCGTCAAAATCAACGGCAAACAAAATGATGTGACAGCGGCTCCAGGAAGTTATTTGGCCATTGCCAGGGTCTGGAACAAAGGCGATCGCGTGGAGATTGCCCTGCCTATGGCCTTGCACTCCGAAGCGATGCCCGATGATCAGTCACTACGCGCTATCTTGTATGGGCCCCTGGTGTTGGCAGGCAAATTAGGCCGCGACGGACTGACGAGAGATCTACAGTTGGGGCCCGAGGGACCAGAGTTAAAGAAAGCTACGCCGATCCAAATTCCGGAATTCTCAGCCAGCCAAAAGCGCTTGGATGAGTGGATTAAGCCAGCCGATCAACCAATGACGTTCCAAACGAGCGGCCAAAAGATGGATGTGTCGATGCAGCCCTTTTTTCGCCTGAACGATGAGAGGTATTCGTTGTATTGGAGAGTCACTTGATGAGGCATAGAGGCCGGGAAGATCGCTCTTGACGATCTCGAAAAGCTTGTCTTCCCTGATTTTGTCGTATTCATGCCGCAGGACATTACCGAAAGCCCTGATCTTCTGCCACGGCTGATCCGGCATCAGGTGCAGGGCCATGTCTCCAAGCTTTGCAGCCGCTTCGCTGATCCGTTCCAGGCAGCGCTCGACGGCATCATAGGTTTTGCGGTCGTCCTCGAAGGCGGTTAAATCCATGCCCTCGGTGTAACGGAAAATCGATTGCGCATTGTCGATGATATCCTGAAGGCGGCGCGGCGCTTTTACTAGAACGCAAGCGCGCGGTCCCGGTCAATTTCGTCTTGAAAACGTTCCTTGCGTACCGGCTCCGACACCACATCGACTTTACAGCCGAGCAGCCCGGACAGGCGCTTTTCAAGTCGCTCCAGTTGCCAGAAATAATCGAGCCCGCGCGTAGAAAAACTCTCTGACAGCTTCACGACCACATCGACATCGGAATCGATCCCCGCCTCATCACGCGCGACCGATCCGAACAGAGATGCGCTGACCACCCCGACAGCTTTAAGCTCCGGTTCATAGTCGCGCAATCTCGCTATGGCCTGTTCGCGCTTCATCTATTCATTCTTGCCTGTCGCGCTCTGTGCCGTCAAGGGTCATAATCTCGACTTCCCTGGCCGTGCTGCACATCCGATCAACTGATGCCTCTCCCGTATCCCGAAGACCACCGGCGTGGTTACTGGTGATCGCCAAATAAAATATCGTCCGACAACCGGCCTCCCGGGCAAACGACTAATACACAACGCCCAGCCTCATAACAGTCAATTACCGCAGGGCAAGGGCGGCATCTTTATCAGCTCGCAGCTTTTCCACTGCATTGGCACATCGGTTAAGCGCGGCCGCCATCAGCGGAGGCGGCGCTCCTCCCTTCCGATCACCCACATACAAAGCAGGCACGCCATCGTTCCAAACAAGCGGACATGTCATTTCGGTGCCAGCATATTTTGTATTGATTTCGCGTACAAGAATTGTTTGGTCTTGGTCTGGAAACGAATGGAACGCATCGCGCAGACGTTCCATTGCCACCGCACCCTCGCTGCTATCGATAGAACCGGCCTTACCCCGGTCGATGGAAGCCACGGGTATCGCGGCAGCAGCCGGCGTCAAAGGCTGAGCGATTCCAGCAGCGGGAACGGGCGCCTCAGCGTGCGCCGCTTCCCAACCCAGTTTCAGTAGCGCCGCCGTCATCATGATCACGGCCGTGGTGCGCAGCCGAAGTTTGTTGTCGCGGCCTGCCTTCACCATTCCGGCTCGCAACTGTTCTACCTTTTCTAGTGCCGCCGCGGCTTCGGCCCGCACACGCGCTGTCTCGGCTCGAGCCTTTTCTAACTCAACCTGCGTGGGGGGCTTCTTGCTTGCACTGCGAGATGGACTACGCAGTGTCAGTGTACTTGCTCCGTAACCGTTATTGTTCATGAGTTATGCCGGTGGAGCGCGCGACGCCCTCCAAGCTCTCTTATCGAACGCACGCACGTTAGCGATAGATGGTTTGCAGAGCCAAATCGAAAATTGGTTGGAACAATTTTCCGAATATCTGCCAGCTCAATATCAGGCCTATCAAGCTATAAGCGCGAACAGAATCTGCCCAGCCCAAATACCGCCGTCCACCCTTCTCTGAAAGAAACAAAGGTATCGCGTTGAACCCATCCAACGGAGGAAGCGGAATAAGGTTGAACGTACCCAACAAAATATTGAGCGAGAACAGCAAACTCAGAAATTTAGCTACGCCTTCGGCAGCGCCCGGCATCGCGCCATCCACAACACTAGCGAAGCCGACCGCATCGGGCGCCACCAGAAAATGTATGTGCAAACCGATTTGAATCGCCACCCCCGCGAAGATCGCCAAAGCAAAATTCGCGGCCGGTCCGGCCAAAGCCATTTTCGCGGCGCGTTTTGGATACTGCCGGCACCAATTGGGGTCGTAGGGCGCACTCGCCCAACCCATCATCCAACCGCCCACCGCATACGTGATCAGCGGAAAAATCACCATTCCAAAAGGTTCGCGTCGAATGTGAGGAATCGGATTCAACGTCACTTGACCGCCGCGAAAGGCAGTCAAATCGCCGCCCCACTTGGCTACCACCGCATGCGCCGCCTCATGGCAGGTTGTAGACAGAAGGAAAACAACATACCAAAGAAGGCCCAGCGCTAGAAAATCGGGATTCATGATAGACGTAGGTGCATCCACAGCTTAGCGCATCGATTGACGGCAACCGGGCACGCTGCGCGGGCGTCAGTGTTTGCAAATGAAGCCAGTAAGGGGTTGGACCAAATTCACGTTCGCGCTGCTGTGCTGCGGCGCGTGTGGCCTGACGCAGGAGCCGACGTTCAAGACGCAAGCTCCGCTCGTCCTAGTCCCGGTCACCGTCTCGACTAAAACGGGCGAGCGCATTTGGGGTTTGCAGGACGGTGATTTCCAATTGCTCGACAACGGCCAAGAACGCAAAGCGACCGTTGAGCCCTGGGGAACTTATCAGTCTCATGTTTCGCTCGTCATCGTGATCCAAACTTCCTCACTTTCACACTCTGCCATTCTAAAGGTCAAGAAAATCGCGGGAATGCTTGATAGCATCACCGGCGAAGGTGGCGAAGTAGCGGTCGTCACTGCGGATGATGATGTACAGACACCACTCGACTTCACCACTCGTTGGGAGTCCATTCAAGAAACCTTCGAAAAGCTGAAAGCCCGCGACGCCTGCGCTGGCCGTGTATTAGATGGAGTCGAGGCCGCGATTGCTATGCTCTCCCAGAAGCCGCAGGGCCAACGACGTCTCATCCTGGTACTGAGTGAAGCACGCGATCGCGGGAGCAAGGCAAAGGCGAGTGATGTTCTTACGCACGCCCAGCAGCAAAGCGTAACCATCTATACAGCAACCTATTCGGCCTATGTGACTCCGTTCACGACTAAAGGTGCGGACTACCAGGCGGGCCCAATCGGCGGAGGCGATCTGTTTCAGGTGTTTATCGAAATTGCTCGGGCAACCAAACAGAATATGGGAAAGGCACTCGCTGAATATACCGGAGGCCGCCAACTCGGTTTCAACACACTTCACCACCTCGAAGAAGACCTCGCCGAAATCGGCAAAGAAGTCCACAGCCAGTATCAACTCAGCTTCGTACCATCAACCGAACAGACTCCCGTTTATCACGAAATCACCGTCAAAGTGAAAGGCAATCCAGACGCGCTAATCAGAGCCAGACCCGGCTACTGGAGCGCATCTCCCGCCATCCGCTGAATGCTACGCTGATCTCATGCAATGTCTTCGGGGGTGGATGTTTATTGTTCTACTCCTCAATACGGTTCTTCCCGTCCTTCCGCAGGAGAGTCCAACATTCACCACCCAGTCCCGCCTGGTCATCGTGCCCGTCACCGTCGCTGACAAAAATGGCGGTCGCATCTATAACCTGCAGCAAAGCGATTTCGTCCTTCTCGATAGCGGCAAAGAACGCAAAATAACGGTCGAACCCTGGGGAACATACGAATCCCGCATCTCCCTCGTGGTTGTCATCGAAACCAGCTTCCTCTCGGAGGCGGCACTCGTAAAAATCCGGCGCATGGCCAGTTCTCTTTCCGACATCACCGGTGAAAATGGCGAAATCGCCGTCATCACTGCTGATAGCCAAGTAAACTCGCTCCTCGATTTCACTACACAATGGGACCCGCTCCAGGAGGCATTCGAGAGACTTCATGCGAGTACCGAACGCGCAGGCCACGTCCTCGATGGTTTGAGCGCCGGCGTTGTCCTCCTTGCGCACCGCCCGCAAAATCATCGCCGCGTGATCTTATTGCTTTGCGAAGGTCATGATCGCGGTAGCCACGTCCAGCCCATGGAAGTGCTCACCCACGCCGAAAAGGAGAACGTCATCATTTATACGGCCAGCTATTCCCCGTTTCTCACGGCCTTTACTGTCAAGGGTTCCGAAATGCCCCCACCGCCGGCCAAACCCATTCAGCCGCCGCTGCCCAAAAGGAGTCCGGAACTTCCGCCTGAGCAGTCCGTCGCCGTCATAGACGCCGCACCCGCGTTTGAAGAAATCGGTCGCAGCCTCAAACAAAACATCGGTCGCTCGCTCGCGGAATACACCGGCGGCCGCGAACTCAACTTCGCGAAAGAAAAAACGCTCCAGGATGACCTGGGCGAGCTGAGCGTCGAACTCCACAGTCAGTACCAAATCAGTTTCCCTGCGCCCGAAGATCAGTCTCCTGTCTATCACGAAATCGAGGTGCGAGTGAAAAACCACCCCGACGCGGTCATCCGGGCCCGTCCCGGCTATTGGATCGGGGCCGCCATCAATGGGGAACCGAAGCCGCAGCCGAACTAAGCAGACCGCGAGTCCGCAGCCAACTTTCCGCCAACCGCGGCCACTCGGTCACCGCCTCGGACGTTTTGCGCAAGCCATACCCGTGGCCGCCTGTCGCGAAGATGTGCATCTCCGCCGGCACTTTGTTCTTTTTGAGCGCCGAAAAGTACACCAGGCTGTTCTCCACGTGTACTGTGTCGTCTTCCGTCTGCACGATAAAGGTGGGTGGGGTTTGCGCAGAGACGTTGAACTCGGGCGCGAGCACTGTGCGGTCTGTTTCAGACGTGAGATAAGCCGGATAGACCAACAATGCAAAATCTGGGCGCGTATCCGTATTGCTGAGCAATGCGGCAAGGTGTCCTCCAGCCGAAAAGCCGATGACGCCTATACGATGCGGGTTGACATGCCATTCGTCCGCATGTGAGCGCACCACGGCGAGCGCACGCTTCGCATCCACGAGTGGCGCTTCGTAACGCGCAACGTTAGGCGCTGCAGGCACGCGATACTTTACCAGTGCCGCATTCACGCCAATGGAATTCAGCCACTGGCAGATTTCGCTTCCTTCCAAATCAAACGCCAGAATCTGGTAGCCGCCGCCCGGAAAAACTATCACTGCCGCACCGGAGTTGTTGGCAGACGGCGCAGGGTAAAACGTCAACGTTGGGTCGCTAACGTTCGCCAGCCGGGTCACGCGCTTGCCGGCGGGCTGATTGTCCTTGTCCGTCGTCGCATCGTGCTCCGGTCCGGGATGAAAAGCAGACGTTCCCGCGGGTTGAAGCGCGATCGTCTGCAGGTCGGCGGCCATGGCAAAAGAGATCAATAGAAAAGCACCCAAAGCGTATCGCACAAACACAGCCTATCAGCGTTGTTCAAATCTGCGAATAACTCTTGGGATGCAAAATATAATTCGTGATGTTCGAAACAATCGATTCGAACGCAAACTTTGGATCGTCGGTCAGCTTCTTCCAATCCGGATTGCTGCCGAATGCTTTCCATTTCGCGTCGAGTTCGGCTAGATCGGGAAAGCTCAGCATATAGGTCAGGTTGGGCTGGCGCGAGCCGATGAGCGTATCGCCAAAGAAAACGTTCCAGAATCCGGCCTTTTCGAAAATATCGAATTCGCCGCTATTGAACATTTGCACTTTGCGCCGGTGGTCGCGCTGGCTGGGGCTTTCATACGTGCGCATTTGAAAGACGCGCGGCTCCTTCTTGGCCGTCGCGGGCGGCACCGTCAATTTGCGATAGCCTTCAAATGCGATCAGTAGCGAGCTTTCGACGCGCGCAAAAGCCGGCTGCTTGGCGGGAGCGGCATCGAACGGTTCAGCGGCTTTCAGGTACTCGTCATCGCGCGCGAGCAGTATTTCGCTGTGAACCAGTGTCTCTAAAGAGGCCGCGGGAATGAGCAAATAAACGCTTGGCGTCTCCGGCCCAAGATACAAATCAAACGCGCCGATCGTATTCAGGCCTTGCCGGTTCAGGGCCGGTATCAGCGCTTCGGCGAAATATTTGTCGGCCGCTCTCGGTTGTTCGCCCGACTGCATTTTGTAGCACCGCAGTTCGTAATATTCACGCGCCGGATTCGACTGCGCCTTGAGCAACTCGCCGCCCGCAGCGGCCCATGCTGAGGATGCCGCAATAGAAGAAGAAAGGAAACGTCGTCTTTGCATAGTGGGTTCGATTAACCACTTTGCATTCTATCCGATCAGCAGGGAGAAAAATCCGTGTTTTCACAACTCGGGAAACACTTCTTTGGTAGTGTTGCCGCCCTTCAACCATTCGTCGCTCCACTGGACGTTCGCCTTGCGCGGACGCAAATCGTAAAACTGCAAGCGGCAGAACCAGCAGTGGTACAACTGGCCGCCCATGATCTTATGAAAAAAGTTGAAAAATCCGCCGCGCATGCCATCAATCTTGTCCACGCGCTTCATCGCGGTTATGTCCTGATAACGGCATTTCGGACACTTCGCAAAGCGCGCCAAACGCCAGCGCGAAGTGAACGTAACATAGTATCGGGAGCCACACCCTTGACAACGATAAGCCTCCAGATAACGCAGCCGGTCAACGAAGCGGCGCTTGGAACGACGGAGACCACCGCCGCACTCACTACAAGTCAGACTGTACATGGATTCCGAGAATCTTCCGATACTGTATTAATTCTACGTTAATATTACCAGTTCACAACCGGGTCGTCTTGCGAACCATGCATCGCTTTCGAACCCAACCACTCCCTGCGAAAGAATTTTACAGACTCCGCTACCTCAAATCCAACGTTTTCAAAAGTCACTATCTCGACGTCCGGATCTTCCAACACGGGAACGGTGACTTTTTTGGCCCCACTCCGAGAAACATATTCCAGCGCAATCTGCTCGCCGGGAAAACGCTTGGCGAGGCACGCATGAAAATCCTCCGTCTTCTTTAATACTTTACCGTCGCAGTGAGTAATCTCATCCCCTACATCAAGACCCGCTGCGTAAAGCGGTGAACCGCGTAGCGCCGCGTCTGCCAGTTTCACTCCTTCAACACCCGTTTCAACCCCGGCAGCGCCAATCCACGGCTTGCCCGCGTGCGCTTTGCGTAATTTGAGCCCCGCCGCCGTTACCAGTTGTGCGTAATCCAACGGCTCGCGGCCATTGATGTGGCGCTTGAAAAAAGTCGCCGCAAACTCTTTACTGCCGGTCGCTTCCGCCAAAGCCGTTTCTAAATCCTCAAGCGTGTACGGCTCATTAATGTCGGGGTGAAGCCGCCACATGACTCGCATCCAATCATCAAGAGATTTGCCCGGGAAGCGCTGCCGTATGCTCAAATCCAACCCAAACGCCAGCGCTGCGCCATAGGTGTAATACGAAATGAAGGTGTTGCGAAAATTCGTAGCATCAATTGATCGCGCCGCATCTACAAACGCCGCTTGTTCGCTCATCTCAACAACTGAGAACATTTCATGGCCCGGCGCGTTCAACACGCGGTTTACAAATCCGCTCAGGGTCCGCGCAAATTCATCGAGCGTAATCAAACCAGCGCGTTCCATCAGCAGCGGGCCGTAGTAGCTGGTAAACCCTTCGGCAAACCACAATTCGCCGCACATGTTCACCCGTTCGAAATCGAATGGCTCGAGCGACCGCGGACGAATACGCCGCACGTTCCAGGCATGGAAAAATTCGTGCGATATCGTGTCGAGCGCCTCATCCTCTGAATCCCTCAGATCCAAGGGCCCGCTGATGGAAGTTGAATTCCGGTGCTCCATACCGTCTCCGAATGCGTACGGCAGATAATCCATCAGAAACGTATAAGTCTCGTTGTCGAATTTCGGGAATGAGCCGAACACTCCTTCCGCTTGAAGCACCACGGCTTGCGCTCTTTTCGCGCACAACTTTACGATCTCCTCGGAACCCTGCTGATGAATGGCCATGCGAAACTTCTGGTTCTCCACCTGCCATTCGGCCACCACGTGCGCACTGAGTTCAACGGGACTATCCATCAGCCCTTCCAGATCAGGCGCAGACCATAGATCGTTGCCCTCCGGCTTCAACTGCGTTGCAATCCGCCAGCCCGAACCGGGGGGAATCTCAAACCTTAAAGTAGCCGGCGCGTTTTCGAAACCGTGCGCCCAAACCAGCGTTGCCGGCAAATTCAGATGCGCGTGCGTTTCATCAATCCCGTCGTATGTGCCATCCGCGCGGTCTCCAAAAAGCGTGTAGTGAACAATCACCGTTCCCAGATTTTCTCCAGCCAGATTTTGTCCAACATGATCACGCGCAATACTCCAACCGTATGGATTCGGCCGCATCACCCGCAGCGCGCTGCCTGAGCTATCGCTGGCCCGAAACTGGTATACGTTCTTGGCGAACTCGTGCAGCGCGTAACGCCCCGGCGAAGACCGGCTCATCACAACTTCAAGTGAAGGTTGAGCAACATCGCGAAACGTCGCCGTGATTTCAGCCTCGTGATGAACCGCGTTCGGAAAGCTGAGACGGTAGTCCACCGCTGGCCCGCCAAAGAGTGGTCCAGCAAGGGCTAACCACCACATTTTCTTCATGTTAGAGTTCAATATTGCCGTGATACTTCATGCTAGAAATCCGGAATTTTGCGCGCACGTGCAACTTCCCGAAATGCGTGATAAACAGCACTTCCTTCTGTTCCGGATCGATCACCGTTTTGCGCGAAAAAAAGATCCGGATCACCCCGCTCACCGGGTCCAACTTCACATTTTCGGGTCCTAAATCCCGGCCGTTTTTTTGCGAAATCATCGAATAAGCCATGAACGCTTCCAGCACTTCTTCCGGGTTGCGCGCATCAATGGAACCGTCGCTCGTAGAGCTGGTTTCCGTCTTGCCCTCCGCTCGATATCGCCCGGGGGGCACTAAACCGGCCAAGCTGATGACATACGATTGAGCCGGTGCAGCCAAATCCTTCTGCGCCTGCCGAATCGGTAGCGCGCTCTCCCAGCGAACCGTCACCGGAATCGTAGCCAAGTGCCCCATCCGGTTGCGGCCAGGCCCTCCATCCCACGGCCTCTTACCAGCACCTTTCTCGCCGGTATCTGGCGGTCCCGCCGGCTGCGGCTCTATTGCATCTTCGGGGTCGTCCATCGT
>PMSX01000274.1 GCA_003167495.1 Bryobacterales bacterium | reverse complement strand
ACCGGTGCTCCTGTCATGACAGGAGCACCGGTGGGAGCGATGAGTGCGACAGATTGGGCCAAGGTCTCGCTGCGCGACAGGGTAGCGGATTTGAGGCCGTATGATTTTGATGTTGGAGACTCTGGCGCGGACGTGGCGGCAGGATTTACCAACCTGACCGAGGTATTGCCAAGTTCCATCCGCCTATACTAGCATCGTAGGATTGCGATCCGTTTCGGCTTAGGACCAAAGCCCAGAGATTGGGTTCAACCGTCCTGCCGCGAGTCAGCTCAGTTGCTGGGGAAATCGCGACGCATTTTCACAGAAAAGCAAACAGAAAGCAAAGACAGGCGGCACAATGGCGATATCAACTGACTTGACGCATGAGGTGGTGGGGGACGCGGCTCCTCCCAAGAACGGTACGGAGGCAATGAAGCATCCGCTAGATCCGTTGTCTGCTGCCGAACTCGAGGCGGCGGTACGAATTTTGGCGCGGGAAGAACACTTGGGCGATGGCGTGCGGATTGTCTCCATCAATCTGACCGAACCCGCGAAAATCCTGGTGGAGAAATATAGGCCAGGCAACCTGTTCGAACGGAAGGCGCTGGCTGTTCTGGTGGACCGCGCCAAGCGCGCGTCATACGAAGTGCTGCTGGATTTAGCAGACAATCGTTTGGCGTCGGTCAAACAGCTTCCGGCCGGCGTGCAGCCGTCGATCATGCTGGATGAGTTTAGTGAGTGCGAGGCGGCGGTCCGGCGTTCGCCGCTTTTCCAGGCCCAGCTGAGCAAGCGTGGTTTAGAGAACGCCCAGCTAGTCATGGTGGAACCTTGGTCCGCCGGCATGTACGGCACTGAGTTGCCGGAGGACGGGGGTCTGCGAAGAATGCGGGCGTTATGTTTCGTGCGATCGGAGGAAAAAGACAACGGCTACGCGCGCCCGCTAGACAGCATGGTGATCGTGGTGGATCTCTACAAAATGGAGGTGATCCGCATTGAGGATTACGAAATCGCACCACTGCCTCCGGAAAGTGGCAATTGGGCGCGTGAGTACATTCCCAACATGCGCAAGGATCTGAAGCCGGTGGACATTGTGCAGCCGGAGGGTCCCAGCTTTACAGTGGATGGCAATGAGGTGCAGTGGCAGAAATGGAAGTTCCGCGTTGGCTTTACATCGCGCGAAGGGCTGGTACTGCACACGATCGGCTACAACGACGATGGCGTGGAGCGCCCAATCCTGTATCGCGCATCCATCTGTGAGATGGTGGTTCCCTACGGCGATCCGGGTGAGCAGTATTACCGCAAAAATGCGTTTGATATTGGCGAGTACGGTCTCGGCATGCTGGCTAACTCACTGGCACTCGGCTGCGATTGCCTCGGCGTGATTTACTATTTCGATTTTCCGCTAGTGGACAGCCGCGGCAAGATCACGCCGCTTAAGAACGTAGTGTGTCTGCATGAAGAGGATTTTGGCATTTTGTGGAAACACACTGATTGGCGCACAGGTCAATCGGAGGTTCGGAGGTCGCGACGGCTATCGGTTTCTTTTATTGCGACTGTCGGGAACTATGAATACGGGTTCTATTGGTACTTCTATCAAGACGGATCAATCCAGTGTGAGATCAAGCTGACGGGCATCATGAACACAACAGCTTTGGCACCCGGCAAGACATCCGCGTATGGGGTGGAAGTGGCTCCGCAGTTGAATGCACCTTTTCACCAGCATATTTTCGCGGCCCGATTGGTAACGAGTGTTGATGGTCCGAATAACTCAGTCTACGAAGTGAATAGCGTGGGAGTGCCAACCGGCGCAAGCAATCCACACGGCAATGCGTTTGTGGCTGAAGAGACGCTGCTGGCGACGGAGAAAGAAGCACAGCGGCGGGTGAATACAGACACTGCCCGTTTTTGGCGCGTGGTAAACCCGAGCAAGAAGAACCGCCTCGGACGGCCCGTCGGATACCGTCTCGTTCCGGGCGAAAACTGTCCGCCATTTGTGCAGCCGGACGCAAAGATTATGCGGCGCGCAGGTTTCACCTCGAATCATGTCTGGGTAACGCCCTACGATCCGCAACAACGGTTCGCTGCGGGAGAATATCCGAATCAGCATCCTACGGGCGACGGTTTGCCATTCTGGACGCAGGCAAATCGAAAAGTGGATGATACGGAGGTCAGCCTGTGGTACGTCTTCGCACACAATCACGTGCCGCGTCCCGAGGATTGGCCCGTCATGCCGGTAGGGATGTTAGGATTTCAGTTCCGGCCGGATGGATTCTTCGAGCGAAGTCCGGCGATGGACGTGCCTCCGCCGCCTGCTAAGACGTGCTGTCATTAAGGTGAAGCTCAAAATTATGACACGATTCCTTTTCATAGCGCTGCTCTTTTCGGCGGGTGTCCAAGCGGGAACAATATTCCTGGGCGCCTATCCCAACAACGTTTTTGTTTTCGATGAGTCAAAGGGTGAGATTGTTGACCGCATTCCCCTGGTGACCGGTACACCGATGTCGATGCGTTTGTCGCCGGATCATAAGAGAATTTATCTGTCTACGGTCGATCACAATGGCATCGAAGTCATTGACGTTGCCACGCGCAAGGTAATTAATCATTTTGTGCTCAACACGGCAACCAAGCAGTACCGCTTTCGAGGCGGCGCGGTGGATGCCGCGGGCAAGTTTTTCTATACGGTGAGCAAAGAGATCGACCAGTTACCGGAGCACTTCGAAGTGACCAAGCCGAAATACACGGTGATTGATCTCGAGCAGCAAAAAATTGTCAGGACCGCGAACCTGTCACAGGAGGACGAACTTGCCAACCGCTTCGCCTTTGAGGTTTCCCCGGATGGAAAGTATCTGTATCAGTTCGGTTCTAAGATCAAGATTCTGCAAACGGCCGATTTCAAAGTGGTCGATGAATTGGACTTGGCTCAGCCGGACGGAGGCGGAATGGAGAACGTCCGCTTGGGAGGTGATCTTGACCTGATTAGCCAGCCTGGCTTGCACACTTCTATATTTACTTCTTCGGATCCGATTGTGCATAACCGTGTGTTTGGGCTGGCGCGTTTGGATCTGGCCACGCGGCAAGTGAACTACGATCCGATTGGCCCCGCACCGAGCGGCATGGCGGGTTTGCAGGTGACACCCGACAAGAAGCTCGCATACACGGTTGTGACGAACGGGAGTATTGCGAATAAACATTGCGAGTTCTGGGCGTTTGATTTGGCCACTGACCGTTTGACTCAGAAAGCCGAGGTTCCGTGCAGGAATCGGTTCAGCTTCGCCATGTCAAGCGACGGCAAGAAACTCTATATTTATGGCGCCGGTTTCGAGATTGAAGTTTACGACGCGGCCACTTTCAAACTTGAGAAGACTTGGGATTTGCACAATGACGTGACAGGCGGAATTGCAATCTTGCCCTAATCTCGACTGACACATGCGGATCGCGATCATCGACAGCGGGATACATCCCGGTCATCCACATGTGGGAGAGATTGCGGGCGGAGTTGAAATCACTCACAGTGGCGAAGGGCAGGATACGGTTGACCGTCTGGGTCACGGCACCGCGGTGGCTGGCGCGATTCGCGAGAAAGTGCCGGACGCCGATTTATATGCTGTTAAGGTTTTCGACCGCAGACTGACAACCAGCGGCGGAGTCATTTTGCGGGCACTGGAATGGTGTCGTGTGCACCGCATGGATCTCGTTAATTTGAGCTTAGGCACTGAGAACGAAGCGCACCGCGACGGCTTCCTCCAAGCGCTGGGAGATGATTTGCTGGTGGTTAGCGCGGCGCATGCTCTGCCCGGCAGTTTGGCGGGAGTTGTCGGCGTCGCAGCCGATAACGATTGCCCACGGGACGCTTTCCACTATGATGGCGGAGTATTTTATGCTTCTCCCTATCCAAGGCCGATTCCAGGCGTTCCTGTGGCTCACAATTTGCAGGGAACCAGCTTCGCCGTGGCGAACATGACGGGCTTGGTGGCGCGAGTGCTTGTGAATCCGGTAAATTCGCGAGCGGCGATTCTGGGAGCGCTGATTGCGAAGTCATCTATGGAACAACCGCGATGCCGGCGTACGTGACATCGGTGTTAAGGTCCCAGGTTTTCTCGTGTTTGAGGGTGACGGCATCGTACACTTCGATGTCAAAGCCCGCGCCGTAGATATAAAGCTTCTTGCCGTTCGCCGAAATGCCCAAGGTGAAGCGAGTGCGGCACGGCACCTCAGCCTTTTGAGTAATGCGATCGGTTGCCAGGTCAAAGGCCCAAAACTCGCAACGCTTGTTGCCGTGCAATCCATTTGCGACCACGGTGTAGGCCCATTTTTTGTCGGGCGTCACTTCCAGGCCCGCTATCCCCTCGGGCGCCGGTCCTATGGGATTGAAATCAATTTGCTTTGTGCTGAGGTCGAAGCGGGCGAGGCCAAATACGCGATTGTGGACGATCGGATCGGATGAGACAAACATTGCCGTATGTTCTCCCGGCTCATTGATCAGATCCAAATCGCCGCCGTAGTGAACGTTCTCCATGCCAGGAGCTTCGGGCCGTGCGAGATCGATATGATCGACCACCTTAAAATCCGCAGCTTGGAGAATTGTGATCTTCTCTCCAAACTGGTACAAGAGCTTGCCGTCGGGCGAAACTTCTATGTCGCCACTGCCGTAGTCCCCTTGATTCTGTGACTCTTCTTCTGCGGGAATCTCGACAGTCTTAACTATCTTTTGCTGTTCCAGGTCGATGATCGTGTATTTGGGTTTGGCGACGTCAAAGTGCTCAGGAAACATAGTGATTTCCCTAGTGACCGCATAGAATAACTTGCCCTCGGGATCGGGAGTTCCCGAGAACATGCGATATTGCTTGGTCGGGGTATTGAGCACAAAATGATTGATCACTTTGCGTGTGGCCACATCAATGACCTCGATGCCGTTGTGATCGATGGTGTTAACGTAAATCTTCTTGTGATCCGGCGAGAGACGGATTCCCATGGGAGTGCCGGTGACAAGCGGAATGCGATCGACGATTTGCTCCTTTTCTTCGTCGAACACCAGAATGGAGCTGGGATAGGCAGGCAGATATAGAGTCCCCGCAGTCCCGAGCGTGGCCAAAGCGCAGAGTCCGACTAGGAGGCGGTTCATCATGGGAACACAATATCGAGATTGCGCCAGTCTTTGGTGGCCGTTGCGCATTTGGCCGTCCAATCGGTTGCGTTGTTCAAGTGGTCGGGCACCTGAGCCGGCCAATAACAACTGACAAAGCAATCGTAAATGTCGCGCTCAACGGGTTGACAAAGACCGGAGGTACCACCTGCGGCATCGACCTCCCATCCCGGAGTGAACATCAAGGCGCAGCCCATGGGGACGTGGGGCTTCTGCTGACCCGACGGGCGGTCTTGCATGGCCACGACATCATCCGTGCGCGCGGAAACATAGCCGTCGATTCGGGCGGCTTTCTTGTTTAGCGGCCGCATGTGTTTCATGATGCTTTCCTTTCAGCAAACTGTTGTAAGAAACCTGGATTCTGCACGGCAATCGCGCCATAGACTTCGAGGCATTTGTTGGTCCAATCGCGGATCCAATCGCAATAGTGGAGATTGGGATGACCAGTGTCGCCGTAACGCACAAAAGCTTCGTGATGGCAACCGCCGGCGCAGAGAGGACGCGCCCAGCATTCATGGCAAGCGTATTTCGCACCAATGTGGCCGCGCCGCAAAAAATCGGCTTGCTTTTCGCGGTCGATACCTTGGGAGATGTGCCCGAGGGAATGCTGATCGGAATCGACAAAACGATGACAAGGCGCGATGTCCCCGGACGGCCCAACGCCCAGTAAGCCCAAGCCGGCGCCGCAGGGATGCGATTTGTTCACGCCTTGGCATAGCTCGGCTAAGGTATCACTCACATTTGAGAACCCATGAGCTTCGCCGCGCACGGCATATTCGAGATACTCGTCAGCGAGAGTGTGAAACTGAGCAAGCATATTATCCATGCCCGCTGGGGCAATAGAATAAAGCTGATTGGGAGAAGAGGTGACTGGCGCGAAACCAACCTCGTGAAAGCCGAGATCCTGCTTCAAGTGCCGGAAAATGCGAATCACATCTCCCACCCCGGAGGTGAGTGTAACCCGCGCGGTGATGGGCCGAGTCCGATGGTTCTGAATCAGCGCGCGCACTTTCGGTTCAATAATGTCGTAGCTGCCGCGGCCATTCGCGAAGACCCGCAGTTGATCGTGCATCTCTTTCGGACCGTCCATGCTGACAGTGACGCCAATATGATTTTCCGATAAGAACTCAACGATCGCCGGAGTGAGCAGTGTGGCGTTAGTAGTGAGGCTGAAATCGATGTGACGGTCCTGTTGCTTGGCCTTTTCGTTGGCGTAGGTCACTACTTCTTTCAGCAGGGGAAAGTTCATGAGAGTCTCTCCCCCGAAGAATGTGATGTGAATGGAGCGACGGTCTCCCGATTGCGCCAGCAGGAAATCAACGGAGGTCTTGGCGGTCTGGACATCCATGAATTTCGGCTTTCCCTCGGGAGTAGCCAGTTTATCCGCTCCGAATTCGTAGCAGTATTGGCAGGATAGATTGCACTGGTTTGTCAGATTCATCACCAGCGTCTGAATGGGAAAGACCTCCGGCAGTTCTTGCGGCTGCTCAGTCACTGCTTCGGGAGCAACGATTACGTTGGCGTAAAACATCTCGGAGATCAAATCTTCGGCATCGGCGATGCTCAGGCCGCTTGCCACTAGATCCGCAACCAAGCGCGCATGGGGCAGTTCGCCAGAAGCTAAACAAGCGAGCAATTTACCAACCGCATCATCCACCGCGAAAATGGCGCCTGCCGGAACAAGATAGAGAAATTGAGCGCCTGCCGATTCGAAGCGGTGAAACTGACCTAAACGATAGATCCGGCTAACGGTGGTCATTGTCCTACCTCTGGTTGGTCCCAACGTATGTATGACGGTACCGTAACAACTAGATAAGACTTGCCCACAAGCGGCCTCCCATCCTTGTCCTTTTCGTTCTTCGCAGTAGCCACAATCCAGATGTCGCCGTAATTGTTGCGGCTGAATTTGCGCTGTGGGTTGGGTCCATCGGAGGCGGGAGTGAAGAAGCCGTTAGGACTTAGAGATCCGACAAACTCCTTATCGTCATCTCCGTAAACCGCGTAAAACTCCTCTACCGACCAGTTCACGTCGATGGGTCCGATCTCGACATCATCCGCTGTATGCATCTTGCCGTCGGCGCCCCGCTGGTAAGCCACCGCGTCGAACTGCTGAAAGCCTTTAGGGTGTGTCTCACTGCCGAGTCTAGCCAGTGCTGAGTCAGGTGTAACTTTGATGTAATCAATGCGATCATAAACAGCGATCGCATTCTGTAAGACTGCGCGTCGGAAGGCGATATCACGTTTGCCGGGAACAGCGCCGGCAGCTACGTCCACTTCGGCGACAATCTCCGAAGGACTGTGAGAAACAACGCGGCGCACGGTAACACCGGAGCCAAAATCCAAGTCTGCCGCCACAATCTGCGCGGGCAGGTTCTCCGCAATCAGCCGGACACGGTTGGCCGTTGTACCGCTCTTAAAGGCCGATCGGTCTGTTGTGATGAGGAGCGGGTCAGCCGATGGCCGCTGCATTTTTACATCGAAGCCAAACTCCTGGTACTCGCCCCAAAACCAGCGGCCTTCAGCGGTCAGTTGGTCTGGCGAAACCCACATGACTTCGCGCATCTCACTCGAAAGATCGTCCGGGGCTGGGTTGGCGGGAGGTTTTCCTTTCGATCGTCCGCGCCACGCATAGCCGGCATATACAACGCTATGTCCGGTGCGAGTGACCGTTGAGCCGTCTTTGACCGACGTTAATTTTACGCGCGTGACGAACTCATCGTCCGAGCCACTCTTAGGTTCGATGTTCATCTCGCCATAAAATTTGCCGTGACCAAGAAGATTAGCGGAAACCAGCCAACGACCCGCCAATTTGGGAGCTCGCATGCGGGCACTCCACGCGGCCCACTCGGGAGTACTAAGCGGCGCCTGTTTACCAAGAAAAGCCAAAGCTTCGTCCACGGGCAAGGGCGCTCCCGGCTCCCGGTGGTGGCGCTCTTCATCGAATCCGCCGGCGCTAATGCCAAGCCGAAAACATTCGTCGGCGGTTGGATAAAGCGCGATATGCAGGTTCGCGAGTTTCCTCCAGTCATCCGGTGAGCGCCGCCAGGAAAGGGGCCTCGCCAGGGCATGGCAGTTCGCGCAAGCCCCGCGGATATTGTCGGTGGGGATGTTCGTTTCGTCTTGGATACGGTGTTCCGCGTAATACATGACGGGCTTGGCTTCTTCCGGCGACAAGCCGTGATAGGTGCTCAGATATTTGAGGATGGAACGTGCTTCGTCGGGAGTTAACGCTACGCCTCGCAGACGTACCATCCGCTTAATGGCTTCCTCCCAGCCTTCCGGAGTGGCGCGCTCCCAAGAAATGCGCAACATGTCGCCTTTCTCGTCTTTCGTGTGGCAAGCTCCACATTTGGAGATGACGAGCTGGTTAGTGACGGGAATACCTTCCACGACGGGAGATGACTGAGCGGCCGGTTCTGCGGACGGGGCAGCTTGCGGCTTCTGGCTCTGCGCTACTAAAGGTAGTACCAGCAAGATTACAAGCAGTGGCTTCATAACCGTATCCGGCTATCATACACTCATGGCAGACGCGATGGGAAGAGAAAGTTCTTATGAGGGCCATTATCATTGTTGATTCATTCGATGGGAGTTCGGCCGTAGCGGACTGAGGGATGCCAGATCAAGGGATCCCCATTAAAAAGTACCGGCGCGTGCTGCCGTTTATCGCCCCTTACTGGCCGCGCTTGGTGTTTGTATTGTTGACTGGCGTCGCCGCCACCGGATTCGGTCTGCTGCAACCCTACATTTCCAAACTTCTTGTCGACGACGCGTTGCTGAAGCACAACATGCGCATGCTGGTGGTTGTGAGCGGATTGATGTTCGGCATCGCAGTGCTGGGATTTGTGTTGAACATCTCTTCCAGCTATCAGTACGTCCGGGTCTCAGCGAGTGTCCTGTTCGATATGCGGCTGGCGCTGTATCGCCACTTGCAAAGTCTGTCGCCGCGATTTTGGGCGCGCAACAAGCTGGGCGATGTAGTTTCGCGCATTAATAACGATATCGCCGAAGTGCAGCGGGTTTCGGCGGACAGTTTGTTAAGCGTACTCTCAAACGTCGTGTTCCTGGCCGGCAGCGCGGCGATTATGATATCGCTGAGCCCGCGGATCTTCTTGTTGAGCGTGGCAGCGGTGCCCGCCAGCATCTGGGCGCTTCAGCACTATCAACATCGTCTAGCTACGCGGGTGCGAGCAGTCCGTGAGCGGAGTTCCGACATCGGCAGCTTTCTGCTAGAAACGCTATTGGGCATCCGCCTGGTGATTTCGTCGCGGGCTGAATCGCGGGAGGTTGAGAAGTTCCGCAAGCGAAATCAGAACTTCCTGGATGCTCTTATGAGCATGCAACTGACATCGTTCATGTCGGGTGCTGTTCCGGGCACGATTCTGACGCTCGCGACGGCAGCGATTTTCTTTTACGGCGGAAAGATGGTAATCGAAGGCTCGTTGACCACTGGTTCTCTGGTGGCACTCATGTCGTACCATCTCCGACTGCTCTCGCCGGTTCAAAATCTCATGGGCCTTTATACGAATTTGGTATCGGGCGCTGTCTCATTGGGGCGGGTTTGGGAGCTTTTCGATACCCACGCGGAGATTGTGGAACGGGGTGGAGCACAGCCATTGGGTGAGGTTCGCGGTGAAATTGAATTCGATCGGGTTTCGTTCCGCTACGGCAGCGAGGCGGTGCTGGAAGACCTCTCGTTTCGAGTGACGCCAGGAACCATCTGCGCGATTCTAGGTCCGAGCGGGGCGGGCAAATCGACGCTGGCAGATCTCATGATCCGGTTCTACGATCCCGACGCAGGCGCAATCCGCATTGACGGGCGGGACCTTCGGGATATTCCGCTTGCCGATGTGCGCGGCGCTATCCTGCTGGTGGATCAGGCACCTTATCTCTTTCACGCCAGCGTCCGCGAGAATATTACCTACGCCCGACCTGGAGCGAGCGACGATGAAATAGCGGACGCTGCCCGGGCCGCCTCAATTCACGAGCGGATTCTTGCGCTGCCTGACGGCTACGACACCATCATCGCCGAACGCGGTCAAACTCTTTCGGCGGGCGAACGGCAACGCATCGCTTTGGCGCGTGCTCTTTTGGCCAATCCAAAGGTGCTCGTTCTTGACGAACCCACTTCGGCTTTAGATGAAGCCAACGAGCGTGCGATTGCAGAGACGCTGGTCCGAGTTGCCGAGGGCCGCACGGCGATTTTGATCACGCATCGCGCATCGCTTGCTCGTATCGCTCACCAGACTATTGTTCTGGATCGAGTCAGAGATACGTCGTTGGAACCGATCACGCGGGATTAGTCAAATCTAACGGGTTGTTTCCAGAGCTAGTACGGCGTAGCCAGTGGCGGCATCAGTCATGAAGTGGCCGATCTCGGTTGAGGGGTCGCGTTTTTTGTTGAGGGAAACCGCGCGCCACGAACCTTCTTCCTTGTTCTGATGATGTTCAAGCCAGGAGCGCCCACTCAACCAGGCATCTTTGTGGTCGCCAAGTTTTGCTTGCTTGAGCGCTAAGGTTACGAGAGCAGTCGCGTATCCGTCGCTGTCTTTGTCCTGTGGCGTTTTGTCGGAGCGGTCCCAGGTTCCCAACGTAGCCAACCCCCAGCCGCCGTCCGGTTGCTGTAGTTTGACGATCGTATCCACCAGTTCGCGTTTCTCTTTACCGGAAAGCAGCCCTGGAAACTTGCCGGATGCCCAAAGCACAACGATGCGGTTCAGTAAAGGCTGCGAAGCATAGTCGCGTTTCAGGTAGGAGCGAAGTGCAGCAAGATTCGTTTGAATACCGGCTTCGTGGCGATATTCGCTGGGTACCCACCCGACCGCTAGCGCCATGAACGTAGCGCCTTGATATTGCGATTCGGCGGCCTCCCAAGGCGATAAATGGAATAACTGCCAATCCCAAGCACCGGCATGATCGCCGGTCTTTAGCTGTAAGGCCCAGGCCGCGTCGAAAGCTTTTCGGGTAAGGGAGTCGAGGTGTTTCTCTCCCATATTGTTGCCGGCAAGCAGAAATGCGTTGACGACGGATTCCGTCGAACGAGACTCTCTGGCTTTACCTTTTCCGTATTTCTCATCCGAATAAAACGGTTCCATCTCGTTCCACATAGTGACCCGCTTGGTCACGTTCTGAAGAACAGAGCGTTCCGGGTCGGGCGGATTCTTCTCTTTTAGGAGAGCGCTCAACCTAGGCCGAGAGAGCGCGTACGGCAAGATCGTATGGCACGACACACATACAGTTTGGTGATCGCGCTGGGATGCTGACCAAGTCTCCCACCAAGCCGCACGATAATCCAGATATTTGGCGGCCGCTTCGGCGCTCCACGTTTGGGAGGTGCTCACATCGGGACCGCCCTTTTCCGCCGCTGCGGCAAAAGTCCCCGGAAGCGCGCAAGCAATCAGAGCAAGATACGTAAAACAACGTTTCATGTTCAACCACCCTTTCATCCAAAGCGGAAGGCCAATTCTTCGCGGTGGGCTTTGCCTGGAACTCAGTGAACGGACTCAGATTAGCACAAAACGGGCATACCCTGCCGCTTAACTTAGGCGGCGGCCGTAGGGGTGACGCCGAACGGATGTTGTTCGAGGCCGCGTTTGGTGAGTTCGGCGGCGTATTGCGCTTCGAAGCCAGGGTTTTCGGCGGCGGCTTTGAGGTTTTGCAAAGTGTTGATGGCGATTTGGTGGCAGGCTTCGCCGTCTTTTCGCAAGACGTCCCAATAATGCGTTTGTTTTTTCATTTCGTGCTGCTCGTTTTTGATGCGGAGTTCCTCTTGTTTGCGGTTTTGCGCTTCGAAGCCATTTTGGGTTTTGCGTGTTTCGGCTCTTAGCTTTAGGAGGTCGTTGAGGGATTTGTGGAAGGCGCGAGTGTGGGTGGTTTGGTAGCGGAAGTAGAGAGAAAACATTTTCGAATCGGTGATTTGGGCGGTTTGCTGGTCGAAGCAGGAGTTTTGAAGGTTTTGTGCGCGGTTGGCGAGCCAGTGGGACTCGGCCATGGTGGTGATTAATATGGATTCGGTTTCGGTGGTGGGTTCGTGCTCAGTGGCTAGAGAGGCTTTTAACAATTCGAAGCCATTGGGGTCTTCGGTTGATAAGAGGACGAAGGTTCCGTTGTGGCGGGTGAGGCCGTGGGTGGTGCGGTTTTGCGCGGAGGTGGCGCGGCCTGACTCAGTTTTTGGGCCGGAGGAGTGCTGCGCGTTGGCGCGGTTGGCGGCGAGTTGGGCGGCAGAGGCGTGTCCTACAGCGGATGTCAAGCTAGGGTCGCTTACGCTCCCTGGCTCAGTTTCGACGGTGGTGTTGGGTTGGATTTTGCGATTGAGTTTCAAAGCTTGGCGCACGGCGGCGCGACGTTCGGCACGGTTCATTTTTGGATGGTCCCTTTCTGGTTCCAAAAATAACGATTTGGGATGCCGGAGGCGAATGAGTGTGCAGTGTTTGGAGTGGAAAAAGGCTTGCAAGTAGCTGGGAGGATGAAGGTTAGAAAAATGCGGGTTTTTGGGGTAGATGTGTGACTGAATTCCACTTCGCGGAGGGCCCTGAGGGAATGTTCGAGGAATCCCCTAACCTCGGGTTAGGAGTTTATGAGTGAGGCGGAGATGCTTGTAGAAATTGCGGTGAAGTTGTTTCAGCAAGATCGGCTCACGCTGGGTCAAGCGGCCGCGTTCGCTGGCCTTACCCAGTTCGAGATGCAACGGGTGCTGGCTGCGCGCCAAATTCCGCTGCATTACGGTGCGGAAGACCTGGAGCACGATTTGGCAACGGCGAAGAAACGTCTGGGCAGGTGATTGGGTAGTGTCCGACACTTCACCCATCCTGAATTTGTCGATTGTTGAGCGCGTCAAGGGTTTCCGTAGACAACCCGCCCTTGAAACAAAGTCAGCGTGCACTTCATGCTTTTCACTTGGTCGGCGGGAACGGTGTAAGGATCGCGATCCCAAATCGCGATGTCGGCATCTTTTCCTGCTTCAAGCGAGCCGATGCGGTCTTCGAGGAACAGTTGATGCGCAGCCCAGATAGTGTAGGACCGCAATGCGGTATGAATGTCCACTGCTTCGGCTGTGCCAAAGGGTTGCTTGCCGTAGGTCGCGTTTAGCGTCTCCCGTGCCATCGAGGCCCAGAGGCCAAGGCGGGCCGCGAACGGTGTCACCGGATAGTCTGAGCCGCCCGCCCAGCGAACTCCCCGATCCAAGTACGTTCGAAAAGGCATCAGGCGCAGACAACGCGCCTGGCCAAAATTGGCCGCGTATGTGTCGCCGATCCAATACATAAATTCCGCCTGTGCTTCCGGGTAGCCGGCATCGTATTGCTTTTCAAGTGCTGCCATTGTTTCAATGGCGTGGTCGCTGGGAATATTCGCATGGATTATGCTGTGGCGCAGGCCAGCCGTCGGTTTGTCTTTCAGCACCTGTGCATACGTGTCTACCACCCAATCGATAGCGCGGTCCCCGATCGCATGCGTGCCAACATGAATTCCGGCATTGTGGATGAGCCGCACTTGCTGGCGGTAGATTTCGGGGTCAGTGAGCGGATAGCCGCGATTGCCAGTGTCCGTGTCCGTGAACTTCTTGTTCCAGTCCGCGTACATCCAAGCGGTGCGTGCTCCTCCGCTGCCATCCATGAAGAGCTTTACACCGCCTGAGATTAATACGTCGTCGTTATCAATCGCGCGCTTGTCCGACAGGGGTCTCGGCAGAGTCAAAATGCGATTCACTGCTTCTTGCGTCTGGGCAAGGGTGGTACCGCCGCGCCACAACGTGAAGAGGTGAACGGTCAGCTTGTGCTGGCCGCGCAATTCGGAATAAACGGCCCAATTCTCTGGAGCTATTAGGGGATCCTTTACAGCTGTAATGCCTTCCTTGTTCAGCGCGGCCATGGTTTGCAGATATCCTTCGCGCATTTGCTCATGCGAATACGCCGGAACGAGAGTAGTCACCAGGCTCATGGCTGCTTCTTCTTTTAAGACGCCGGTAGGCTGACCTTGCGCATCGCGATCAATCGTCCCAGCTTGCGGATTCTTCGTCTCGGAGGTAATGTGCGCTAACCCAAGCGCCATGCTGTTGGCCACGCCGTAGTGTCCGGTTGTGTGCGCGAGCCACACCGGGTTTTGGGGCGCCACCCGATCCAGATCCGCCGCATAGATATAACGATGCTCGGCAAGCTTGCCCTCGTCCCATCCTTGCCCTTGAATCCATTCACCGGCCTTCGCCTTGGCCACGCGTTCCCGCACGGCGCGAAGAACTTCTTCGACGCTATGCACAGTGCTTAGGTCAATGGAGTAAATCGGATCCACCGGTGCGAAGTGAAGGTGGGAGTCGATCAATCCGGGCGTTGCGGTGCGGTTACCCATGTCGATGATCTTCGTCGAACGTCCCGCGTGCTTCATAACGGACGCCCTGGCGCCGACCTCAACGATTTTGCCATTCCGTATCGCAAGCGCTTCAGCAATAGAGTCGGCCGCGTCGACCGTGATGATCTTGCCGTTGACCAGAATTGTGTCCGCTTCAACCTGTGCGCGGGCAGACGCCGCCGAAAGAATCATCAGCGCCACGGCGAACCATAGCCAGCTTGTTTTCATTGCTAGACTTTAACAAAGGAAACCGGCAAAGCAAAGCGCGAGCACGGAAAGCGCCCCGGTCGTCATTTATTTGGAGCGAACGCCACTCCGCGAAACACTTCTCCCGATTTAGCTGCGCGAATGGTCACAAACTGGTCCACGGCGTCTCCGGCTGCGAGAGTTGTTGCAGAAAGGCGGTCGGTAACCTTAACAAGTTGATCCGGGTCAGCGCCTTGATCGCCGCCTCCACTTACCGTAGAGGTTACTGCCCAGATTGTGACGGTGCCGTCCCTGTTGACCCGACCAGTGAGGTTGCGAAGACCGTCGGTCGCAGGCGCCCAGGGAAGTCCGGTGGACGCGTTGATTCCAGTTGGATAGCCGGGGATTGTCTGTGGAACGCCAAGGTTCAGGCCTGTCTGAATGGTGTAAACCAAATTCCAGAGAGACGTTGTTTCATCAAAAACCCATTTTTGAAGTCCGGCTGTTTTCTGATTGGCGGCGTGGGCATAAATGCTGGCTGCAATTGCCGCAGGTGTGCCCGTTGCTAGGATATCGGTGCAAGGGGCGGTAGAGCTATAAGCTGTGCAATCATCGCCCTCGTCTGCAACATACAAAGTTGTGGCGTTGGCAAACCAGATACCGAAGGGGTAGATCGCAGTGGCGCCGGCGCTCGCAAGTGTAGTGGGGAACCCTGGCGGAATCGTGATGGGTAGCGCCGCGAGTTCTGCAGTCGTGCCGCTTGGCAGGGTTCCCGCATTACCCACCTGGTAAACCGTGTTAATACCGTTGCTGCCGCTTCCTTTGGTAACGTACAGCGTATTGTCGAAGATCGTCAGCCCGCGGAAATTATTGTCTTTGCCGGGTTTATCGGCAGTCGGGTAGAGGTGCCCCGTGACTGGGTCAATGACTTGGGTGATGGAAAAGTTTCCGATTTTATTGATGTCCGGAGGCACGGGCGGAGGCGCCTGACCCGGAACGAGTAGTTCTGCTCCAGTGGAGTTGACGAGATTGAGGCCGATTTGGGTGCCGGTGGGCACGTCCGTAAGTTGGGTCTTGGTTAGGTTCCCGTTGTTATCGTTGCCGACCGTGTAATACAGCCAGTCCCCCTTGATGGCTGCCCGACCGTTGTCGCCGCTGTAGGCGTTGCCTTCGGTAATGCGCAGGTGGCCGTTCGCATCCACTTCCGCCACGGATCGGTAATACTGCGAGACGACGGGGTTGGTGGGGTCGATGACGCCCGGTGTGTTGGAGTCGGACACGTCGAATAGGTTTGGCGCGGTCGGGTATCCCGGACCACCTCGGTAACCCATGAATGTGATCGATCTACCGTCTGTTGAGAGGTTCAAGGCCAACTCTGATTTCGAACTGAAACTGGTCACAATCCGATCACTCGGGATCGGAAGAGTATCTAGCAGGAAGCCGTCGGTATCGATATTGTCAAGGAAGATGGGTGAACTGACACCAAAGCTGCCGTCGGCCGAGTCGTTGTTAAAAACGGTGGGATAGGTACCATCTGCGATTGCAGTTCCGCAGCCCGAACTTGCCGAGGGCATCGTAAAAGTCGTTGTGCTTCCATTAAGCAGCGTTATCGTGATTGGTCCCGTCTGACAGCCGGGCGGCAATGCGGTTGGTGTTCCGGTGGTCTTAATGAGCGACGGATAGCCAACGTACGTGCTTCGGGTCAACACAAGAGTGCCAGCGCGGAATTCGAAGTGGCGGTCATGATCACGATCATGGTCGTCAGCGCTCAATCTCGTTACGAAGGCTCCTGTGATTAATGCGAGTGCCACTGCCGCCGGAATCAGTTTTTTTTTCACGTTTATCAGGCCCTCCTGGCCTTAGGACGCGACTCCGTCCAAAGTATAGTAGCCGCAGGATTCTTACGAGAACATGAAAAATGGATTACAAACGAGCGAAAATGTCTGACTGAAGACAGTGCCGGATACATGGAGATTTGAGTTATTTATGGGATGGCGATCGGTTGGATGATTGCGCAGTTATGGGAAACGCACATAGTCGGGAAAGCCATTTCTGCGGGAATAAAATCCTCACGTTTAAGTTGTCTACATTGAAACGGGCGGAAAACCGCTCGACAAAGGGCAGGAAACAGCCGGCTGACGTTTGTGCAGAATCGACCGCTCGATCGGTGGGCTTGCCGTCTGACGGTCCGAGTGCTGGAGCTGTTAGGCGACAAGAATCTTTGTCGCTAAGGAACGGGCGAATAGGGTTACCATATTGTCTTGTGACAGACCGGCGAGCCAATGCCGAGTCCTTTGAAGCGCTGGCGATGCCGATGTTTGCCTCGCTGTATAACCTCGCGCATTGGCTGACACAGGACCCGCATGAGGCCGAAGACTTGCTGCAGGAAACTTACCTGAAAGCTATCAAGGGCTTCGGCTCGTTTCAGCAGGGGACGAATTTTCGGGGGTGGATGTACCGGATTTTGCGAAACACTTTTCTAACTTCGCGGACAGGTCTGAGCGCGAAAATGACGGAGCCTCTCGATCTGGAAGAAGAGAACAGCGTGCCGGCAGCGTCTGATACACCAGAGTCAATGCTGCTTGTGCGAGCGGATCAGCAGCTAGTGCAAGATGCCCTCGAAAAGCTGCCGCTTCCATTTCGCGAGGTCATCCTGTTGTGCGACCTGGAAGAGATGAGCTACCAGGAGATAGCCGAAACGCTGGGAGTCCCGATTGGGACGGTGATGTCGCGTTTGTCCCGAGCGAGAAAAGCAATGCGCGAACTGATCACGACACAAGTGAGAGGAACCTCGAAATGACCTGCGGCTGGAGTGACAAACTGGACCGCTACGTCGATTCCGAGCTTTCCGATGGCGAGGTAGCGGAATTGCAGCGGCATCTGCTTACCTGTCCGACCTGCGCAGCTGGCGCGCTCAGCCGGCTGCGGATGAAGCGAGTGACTCAGGCCGCCGCTGGGCATCGGTATCGTCCCCGGCCGGAGTTTCGGTTGAAAATCGAACAGAACATCAGAACGCCGAATGGTCGAAGGTGGGTAAGAAGCTGGCTACCGACCCTGGCCGCGGCGGCAGCCGTGATCGTGTTGATTGTGGCTTCCGCGAACACTTGGTTACAACACGCGCGTGGCGACCAAGCCCTGAGTGAAATTGCCGACCTTCATGTTTCCACCCTGGCTAGCGCCAATCCGGTGGATATTGTGTCAACTGACCGACATACTGTGAAACCTTGGTTTCAGGGCAAGTTGCCGTTCACTTTCAACCTGCCGGAGTTGCAGAATTCGCCGTTTAAGCTGATCGGCGGACGCCTTACTTATTTCCACCAGAGCCCTGGCGCACAACTGCTGTTTGAGCTCGGAAAACATCAGATTTCGGTATTCATATTCCAAAGCCGCTCCGACACAAGTTTGCTGAATTTGGGATCTGCTCTTGGCAGGAAGCTGACCTTCAGTAGCGAAACCTGGGAAGAGGGAGGGCTTCGGTACTTTGTCGTCAGTGACTGCGCTCCCTCCGACCTTCACAATCTCAGTCAACTTCTAAGGAACGCCGCCCGGCCATGATGGTTTACAGGGGGCCATTGGGAAATCAAAAGGGGTCAGACTGGTCAGACCCCCATAAGCGCTAAGGTAAAGCCCGATTCGGCTTCTGTATCGCTTGATCCAGCCGCGCTTGGCCCCGGGGGCTCCGAAACCTGATTGCTAACCCTTGCGACCATGGGGATGTATCTGTGAAAATATCGCCACGCCATTTCCTGGAACTCTACAGCAAGTCGAACGCCGCGGCAGTCCTCGACCCTACTGGGATTAGAGCCCGAAAACGAATAGCGCGTGACCCGCCGTCACAGCGATTCGCTGCTTTCCGTCGACCGCGAATGACATGATGTTCGAGTACATGGTTGACCCAGTCTGGTAGTCCCAAAGCGGCTTGCCGGTCAGGGCGTCCAGCGCGTAGAAGTTTCCTTCCATGGAGCCGCCGAACACGATACCGCCTCCGGTAGACAGAACGCCGGACCAGGGTGGTGATTCGAGCTTAAACTCCCACTTCAAATCGCCGGTGAGCGCATCGAGGGCACGAACTGCGCCGGAAGCTTTTGCGCCTCCGACAACGCGCTCACCGCCGCCGACAAAAAATTCACCCCGCTTGTATTCCTTCGCATATTTGTAGAAGTAAGAGCTTTGCTCGCGGACGGAGACGTACACCAGTTTTGTGCTGGGCGAGTAGGATGGACTGAACCAGTTGGTTGCGCCATACACATTGGGCCACACAAGCGTACCGTTCTCACTCGGTTCCATGGATGGGTCGACTTGCGGCCGGCCACGATCGTCGAGGCCCTTGGTCCAGGTAAACTTTGAGTACGGCTTGGCGATGATGAATTCTCCTGTGACCCGGTCCAAAAGGTAATAAAAGGCATTTCGATTAGCAAAGGCCACCAATTTACGGGACTGGCCGCGCACGACACCATCCACGAGGACGGGCACAGCGGTGGAATCGTAGTCATGCGAATCGTGCGGAGTGAATTGGAAGTGCCACTTTAGCGTCCCGGTGTTAGCGTCCAGGGCCAACAGCGAGCAGGAGTAAAGGTTGTCACCAGGGCGTCCGTCCGGATTCCAGTCCGGCCCGGGATTGCCTGTACCCCAATAGACGAGATTCAAATCCGGGTCGTAGGAACCCGTGACCCAAGCCGACGCACCACCCGTTTTCCAGGTGTCGCCCGGCCATGTCTGGTGGCCCGTTTCGCCGGGGCCGGGAATCGTCCAGAGTCGCCAAAGTTGTTTGCCCGTCTTGCTGTCGTAGGCATCAATGAAGCCGCGGATGCCCCACTCCCCGCCCGCGATGCCGATGAGCACTTTACCATCGATGGCCAGTGGAGCGCCAGTCAGTGCGTATCCACCCGTGTAGTCGGCCACTTTTGTATCCCACTGGACGGTGCCGTTGGTCGCATTGAGCGCAATGAGATGGGCGTCGAGCGTGCCGACATAAACAGTGTTGTCAAGTATGGCGACTCCCCGGTTAACGCGGCCGCAGCAAACGTGGATATCGTTGGGCACCTCACGAATGTAGCGCCACAGCCGCCGGCCGGTTCGCGCATCCAAAGCCAGCACCGTGTCGGGAGGTTCGCTCACGTACAAGACGCCGTCGACTGCGATGGGAGTTGCCTCAAAATGATCAATGTCAAAGATCTGATAAGTCCAGATAGACTTCAACCCTGCCACGTTTGCGGACGTAAGTTCGGTAAGAGGCGAGTAGCGCTGGCCGTTGTAGGTGCGCGAATAGGTGAGCCAGTTTTGCGGTTCCTGGTCGGCATTCACGATGCGTTGATATGGCACTTGGGCGGGAAGTAAGACGGCCAGGAAAACGGCCGCTAAGAGGAACCTCATGGCTCACCTCTTAAAGACGAAAGATAAGCGACCAGATCTTGCAGTTCGCTCTCAGAGAAGATCGTCTTGTAACTGGGCATGGCCGACTCATTCGGGTATTCGTAAAGTTCCGGTAGCGCGTCCTTGCGGAAAGAGCGGAAGCGTCCAGAAGGCTGAAGAATTTGGATGGAGAAATTGTCCTGGTTCACGCGAATGCCATCCACTTTTTCTCCTTGGGCGGTGACCGCGCGAACCAAAACGAAACCCTCGACGATATCCGCGTTGGGCTCGGCCAGCGACTCACGCAGAGCGGCGGAACCACGGCGCGCGCCGACATCGGAAAGGTCCGGACCGTAAGCCCGCCCTTCCGCGCCAACGGTATGGCACGCAGAGCAGCCGCCTTTGCCGTGGAAGAGTCTTTTGCCTTTGGAAACGTCGCCTTGAACCAGAGGCGGCGTGGCATTCGCGCCGAGCGTTCGAACGTGAAGCTTGAGAAGCTCCAGACTCTCCTGTCCGAGGTAGAAAAATGGCGGCATCTCAGTACCCCCAATCCCGTACGCGATGACCAATTCAAGCTCTTTATCGGTTCGCACCCGCCGCAGCTTGGGCACTGACAGGCTTGGGCCCTTTCCGCCGCTGCCGTCGGCGCCATGACAGCTAGCGCAGTTATTTTCAAAGACGCGTTTAGCGCGCACCAAGTCTGGTTTGGACGAACCTGCACTCGAGGGACTGACCTGGGCCATGAGCAACACGAGCGGAAGAAGCGACATCATCGCTATTGCTTTCCTTCTTAGAGAACAAGTATATGACGGTCGTCCCCTCGCGCCGTCACATTGATTTACCGATGGCCAGTCGTTTTATCTGCTGAACCGGCCGCACTTTCACGCTCGGGAAGCTCGTCCGCTGCGCCCGGGGCTTAATCCTTAGCGCTTATGGGTCAGACCTCAGACCCCTTTTAGCGCCTTTCAGCGAACGCTATTCTAGTCCGGCCTGCCGCAAAAACTCGCCCGCCACCTGCCCCACGGAACGATGCTGGACATCGACCTGGAAGTTGAGATTTTGCATTTGCTGGTTGCTGATTTTCCCCGACAATTCGACCAGAGCCTCCCGCAATCCTGGAACGTCCTTCAGCGCTTTCTGCCTGGCCACGATGCACACCTGGTAAGGAGGAAACGCGTGTTTGTCATCGCGCAGAACTCGCACATCCATTTTCGAAAGCAGGCCGTCGGTCGAATTGGCGGCAATCATCGTCACTTGACCCTGCTCCATAGCCTTATAGAGAAGCCCCAAATCCATTGTTTTCGGTGCGCCCTTCCAACGCAAGTGGTAAACGTTTTCGAGCGCCTGCAATCCGTCGGGCCGCTGCTCAAATTCGTAGCCGACGCCCAACGTCCACGCTTCCGGCGTCCGCGATGCATCCGTTAACGTTTCCAGATTCTCTGCGCGGGCTTCCGATCCCTTTACCACCATGGCAAAGGTATCGTCGATGCCGAGGGGATCAAGCCACTCCGCTTGAAATTTCTGAAGATACTCCGAGCGGACACGCGCCAGAACGGTGGTGGGATCCTTGCCGGGTGGATTCTTCAGAATTGCCGTCAGGGCGGTTCCCGTGTATTCGGGGTAGAGATCGATCTGCCCAGTCACCAGAGCTTGCTGCGTCAGAAGCGTGCCTCCCAGATTCAGGCTGCGCTCGACGGTTTGGTGGAGCCGATGCTCGAGATGCTGGGCGATGATCTCGCCTAGGACGACCTGCTCGGTAAAGTTTTTCGATCCTACATGGATCGGAGGATTCGCGCCCGGCGTCGAACATCCGCACAGAGCCAGCAGCGCGACTATGCCGCTGAAAGTTTTCGTTCCAACCATCCCAGTCCTCCATCGGCAAGAAGCGCCATCAGCGCAGCAGGTATTGCGCCGGCAAGAATTTGTGCGGTGTCGACAGAAGCGACACCACGGAAGATGAATACACCGAGCCCGCCGCCCCCGATGGCCGCCGCGATGGTGGCCGTACCGATCGTGGTCACAGTCGCGACACGAATCCCGGCGAGGATGGTCGGGACCGCGAGAGGCAATTGTACTTGACGAAGCAATTGCGCCTGGGTCATGCCCATGGCGACTGCTGAATCGCAGACCGCAGCATCGACGTTCACGATTCCGACGAACGTGTTTCGCAGGATCGGAAGAAGAGCGTACAACACGAGTGCGACAATCACGGTACTTGTGCCAATCCCGCCGATGAAAGGAATCGGAATCAAGAAGCCAAACAGCGCCAGGCTAGGGATGGTCTGCACAATGCTTGATAGCCCTAGCAGCCAGCCGCTCACTGGCCGATGCCGCGCCACCAGAATACCCAGCGGAACGCCCAAGAGGATGGCGATTCCCATGGAAATCCCGACCAGCCAAAGGTGCTGTTCCGTCAGACGAATCAGGTCTCTTGTTAGATCCGAACGCATATGCTCCCTAGACAATGCTCGCGCAATACCATCAAAGACAACCCAGGAAGGCCCGCGCCTCCCCGGTTTGCGCGCGTTGAAATTCAATTGGAGTTGAAACCATCTCTATCGTTCCGGCTGCGAGCAGAGCAATCCGGCTACCGAGCCGAATCGCTTCCCGCACGTCGTGTGTGACGAAAATGGAGGTCTTCTTGAAATCGCGCTGCAATTCGAGGAACTGCTTTTGCAATTCGACTCTTGTCACCGGGTCCAGCGCGCCGAAGGGTTCATCGAATAGGAGCAACGGCGGATCGGCAGCTAGCGCGCGTGCTACTCCCACTCTTTGGCGTTGACCGCCGGACAGTTGCCGCGGATAGCGAGGCCGAAAATCGGAAGGCGGCATGCCGACGATATCCAAGAGCACATCCACGCGGCGCTCTACGTCCGCTTCGACCCAACCTTCCAATCGCGGAACCAGACCGATATTGCGGGCCACCGTAAAATGCGGAAAGAGTCCCACTTCCTGGATCACGTAGCCAATACGACGCTTCAGCTTGATCGGGTCCCATTCGCGGGTGGATCGCCCCTCCACGAGAACCTGCCCTTTCGTCGGGAACTGCATTCCATTGGTAAGCCTCAAGAGCGTACTTTTCCCCGACCCGCTGCGCCCGAGGAGAACAAGAGTTTCGCCAGCTTCCACGCTAAGATTTATTTCCGAGAGAATCCGCTTGCCTGAGATCTCGTATGAGACATTGCAAAACTCCACCAAGGGCATGAAACTGCATTATTCCACGTTCTCGATTATTACCGCGCTTTGGCGGCTGGAGCTACTCCAGAACGACGTCATCGACGTAACACCACATCCAATCTTCGCCCGGCTGAAGCGAACGCACGATTGGGTGCTGCGTGGCGTGGAAATGTTTAGTGGCGTGTTTATTTTTGGAGGAGTCACAGCATCCCACGTGTCCGCAGGTGAGACAAAGACGTAGATGAACCCAGGTATCGCCGGTTTTCAGGCACTCCTCACAGCCCTTAGTTCGCGGGGTAACGTTGTGGATTTGTTTCAGATGTGTGCAGGCTGCCATGAGTTTATTCCTCGTTCTCTAGTCTAATCGCTTGTGGTCGAAGCTGGGGTGGAGGGAGGAACATCACCGAGGACGAAAATGGCTGACCCAGCCTAGGTCGCTGACGCTCCCCGCTCGGTTTCGATCTTGCCTGCTTTCAGATTCGTCGCGAATTCGAATGGCGGCCCGGCGGCCGCCGTTTTCAAACACCGCGGGGGCGAGGACGAACGGGTTCAGCGGACGTTCGCGGCCTCGAGTTTCGCCAAGCGAGCACTCATCTCGCTCAACTGCTCTTCGAGAAGGGGCTCGTTTCGTGGATGGCTCGAAAACACGGGGTTATTCACCCACCAGTCCATCCCCATCTCCCTGGCCTTGTCGACCGAGCAGATGACCAACCGGATTTGCACGGAAAGTAATTCTATATCGACTAGTTTTACCTTGATATCACCGGCAATGACGATTCCCTTGTCGAGCACGCGCTCGAGGACATCCGACAGTGTAGATGTCTGTACCGAATGCGACATACCTTGTCCCATAAAAACACTCCTCTTTCAAAACAGGCTACCGAGTGGACCGAGGTCCAAGTTCAGGTCTTCTTCTTTTAGGCCGAATACCTCTCGCAGCCTTTGAATCTCTTCGGCTTGGCGCATCAGCGTCAATCCAAGCCGCTCGATCTCTTCCTCATTCAGTGACCCCCCATCGATGCGCCGCAGCGCCTGCCGCTCCAGCAATTCGTGGAGCAACTTTACCAACGTGAGCACGAGTTGCCCCAGGCCATTCTTGACGCTTTCCGGATCCAGATTGAGCCTGGCGCGTCCGCCGGCGTGATTATTCTGCGAAGTATCGGGGAGCATCCCTTCCGGGTTCATTACACGCGCGAACTCCGTCATCGACTCCGACTCGACTCTCATGTTTGCGCCATCATCTTCCGCCCCGTCTCCACCGACATCAGCGTCAATTGCAGGCCCAGATAAACCAGATCGACACCGGCGACGGAGATGGTTACTTCCCCGGCGACAACGATGCCCTTGTTCAACACGCGGTCCAGCGCTTCGCAGAGGGCCACGCGCCGGCCATCGTCGAAGCGGGCCAGTTCGAGCTCGAGACTGCCCCCTTTGCTGTTGTTCGGATTCATGTGGAGTGACACATCTCCATTTCCGGCGAATGATAAAGACTATCTCCAAAGCGCAACAGCCTGTCGACCCCCGTGAGTTCGCCTTGCTGGTAAACGGGAATCAATTGGCGGAGGGCGAAGGCTTGTTCGAAACGTTCGAGTACTATGGTCTCCCGGCGCTCCAAGGCAGTGCAAAGCCGGCAATTCCGCGGCGGCGTCAAGCGGTTCAGGAATACCATTGGCGTGTTGATATTGATGCGCCCGCAGGCCGCCAACAGATCCTTTGTCTCAGCGAATGCCATCTCAGTGGGAATGCTCACGGCATACACGGCGGATCGCGCGGAATCTGAGAGGATCTTGCGGAATGTCTTGAGGTTCTTAGAAAGAAGGATCAGTTGGTCCGTGAAGCGCGGCAGGTGCAGCAGACGCTTGTATTTCAGCAGCAATCCGAAGATTGTCGCCAGCCATTGCTCGACGAGCTGTGGCAATTCCAGCAGCCGGATGAAGTGGCCGGTAGACGCGGAATCGAGGACTACAAGATCGTAACGATCCCGCGCCAGCAGATCGATAACGCTGGTTAACGCCATCAGCTCATCGAGACCGGGCGGAGCCAGTTCGAGGATCTTGCTGATCGCGGCGCGGTCAAAGGCGACTTCAAACGCTCCAGACACGGGGCTCAGAAGTTCCTCCACGTCGCGCTCATAGTGTCGCCGCAGCAGGTCGAAGTCGGCTTGGGCGTCGATCTCGATCGCTTCCAAATTGCCGAAAACTGGCGTTGGGAGCGAGCCTACCGCAATGCCGAGGCAAGGGGACAGCGAGTGAGCCGGATCCGTCGACAGCAGCAGTATCCGTTTCCCCGGGAAGTCGCGGGTAGTGCGCAGTGCCGTGGCGCAAGCGAGGGTCGTTTTGCCGACGCCGCCCTTGCCGGAGAACAGAAGCAATTGAACCCCTGGCCAGGGACGATTGGCGGGCCTCTCGACGCGAGCCTCGAAGTTGGGTACGGATTCGAGCGGCGCAATGTTCTCGCTCGCCTCGATGGGCCGCGCATAGTCCCAAAACTCCGTTAGCATTCTTTCTCCTCGCACTTCATCGGCAAACAATTCGACGGCCCACAAACGGGCGGGGCGAGAGATCGCCGCTAGTTGGGTGACCTGCCTCTTCTCGAGGTTATGAGATTGGGAACACGTTGGGCAGGCGCTGGTCGAGTGGACCTGATTCACAATTAGATCCGAAACCGGCACTCCGAGATGTTGCAGCTCTGTCCAAAGCTTTGCCGTCTCACGGACTCCCAAAGCCTCGGCCGTGGTGACGGGAACGAAGCGGCAGCGCGCCGGATCGCGCAATAGGCTCTCCATCCGGTCGACTGCGGCATTCCAGCCGCCCACCAGCAGTTCGAGCGGATCGTCGGCGCCTTCGTCGCCAAACACCTTTCTCATATACCGGCGCTTGGCTAGAAGCGCATCGAGTGCTTCGACCCAGAGACGGACGTTCGCCGGTACGGTCAACAGACGCAGCGTGTGGCCGCTGGGCGCAGTGTCCACGATCATGCAGCCACCAGGGCTGCGTTCGAGCGATTCCGAGATCTCCAAGAAGACGGCCAGTTCGTCAAGACCAGGGAGAGAAAGGTCCAGGATCTGATCGATGTCGACGGCATCCAGGAATGTTCCCGCCGCAGCGATCTCGTGCAATCGCCCCCGCGTGCTGGCGCGAAATTCGTCCGTGCGTTCCTTCGCGTCCAGTTCGACGACAGTCAAGTTGGCGGGGATACTGCAGTCCGCCAAACTGTCCAGCAGGGAATGGGCGGGATCCGCGGAGACGAGCCGAAAGGACCTGCTGGGGGCGGACCGCGCTAGCAACAGAGCCGCGGCGGCGGCGCAAGTGGTCTTACCAACGCCACCCTTGCCTCCAAACAAAAGCAGCCGCAGGGCGTTATCTAGAAAGGGTGGCGTCGAAGACCTCATTCCGGTTTTTATTCGGCCCCCACAACTTCCTCTTCGATTTCTTCGATTTCGTCAGCCTGCAACTCGCCGCGGGCTTCGATCGAATCTAACCGATCGAGCAGGACTTTCTCCCCGGCATCGAATTGCGCGTCGGTGATGCTGTGGGTTTCGAGCGCCATGTAGAGATTGCGAAGTGCGTCGGTAATGGATTCAGTCTCGCTGACCATTTCCTCCTGGGCGGCCCGGTGAATCTCTTCGAAAATCCACAATATGCCGTTTGCCGGGGCGAAGAGAATATCATCGAGAAACAGCACTGGCGTCCCCTTTCACGAAAGTGGTTCGATCTCAACGAAGTTATGCGGAGCCCAGGGACCGTTGTAATCGAAAGTGAAATCGTGATCGAACAACTGCGCCGCCTGGACTACGGCCAGCCCGAAAGCTTCCTGCCGGTCGCGCTCCACCAGGCAGGCGAGATTCATTACCTCACGTTCGGCTCGCGACTTGTTCGCTTTGCACTCGACGCCGGCCGCGGCCAGGATGCGTTCCACTTTCTCCGTGTGCCGGGCGCGATCGTCCTGAAGCAAGCGTTCAAACATTCGGCCGACTTCAATCTTTTCGTCTTGCGTGGGATGGCGGGGACCTGCCAGCAAGTGGTCGCGCGCCTGCCGCAAATCCGTGTGCTTGTTGACGAAGTACTCGAAGATATTCGACACTTCCCACGAGACACGTAGTCCCATTTCGACCTTTCCCGCCACGCGCGCCAGCTGGTCAAACAGGGCGGTTCCGTGCTTGGACAGGAATTGGCGTACGGCTTCCGGGCTATCGGCGATGGTGCCAAACGACATGGGGAGGGGCGTGGAAGAGGCGAGAAGCTGCTTCAGCACCTCTTGATGGGCGGCCAGATGCCGCCGCTCGGGGCGAATCTTGGGGGTGGGAACTCCACCGGCCACTGCGGCAATATGCCCTTCCGCGATCTTGTGAACACCCACACCGTCGATGCCGGCGCTTGCCTCGGGCAAACGGTCGGAAGCAAAGATTACTGCGTAAAGATACTGTCTGCCCTGAGCCAACTCCGGCGGCGGCTCGTTATAGGGAGCCATCACCGCCGAGGCAGTGTAGTCACTCATTCGTTTCGTCTCCTCTTCTAAAAGACCCCGCGCAAGACGGGCTTGGTGTCAAGCACGCCGCCCAAAGAATAGCGGGTTTCTCCATTGTCTGG
>PMSX01000177.1 GCA_003167495.1 Bryobacterales bacterium | reverse complement strand
TCGTGGCTCATGTTGGCAAGAAAGTCGCTTTTTGCGTTGCTTGCTTCCTCTGCACGTAGCTTTGCCTGGGCCAACTCGGCGTTAATGCGCAAAATCGGGTCCATAACGGCCCGATGGATGGTGAAATTCACCATGTAAGCTGCGATAACAAGGGTAATTACAAATACTAGCAAAGTGCCTCGGCGCTGCCGGGCCGAATCGGTTTCAATCGCGCTTAGGCGCTCGTGCAGGTCGCTAGCGAAGCGCTTCTTCGTAGCTTCCAGAAGCACCTTGATCGAATCGGTCCGTAGCGCCAAGGCGCGGGCTCGCTCCTGAATATTGGCCGGCGGATTGGTGGGGTTCTCGACAATTGTGCGGTAGGTGTTTTGCGCATCCACCAAAAAGCTCTCAATCGTGTTGGCCAGTGCAACGGTTTCGGCTGCGCGGTCACTTGAGATTCCGCTTATGGCAGCGATTGCTTTAAGATTTTTTTCCGCTCGCTGGCCTTCCTGGGCGGCACGTTCCAATCCCGATGCGTCTTGCATGACCACCGCGTCCTGGAACCCTCTGACGCTTCGCAGAAACGAAGCGTGCGCATCCTGACTGTCTTGGGCGGCGGGAAATAATGCCGACGAAGTTGTGCGCAGAACTCGTTCCCGGCTAACGCCTTGCAACTGCACCAAAGTCGTGGAGAAGATAAAGCCGAGTACAAAAATACCGATGCTGAGCCATATTTTCGTAGAGATGGTTAGTTGCTTCATCTTTGGCGCTTTTATTTCACTTTAAGGTTCTTGACACCGGGCGTACTCACAGCGGCGCCGACAAATCCGATGGCGCCCTTTGTTTTCGCTACGTACGCGGCCACTTCGGAATCTGAAGCGAAGCTCTTGGGAATCGATCCCTTGCCGCTGAACATAAGGCTTCGGTAGTAAGTCATCAGTGCCGAATTCGTTCTGCCCATGTAGTCTCTTAAGAACAGGTCGCAGGCTGTTCCGGTTTTCCCCAGAACTGGCTCTACATGGGCGGCTCCTGGAAGAGACGTCTTCGTCAGCAGAAAAATGCGGTTCAGGTCCTGACGCGAGATTTCGGACGTGTTTACATTCAGATTGGCGATGATCTTGATCTCACCCGGCTGGACATCGGCAGCCCCACACACGCTGAGCGCGATCAGCACGAAAAGAAGCTTTATGCAGCTCGTCGAGTTCCGGGTTTTATTAGCTTCGGTGGGCATTGGCGTTTAGAACTGCACACCTGTTCTGATGACCAATAGGTTCGTATCTGGCTTGAAACCTTGCGGATTATCCTGGAGATAAAATCCGCGAAACGCATCGCCAGAGCCGTAACCATTCATGAAATGGCCTTCAATTTTCACGTCCCAGTGGCTTGTCAGATCCAGCCGTACGGCCGCGACCTTATCGAAGATATGGTTGTCCGGGTCACTTAGCTTGTCTGCCCAATCGAAATAAAAGCGCGAATAATAGGCGCCAATCTCCAGCCGTTTGGATATCCGGTAGCTTGCCGAACCATAGACGCTGCGACTATCGATCTCAATTGCCGGGGGCTGGTGAACATCGAACACAAGTTCATCGCGATAGGCTCGACGATATTCGGCGTCCAATCGCAAGCCGCCATGCACGTACTGAAGATAAAACTGGGGCGTCTCATTCTTCTTCGATCGACCCGTATACGGAAGGCCGAGGGCATCTATTCCTTTTTCGCGTGATGCCGAATCTATGTAAGATAGGCCTGCCAGTAAGCCCTTTAGCAGCGTATTCCAACGTAAATCGCCTCCTTCCGACCGGGCGCCCCGAGTCGTCGGATCAGAGTTATAGGCGGCACGGCCTCCGTAGGGGTCATTCGGAACCAATCCCGCCCACGCGGTATAAGACAAGGTTCCCAGGCGTTTCAAACTAATGTCCCCGTAGCAGTCTCCGCCGATGTGTGCGATGGTGGTGCCACGCAGATCCAATGGGTACATCGATTGCGGAAGAAGAGCCCAGGTATGGAGAGATTCCAGATCTTGGGTGTCATTGTAAAGGCCGAGGACGGTCTTGACCTTTCCGGCTCTAATGCCTAGCCAATCCTTGAATCTGTAATCGCCGCTCGCCCAGTCAAGTTCCGGGTGCCAATTGCCAAGCTCACCCATATTCCGGTCATAAACTTGCGCGCCAACCCGGAATTGCCCGGTCAGTTGAAGTGAAACATTTGCCCCGAAATCGGTAAATGCAAAACTCCCCTGGCTGGTGGGCATCGAAAGGTAGTTGTTGTTATCAGAGGCGAGAAAGGCTTGCGATGCGAAGCCATGGATCTGAACTGGTACCCCTTCGAGCGTAAAATCAGTAGATTGCGCGCGCATCAGGCCCGCGGATACCACGGCAATCAAAAAGAGCGATTTCACGATCGAATTTCCTACCTGCTGTTAGATCGACGGAATTAGGGCTCCCCTTTAGGGTGCAGCTTCTCAGCGCCGAGTCGTTTTGCATCGGCGGGCCGCTGTCTTGGGATCTAGCCTCCGATTGGAAGCGGTCGTTTTGAATCTTGCCGCTTCGATTCGCAAAATGTGTTAGTGGCCTACCCGGAAGGGTTGGAGAGAATAGGCTCACGTGCGTTAGAGAGTCTGGCCGTTTTGCGGAGGGGTCTGCGGAAGCCCGGAGTGTCCCCTCTTTTTCTCCGGGCAAGTTTAAAATGATCGAAATCTAGTGGTCGTCCGGCTTCTTGCCTTCCAACTCCGCCACGCGGCGCTCCAGGGCACGCAGTTTCCGCAGCATCTCCGGCAGCCGTGAATAAGCCGCCGAAGCCCGCAACCACACTCTTGAATCAAACGCCGGCGAACCGCTGACAATGGCGCCTTCCGCCACATCGTGCCCGATGCCCGATTGTGCCCAGACAATTGCGTTCTTATGAACGGTCAGGTGGCCCGACGAACCGGTTTGTCCGGCCATGATGACGTTTTCCTCCAGGACGGTGCTGCCCGCCAGCCCGGTTTGACCGCAAATAATGTTGTCTTCGCCCACAATGCAGCCGTGACCGATTTGACAAAGGCTATCGATCTTTGCCCCGCGTTTTACGCGCGTTTCGCTCAGAGCACCACGATCTACCGATGTCAGAGTCTGGATTTCGACATCGTCCTCAACCACTGTGATCTTGGATTGCGGAATTTTGTACTGCCTGCCTTCGTTTGTCTTGGCAAAGCCAAAGCCGTCACCACCGATGGCCACTCCATTCTGCAGAATGACCCGATGCCCAATACGGCAGAATTCGCGCACCGATACATGCGAATGCGCAGTGAAATCGTCCCCTATTGTGCACCCTTCATAGATCACTGCGTGCGGGTGAAGCGTGACGTTCGCGCCAATGGTTACGCGCTCACCGACCACCGCGAATGGACCAATCGAAGGGTTCGCTCCGATCACAGCCGTCTTGGCGATAAACGCCAGCGGATGAATGCCTGGTTCCGGCTCAGGCGCTTGATAGAATTGCGCGAGCGCCCGCGCGAAATCGTGATATGGATTGCTTGAAACCAGCGTGGCGCCGCTGAAATCCTTAATGGGCTCGGCTGCAATGATTGCCGATGCGCGGCAATCTTTCACCTTCGGCGCATACTTCATGTTCGCCAGAAAAGTAATTTCGCCGGGTCCCGCTCTCTCAATCGTCGAGACTCCGCGAATCTCCAGATCCGCTGGCCCATGAAGTTGGCAGCCCAGCAACTGGCCAAGCTGCGCAACGCTGAAAGAACTCATACTAACCTTCGGCTACAACCGGATTTATCAGTTCGCCGATGCCTTCCACTTTGACAATCACTTCTTCGCCAGGGCGCAGGAAGCGCTGGGGCTTACGCGCCACGCCGACACCAGCCGGTGTACCCGTTGAAACAATGTCGCCCGGCTCCAAAGTGAAGACGCTCGAGAGGAATGCAATGAGTTCGGGAATCTTGAAAATCAATTCTCGCGTGTTGGAATTCTGCAGGATCTCGCCGTTAATTTCGAGCTGGATGTTGAGATTGTGCGGATCGGCAATTTCGTCCGCGGTGACGATCCAAGGGCCCATCGGCGCGAAGGTGTCGAATGTTTTACCCATGAGCCACTGCGTTGTGGCGCGCTGGTAATCGCGGGCGGACACGTCGTTGACGATCGTATAGCCCCAGACATGATCCTGCCAATCCTCGGCGGAAATATGACGGCCACCCCGTCCAATCACGAACGCAAATTCGGCTTCGTAGTCGGGCGATTTCGACACCTTGGGCAGAACAATGTCGGCACCGGGACCGATTACAGCTGTCGCGAACTTGTTGAAAATCGTCGGAACGTCGGGAATAGCTGCGCCCGTTTCCGCCGCGTGATCGCGATAATTCAGACCAACGCAGATCAACTTGTTCGGTCGCGGAATAGGCGCGCGCAATTTCACCGAGCTCAGAGGACGTTGGTTTTCAGCGCGGGCGCCCGCCGCAAAGGCTTCCGCCTTGGCGCGTCCGTCGTCGCCTGCTTCAATCAGATCTAGAAGGGTGGGAAAGCCCGCGGCAGAGAGGTCAATCACGGTTTCATTCGGCGCCAGCAGTCCTGGACCGATCTTTCCAGCGTATTCAAATGTCACAAAGCGCATGTAAGCAGTGTAGAACGTTAGACTGGGCTGATGACTTCTAGGGAACTCGCGCAAGACGGACGCGGTGTCAGGCACGCCACCCGAAGTCTTAAAGAGTTCCTTCACCGTTTGGAGGCACGCAGCCGCGCCCTTCGCGCTCTATGGCCGCGTCTTGCTTGCCTTGGGCTGCTTGTTTTGCCGGGCATTGGGGCTTCTCCCGTGGCGCAAGCCGGGCCGTTTGAGTTTCATTCTGATTTCTGGCTGAACCTGCACCACTTCCTTTACGAACAGGCTTTGCAGCAGGGGAAGCCGCGCGAGGATCTAGCAGGTACAGAGAAGAAGGCTTGGGACTATGCTGTGGCGTTCTACCGCCATTCCATGACTCCTCATGATCTGCTGGACGATCCGCATATGCAATCGATCGATACCGAATTGGCAGAAGATGAAACGCTCTCTACGCTAGTGGTGAATGGTGAAGATGGCGCGGTCTGGGACATGTTGAATTCGGTAGCGGCCATCTATCGGGCACACTGGTGGACGGGTCAGGATCAAGCCAATCGAACATGGATTGCGGCGGTGACGCCTCTGGTTCAGCACCACGCGCCGTTGCTCATGAGACAACTCACAACTGTGTACGAAGCCACTTGGCCGAAGGATCCGATCAGAGTGGACCTAGCGGAATACGCGAATTGGGCCGGCGCCTACACTTACACGTACGGTTGGGGCAGAGTGCACGAGATCATGTCGAGCACTAATGCAGGCTATCAGGGAAACGCCGCGCTTGAAATGCTTTTTCACGAGGCGACCCATGGCATGATCCCCGCTGATTCAGGGCGCTTGGCTATTCAGATTTTCGCTGCGGCGAAAAGCAACGGAGTCGAAACGCCGAATGACTTGGTCCACATGTTCATCTTCTATACGGCGGGCGAACTCACGCGCCGCGATCTCGCAGCCGCCGGTGTGAGCAATTACGTACCCTTTGCGGACGAGAATAGGCTGTACCAGCAGGATTGGGCGCGCTGGCACGGCAGCATCGAGGTCTATTGGAAGCAGCATATTGACGGAACTTTGTCGCTCAATGATGCGGTGAGCAAAATTGTCGCCGATGCGCGGGGGAAAGGTGCTAAATAGCCGCAAGGCTTTGGTGACGGGGGCGTCGCGCGGGATCGGTGCTGCCACGGCGTTGAAATTGGCGCAGCGCGGATATGATGTTGCGCTCAACTTTCGCAACAAAGCGCCGCGGGCCGAACAGGTAGCCGCACAGATGGCCGCGTTGGGTCAAACCGCGCTGTTGGCTCAAGCCGACATTACGAACGAAAACGAAGTCTTGGCTATGATCGGGCTGGTTGCGCGTGAGTTTCGCCATTTGGACGCCCTCATCTTGAACGCCAGCGGCGGTTTAGAAACGGGTAAGGCGGATGACTACGCAATGACTCTCAATCTGACCGCCCAAATGAACGTTGCCAGAGGCGCGGCGGAGCTATTGAGGCCTGGTGGACGGATTGTTTTTGTCACCAGCCATTGGGCGCATTTCTACGGCATGAAGCCTGTGCTGCCCGTTTATGAACCTGTGGCGAAGAGCAAGCGCGCCGGCGAAGATGCGCTGCGCGACTATTCGGTAGGACTCGCGCAAAAAGGAATTAGCCTCATCGTCGTGAGCGGCGATGCGATTGAAGGGACGATCACGCCCAAGCTGCTAGAGCGCAAAAGCCGCGGCCAGTTCGAACCCGTTTCGGCGAAAGCGCGGGTTTTGCCCACGGTTGATGAATTCGCCGAGGCGATTGCAGCGGCAAGCGTAGATGCTGATCTGGCTAACGGCCAAACGATCTTTGTTGGCTCAACAGATTGGTGAGACGAATCTGCGTTTCGGCCGTCTAAACCGTCAGTCGAGGTGCAGATACATGTTCGTGAGAGGCCTTGTTTTCGTGACGCTGTTCACCAATTTGCTCGGAGCCGCCGGACAAAGCGATTCCGATATTTTTAGCGTGCGCTCGTTTCTTAATCCGAACACCAAAGAAAAAATCCCCGTGACCGGGCAGCTATTCAGCGACAAGGTGCCGAAACTCCTTACCGAGGAACTGAAAAAGAACGACAAATGCGCTATCCCGCTTCTGGAATGGAAGGTTGGAAAAACGGGCGATAAGATAGCAAAACTGGTCGGCCCGGCTCGAGTTGATCCCTCTTCGGTGACGCCGCCGCCAGTCCCCGCTTGCGAAGCATGGACTGCAGCGGAATACCAGTCGGCGCCGTCCAGCCGGTTGCGATGGCACTAGCCGCTTAGGGCGTTCTGGTTTTGGCAATCTCGGGCGCTTCTTCGGCACTGCGCGGCATGCTTGCCTCCGGCTCCAGGTAGTACTTGGTGAGGCCGTCTTCCAGAATGCGCAACGCATCCTTCGGCGAATCGGCAAAGCCGAAAAGGTTCATATCTTCGGGCGTAATCATGCCGTATTTCACCAGCGCGTCGAAGTTCAGAATTTCATGCCAATACTCCGACCCATAGAGCAAAATCAGAATTTTGTTTTCCAGCTTCTTGGTCTGCGCGAGGGTCAGAATCTCGGTCATCTCATCCAGCGTGCCAAAACCGCCGGGAAAAACAACCAGCGCTTTCGCTAGATAGGCAAACCAAAACTTACGCATGAAAAAATAGTGAAACTCGAAAGACAGTTCCGGCGTGATGTAGGGATTTGGCCGCTGTTCAAAGGGCAACCCGATGTTGAGGCCGATGGTTTTGCCACCCGCTTCGCTGGCGCCGCGATTGGCCGCCTCCATAATGCCTGGCCCGCCGCCGGTGCAAATCACAAACCGATGGCTCCTGACGCCGTCGGGAGATACCGGTTGGGAAAGCGATTCCGACCAGGTTGTCAGCAAGCGGGCGAGCTCTCGGGCCTCGCGATAGTAACGAGCTAAGGGGCCATTCTCTTCGACGCGCGCGGAGCCGAAGAAGACAATGGTGTCGTGAATTTTTTCGTCGCGAAAATGGGCCAAAGGCCACAAATATTCTGAAAGGAATCGCAGCGGGCGCGACTCCGGGCTTTGTAAAAACGCCTCCTCCCGATAAGCAACAGGACGGCGCGGAGAATCGTTTCCAGTGGTTGGGGGCAATGGTTCCTCGAACGGCAGCAAACTCCGATTGTAGCTTCTCAATCGAGCCTGCCACCGTACGAGGTCGGCGCGCCTGAAAATTCCCGGTTTTCGCACCTAGTATCCCGCTAAGAAAACGTTGCGTAGACCGCCATCCCAAACTCGCCGGAGACGCGTTGCCGCGCCTCTATTTGATATTGTGCAACGTCTTCGGCCCAACCGCAACCCCGGAGGGTCAGATGCCGCACGCGCCAACCAGCGCCCCCGTACCAGCACCAGCAGTCCTAGACGTACTCGAAACTAAAGCAGGCGCCCGATGAGCCCCGCTGGAAGGAAGCCAGCCGGGACGAAACACAAAGCCCAGAGCGAAAGCGTAGCCGTCAAGTACGACCAACTCATGAGGGCAATGGGTTCACCCGACGGCGCGTGGAACCCGGAACCCGACGAACAAATCACCGGCGCGCTGAGACACGATGTCGATCTATCGCCGAATCACTCTCGATTCATCGCTTACGTGAAGGCCTGCTGCATCCGAAAAAAGGCGGCCGACCGAACGGCATTAGGCATCACCGAGCGCGGCAAACCGCTCACGCTGGCACGCATCATCGAGTACTTCGACTGGGACTCAGGCAACGCTTCCAGACTCGCAAAGCAACTCCTCGCCTGGGGCTTCGTGCGCATCAACGAGAACGGTGTCTTCGGACTTGGCGCTTGCGTTCGCGGAACCTTCGTCGAAGACGAAGAAGGGGCGAAAACAGAGTGTTCCAAATGTGGGCGAAAGTTAGGCGAATTTCAAAAATGTGCTGTTTGTACATACAGCATCCCCGAGTACGTGTTTGTTGCAATCAAAAGACTTAGCGAAATTGAGCAGAAAAACTTCATACAGGGGTGGGTGTCGAAGAAAGAGCGCGAGTTGGAGCGCATCGCCGAGTCCACAAAAACGATCCGGCAAGAGACGAAAGCCGACCTGAACATTCTCTGCCGGCAGTTCGGAATCGAACTCAAAACCGAAGAGCAACCTGCCGACAAGAACGGCTCGAAAAAGGGGCGAAAAAAAGGCGGCAATAGAAATCCACAGCTGTTTGTACAAACAGCATCTGACGATCTGTCTGCACAAACAGCAAAAGAGACGGTGTACAACGTTGCCGCCGACGATGTACAAACCGAAATCGCGCCGCCCTTCCTTAAGACTGAAAGGAAAGGAAAGCTAGCTAGCGATCCCTCTGAGGAAAACCAACTGGCAGAGACACTCGCAGCAAATGTCCGGCGCGCATGCAGAAGGCTTCCGAAGCTGGAAGGCCTAACACTCGATGAGCCCACGGTCCAGCGAATGGTTCAAGCGCTTTTGACACTCGAAATCTCCGGAGACCGCAGAAAAACGTTCGAAGCGTTGGACAAGGCCTGCTACGTGATCTGGAAAAACCACCAATCGGAAATCGATCAAACGGGAAACACAGATTCTTATGGCTGGGGTTACGTCGTGAGAGTCGTCCAGTCGGAAGTGGACAAGCGCGCCGAGGTGACCGACATTCACGCGAAACTCAAAGCCTTCGCCGCGAAGATGGGAGGCCCGCGATGACGAATCAGGAATGGATCGCGCAAGCCCTGCGCGAAGAGTTCTCTTTTTCATCCGACTCGGAAATCCGCGTTGCCGCAGAACTTTACGAACAGATTGCGCGGGAATGGTCGATGCCCGCCGAGCAGCTGGTGACCTGGATTCACTTGCAAGGTGCGGAGACGACCCCCGCTGCCTTGCGAGCCTACTGCACAGCGTGCCATTTTGAGGAACGCAAACGCCGCAAGCGTGCTTCGACGGAGTACCCGGACTGATGAAACGCCCCCGTTCGAGCCACCCCAGCGACGACGAATGGCAAGCTTGGCAAAATGCGCTAGCTTCGCAAAACGCGCCATTCGCCTGTATGACTGTCGCTGAAGCGAGGGAACTTCTTAACCATCCAACGTTCGGCACCGAAGAACACATCCACGCTAAAAAGCTCATCGAGCTGGCAGCCGAGGTCGAGGCAATGCGGGAAGAGCGGGGGTGGTATCGGGTGCTATGGAACGATCTGGAAGATCTCACGATGAGTTACTTGCGCGAGGAGCGCAAGATCTGGATTGCGAGGCGAGAACGCGAGGCGAAATCGTGAGGAAGCCGAATCCACCCACGTCGGCGGCCGAGGCCTCCAGCGCCATTGAAATGCTCACCGCCGGAATACCTGCCCAAGAGTTGCAATTCTACGGAATCAGCAACAACAATCGCTCACTGAGCCTGAGAAACTATCTGGTCCACACCGGCGTACCCATCGCCCGCGCGCCATCGCTTGAGCAACTGCAGCCGGCGGCCATCGCTGCGATCGCCGCCATGAAAAAAGCCAGAAGAAAAGCAGCCGAAAAGGAGCAGCGTGAAAAAACCACGAAGCCTGTCCGCCGAAGCACGCAGATGGCTGGCACACGTTATCGGCAGGCGCATGCAAAGATCGGCGCATGATGCCGCAGTGTGGGGCCTCGCCACAGAGACAGAAGCCATGGCGCGGCAGCACAACGTTCCTATCGAAATCGCCGTTGCCTGGTGTCTCATCCAACAGCCAGAGCATCTGACGGCCCCGGAGTTCGAGCAGTTCACAGCACAATTCACAAAGGAGAAGCGATCATGAAACCCGAGACAGACGCCGAGAGCAAAATAAAAATCGGTGACAAGGTGCAACTCACAATAGCGGCCAGAGCGCGGGGAGTGCGGCTTACGAAAACCGACACTGACCGCACACCTGCGACAGGAACCGTCACAGGAGTCACCGGATTCGCCAGAGAGGGCCAGCGCTGCCATGTGTGCGCGGACGGTTCCAGGCAAATAACCCGATACGCCATCGACTCTCTCGAAAAAGTTGTAGAGACGCCCGAGGGAGAGACTGCGTGAAAAAGTCCGGCGCGCCGGCGGCAACCATGACGACTTTGTACACCTACAGGAAGCCGGCGGGGTGATTGCCAAGTTGTTCGATGCACGCAAGGAGGGTTCATGACCCGTGGCGAAATGACGCCGGAGCGGGAACTGCAGGCGCTGATGCAGCGGCTGGAGGCGGAGGTGGACGAAACGTACAGCATTCCCGTTACGCTAACGCCACAAGCCGCGATATGCCTCATCGGACAATTGCAGCTCGCCTTGCGGCACCCCGGCAACACAGGGGCGGCCGCCCATGTCGGACGGAAGATGATCGAAGGCTTGCTCGCCCGGTTGCGGGAGGGCGGCTTTCCGGCGCATGCGGAGTTGGCGGAAATGGGGAATGAGGTGGAGCCGATGTGCGCACACTGCGGACATTGCGGCGCGCCGATCCGCAACGCCGAAGAAGCCCGAGAGCACGTGTGCCGGTTCGATGCTTGCTGAAAATGTAAGCTGAAAACACGTTGCCATGGCCGAAGACGACAGGACCTTCGCGGAGCACTGGCTATCCACCATCAACGCGCTGACGGCACTGGAGCTAGCAAAGCGGGGCAAAACGCATGAGCGCGATACTGGATGGGACCAACAAGGTCGTGAAATGGGAGCCAAGAATGGCAGCGAAACTGAAAACGGACGCGAGCAAATCGTCCAAAAAGAAAACACCGCCCAGTCCGCGCAACAACCGAGTACTCGGCCACAAGACAGCGGAGGCGATAGTGCTGAACGCGCCGGCGCCATCGACTTTGAGCGCAAACGCGGCGATGGCCAGGGTTTCAGCAGCGATGGGCCTGAAGAAGAAGTCCGCGCGCGCGAAAGCGGCGGCAGGCTAGACTGAAAGAGCGCGGCCATGTCCGCGTAATCCCTCTAGCATTTTTGTTGACTCCACGGGCGTCCCCTCAAACGGGACGCCCGCTCCATTTGCTGCCGGCGTTTCGCGAGTTGAGCGAAAATGGTGGTGGAAATGCAATCGCGTTCGACTATCAGCGTCTGCATGATCGTTGGTTTGAAGACGAAAGTCAGCAACGATTAGAGGAAGTGCAAAAGCGCGCGCTCGAGGTGTCGGAAATTGCGGTGTCAGAAGCCCCGTACAAAAGAGCCCTGATCGACAAGTGGACCAAATTCGTTTACAGTCGCTACGAGGGCAATTCCGTTTGACCGACGGCGAAAAACGCGGCGATTGGCCGCCAATCAACAAGCCTGCACCGAAGCCACCGCCACGGCCAGCACCACCGCCCAAACCGAAGACGTAACGAGGGGTCCAGTACCGCGGGCTGTTGCATTTAGGCCATCAGTTCTGATGTCATCACAGAATGAAGAAATCATCGCTAGAACAGATACCCGCAGTTGTGGCTAGCGTCTCGCCTTCCATTCTCGATAGCGAGTGGCTGACCATGACCGAAATCATGAAAGTCCTCGACAAGTCGCGCAGCTCAGTCGAACGCCTAGCGGCTGCTGGGGTCATTGCGACCAGAGTGGAACCCCGCCCACACCGCAAACCCGAGCGCATGTACAGCGCGACCGATGGGAAAAAAGTGGCGGCGAACGAACGCGAAACGGGAGTTCCTCTGCGCTTCGCGAAGCCGCCGGTTTCAACACAACTGGCGATTCCGATGGAGGCGATTTCATCACTGCGTGACGTGACGACGGGATTGGGAAATGCAGCTACGTCATCACTGCGCGAGCTGATGAAGGAATGGCAAAATATGCCGGATCGCATCGGGCCGCGCGAAAAACTCTGGCTCACAATCGACGAAGCGGTAGAACTATCGGGCCGCTCGTACGCGTGGTTGTTGCGGGCGTGTCGGGAAGGACTGATTACGGCAGAGAAGGATAGTGGGTGGAAAATACTGCGTCACTCGCTTGAAGCGTTCACGGGTGAGTCCACTCGCAACTCCAAGTTGCTGCGCCACGTGGCGGCCGCGAAATAAAGCCCATTCAGTCCATCAAGTCTGCTGTGATGACGAAATGCGGAAATTGGGTCTAGAGTGCCAAACCGTGTTTTCCTTCGGTACACTGAAACCGACCTACAATGCACAAAGGGTGATGCGATTTCCCGAGTCTCATCCGGGAATCGAAGAGGCCGCGTTTCCTCAGAGGCGCGGCCTTTTTTTTCGGCGGTTGAAATTTGTCAGCCTCACCTGTTGCAATAATCAAACATGCTTGATATCATATAAGCATGCCGACAGTTCTTCGGGTCGAGGGTTTCCGGTTCTTCTTCTGGAGCAACGAAAGAAACGAACCCGCCCACGTCCACGTAAAACGGCAAGATTGCGAAGCAAAATTTTGGCTTACCCCCGTTTCACTCGCTTCGAACGAGGGATTTAACACAGCCACCCTGAACCGACTGCAGCGGCTCGTCAGAGCCAACCGAAATTCAATTCTGGAGAAATGGCATGAGCACCTTAGCTAAAACCGGGCCCGAAGCCCGCGCCGTGCGCGTCACTTTTACGAAGGACAGTTTTACCGTGTATCTCAACGACGGCCGCGCCTTATCCGTCCCCTTCAAGTACTCGGCAAGGCTCGCCGCCGCCACCGCGAAACAGCGGACCGACTACGAACTGATCGGCCGCGGCATAGGGATCCACTGGCCGCAAATCGATGAAGATTTGTCCGTCGCCGGGCTGCTTCGAGGATGAGAGTCGATGCAATACAAGCCTACTTGGGACTTGCAATCGATTCCCGATGATGTCTTTCGCTCGGAGATTGGCAGGCGCAGTGCGGCGCGGCGCAAGACTGCCGGCGGCTATCGCGAGAACGCCGGCCGGAAGCCCGAGATGGTTCCCTGCCCGCGCGGTTGCGGCCAAATAGTCAGCAAGACGGAAGCGCAACGCGGGCACGGCTGCCAGCTAAATCATTTGCCGAAATGATTAAACAGCGCTTCGATCACAATGAGCCCGCCGGCGATCATGGCCACCTTGAGGATGACGGAGTCGAGTCGTCCTTCAATTTTGGTCAGACGGGGTTCGAGGGTTTCCTGGTCCGCTTTGGCGGAGACCAGCGCGCGCGCCTCGTTCAGTTGGACCGTCACCATGTCGAGTCTGACGTCGATCCGTACCAGCAAATCGTGATCACTGTAAGTATCGGGCATAGCGTGGCTGGTTCCTCTTTCAATCGCTGCTAGCAAATCCTTAAACTCAAAGGGCTTGATGAGATAGCCGGCGGGGTGCGCCAACTTCGCTTGTTCGAGCGTGTCCCCATCGTCGTGCGCCGACATAAAAATCACCGGCAAGCCAGGCCTGGCGACGCGCAAACGAGCCGCCGCTTCGACGCCGCTCATGCCATCTCCCAGGCTGATATCCATCAGCACCGCGTCGAACGGCGCCACTGAGAGATCAGTGGCAGCTACAATTGCATCGACACCGCGGACGGCTAACGTTACGTCCACATTCGCCGCGCGCAGCCGGTCTACCCAAAAGTCGCTTTGTTCCGTACAGTCCTCGACGAACAGGACCCGCATTTTAGAATTTCCTCACTATGCCGTTTCCACGATGAAGTAATTGAACGTCGCCACGTCCGTCGCGAGTGAAGATTTGACCGTAAAACCGCTACCGGCCGTTTTCGTTGTCACCGCGAGCACCCCGGAGGTCGTGGAAGAACTCGAAGTGGGAGTAACGAAAATCATCGAGTTTGCCGTGACCGATGTATTGCTGATCGTCACCGTGCCGGCGACCAGCGTGCCCGAGCCGGTTTTGGTGTTGCTGCCAGCTGTGATGTCGAGCGAGAGGCACTTAACGTCACCACTGGAATCGACCGAGAACGCAGAGCCAACGCAAAATAGGAATCCAGGCGCAGTGTTGCCGATGCCGACATTCCCTCCTGATAGAATCCGCATTCTCTCAGTCGTGTTACTCATGAAGATCAGTGGTGAGGCAGCGTAAGTGCCGACTAGAAGCCCGGCTGTGGAGCTTGTTTCGAGGATTGCTAGACCAGCCAATGACAACCCCGCAAGCGTGCCAGATGTCGCCGAGCCACGGATTTGCAGGTTGGCGTTCTGAGACAAGTCGTTAAAAACTCCAACGAATGCCTCGCCAGCAGTGGAGGAGCTTGTTAAGACTTCGATAGCGGCGATTCCCGCCGTGGAAACGATTTGCGTAGTTGTGAACGTATTCGATGCGCTCAATGAAGGGATACCCGCGCTTAGGAGCGAGGTTGCTCCAGTGCCGCCGTTTGCGATTGCCACCGTGCCGGTAACGTTGGCCGCCGTCCCGCTGGTGTTCTGATTCAGCGTGGGGATATCAGCAGAGACAAGGGAACGCAGAGACGAAACGCCGCTTGAGCCATTCGGAGTGGCGAGCACTTGATTCCCGGAACCGGAGGGCGCTGGTCCGGCAGGTCCAGTGGCGCCAGTCGCTCCGGTGGCTCCGGTGGGCCCCATGGCCCCGGTCGGTCCAGCTGGCCCGGTAGCTCCGCCTGGTCCGACTTCCCATGTCCCATCCGCTTTCAGGAACTTCCCGGCCGCGGCAGCGCCGGCAGCCGGGGCGGGAGCATTACCCGCTTTGCCTCCAGAGCCTGTATCGCCCACCATCGCCGGGTCGGTTGCGCTTACATGGCCCGCGGTTCCATCGGTCGCGAAGACAATATTCTGTGTGCCGCTTGCTGCTGCCGGCGTCGTCGAATTAAAGTTGGGTGCCGGCATCTAGCCTACTGTCGTACCGTTTACTTGCAGTGTTGAAGTGGTGATAATGCTGCCGGTGTTCGCCACCGTGATCGAGCCTTGCACCCAGACCGAGTAAGCTCCGGAGGTGTTCACCGCCCGGACCTGCACCGTATAATTTACGCCGTCGTTCACCTGCCCGAGATACGCCTGTGTGATCCCGCCGTCGAATTGTGACCAGGGTGCCCATGAGGCAGCGCCGGTAACCTGATATTGCAGTTCGATCTTGCCGCCCCGCGTGATGAACGCATCGGTTGGATTCACCCAACTCACCTTGATCTGGCTGCGTTGAAGGCCATCGGCCCCGGTGATCACCGTGGACGCATCGCTCTCCAGCGTGATACTCGAAGGCGGCTGGCAATAGGCCATGTTCGGCAGCGTGGGAGGCAGATTGTCATTCAGCGGCAGCTCTTCGGTCACACTCCATGAGTAGACAGACGGATCCGTTTCCGCCACATCCATCTCTAAAAAAATGCGCGCGGCCTCGCCCTGCTTGGGTTCGGTGATGTTGAGCCGGGTCTGTTGCACCTCGAAAAGCTTGTTCGACCAGCCGAAGCGCGGGTAGGTGAATTCGAACACATCGAGCGGCTGCAGCTGGTAAGCGGCGAGGGAGCAAGTGAGCACCCCCGTGCCCTGTTGCCGGTTGCGCAACAGCGCGATTTTCATCAAGCGCTGGGCAGTGGCCACTGAGATCGTAAACGGGAATCTGGTATCGAGCCAGAGCTTCACATTGTTGTCTGCCGCTAAGTTGGCGTCCGATGAGTAGCCGTGTTGCACATCTTGCGCATAGTCCGGCGCATCGGTCTGATGCCACTCCCCGTCGAAGATGCCGCTGATTTTTTGCCCGAAGGGAAGGCCAGGTCCAGCGCTGACGTAAGGATAGGTTGGGCACACAAAGCTGGCCTTCACCGCGTTCACCAGATCGCGGTATTTGCGTTTGAATTTGTATTTGATGGGGGCGATCAGCGCCGTCTGGTCAAGCGAGAGCGCCACTCCAGGGAAGTAGCCGGCGTAGATGTTCCACGCCCCATCCACGCATGTCATGCGACCCGCCATGCTGTCCACGATCCCGCGCAGAATATCGCCAGGGGGCAAGTTCGTGCTGATGATTCCGTTGCAGGAGTAAGTGGGTTCATAACCCGAAGAGGCCAGTGCGATCGATTCGTCGCACACATTGGCGGAGGCGATGAGCTGGGCCTGGTTCACTTCGTTGGCATAGACGCACTGCAAACCATAGCTGGAATTGCAGAGGACGTCCGCCGCGATGAGAGCGGGATTCTCCGAATACCCGTGCAAGCCGGTGCGCGGGTCGAAGATGTCATTCTTGCCGACGATGTCCACGCGGATCCCCGGCAGGCCGTTCGGAAAGGTGTTCGCATCGTAATTGAGCTGGATGTAGCTGCAGCAATGACCCGCCACCGTGGCCGTCGCCGGCCAATTGGGATCGTCCACTGTGAGGTCGGCGAACGTGGCTTGCGTGGCCGTCCCAGGCCGGGTCTCCCAGTAGACGTGGCCGCCGAAATTGTAGGGATTGCCGCTGGCGTCATAATGTTGAAGGCCGTCATCTTGGTAGCTCACCACTGGAATTGGAGAACAGGAGACAGTGGAAAACAACGACGTTGCGGTACTCAGGGGCAGAGGAATCGAAGTTCCTGGAATGTAAACAGGCGCGCCGCTCGGGTTTGCGAACCACACTTGTTTGCCGTCGAGATAGAGCGCCACGACCCCTTGGCAGGAGTGACTCGCATGAACAACGACGCTGTTATAGTGCTCATTGCCGTGCGTGATCGACTCATAAATAATGGTTCCTCCCACGCGCGAACGGCCGTAGACAATGGTCTGATCCGCCGCCGCCTGGCGCGTGGCTATGGTGGTTCCGAGTTGGTGCTGCAGCGCTTGCGCGATGCCGCCGACGATCAGGGAGGCCCCAACCGACAGGCCTGCGATCGCAAGGTTCGCCATCAGAGAAGCCGTCGAGAAGAAGATCCCGAGACTCACGCCCGCTGTCAACGGAATGGCTATGATCGCAGCGATCAACGCCACGCCGGCAACGATTTTAGACATTAGTAAGGGACTCTCCAAATGCGTCGAATGGCGCTCAGCGGCTTGATGGCCAGGCCCTGCGTTGTCACATAGACCGCGTGCAAGCCATCGAGGTGAACAATGCCAAAGAGTCCTTCGTCGAGCATGACCAAATCGCCACGGTGATGGTGTTGGGCCGGAACGGGCGTCATTCCATGCGACGCGGCGATGCTCTCGACCAGCTCCAGCAACGTCTGGCAGGAATGCGCCTTCACCACCTTCGCTGCCCCCAGATCAGTCGAGTACTTGCCGCGAAACTCCACAGCCGGATCGGTGCCCGTGATGGCTTCGATAAACGTGCAGGCTGCCAAAATGCAATCGTGAACCCCGGACTGGTAAGGCGTGTTCTTGTACTCGATCAATTTCTGATGGAGCTTCACCGGCCAGTCGCTATGCCGTGTCATTTCGCACCCCAGGCCCCGTTCCAATCCATGAGTTGCGCCGTCCACTTAAAGGCGTCGTCGCTGGGGAAACGTTGCCGCTGGTCGGAGTCCGTGAGCCGGTGATTTTGCGCCCGCTGCAGATCGCTCAAACGGCTTTCGACGCTGATCGTGATAGTGCTCGATTCCGGGCCCTCGTCAATGTCAGCGCCGTCCATCAAGCCGTTGAAGCAGCCGATGGAATCGACCGGCACACCCGCCGCGCTCATCAGCACAATCCAGACCTGGCACGGCAATCCCTGTTTGATTTCCGTGGTGGCCTCCGTCAATAAGGCCGAGCGCACGCCGGCGAGAGAGAGGGTGATCCCTTGCGCGGTGAGGTTGCTGTCCTCCGTGACGGTCGACAGTTTGCCGAAATCTCCGACCCCCGTCCAGGTCTGGCCATTCCAACTGATGGGGCCAAGACCGGTCCAGATATACTCCGTGCTGTTTGCGAACTGCATCTGGACAAAGAGGCCCACCGCCACGTAATTCGACGAAATGATGCTCTGCGCGAGCGTAGTCATGGGTCTCATGGTTTGCTAAAGAGCCTCTTCCACTTTGAAGGCGATGGCATACAGCCTGTTGACGCTAATGCTGTAACCACGTTCGTTGCTGGCCAGCCGGAACAAACCTTGCGCATTGTGAAGGGTCACGGCCGAACCCGAGGCTGGAGACTCGCGCAAACGCGGCCAGATGTTGAGGGTGGCCGAACCGGTCCCGTCGCTGTTCACCACGTCCAGGTTTTGATGCAGCCGCGCGCCCACCTGCAGATAGTCGCCAGGGAGAAGCTGGCGTTGAGTGTTCGCAGTCAGACCGGTAATGGCGAGTAAGGAGGATCGGCTGGCGTTCACACCAGCAGTCACCGCTACACCGTGCGCCCATCCTGTAGGTTTCGCCCCCATGGGGTCACCGAGATAAAAAGCCGCACCCATGCCGCGCAGTTCGGCCAGGAACGCGATCCACGCTTGCGCCTTGCCTCGCTGCATGGGTGGCAGCGATACCTGTCCGCTCCACCAGTCGGTTTGCCAGTCGATCGTTTGTGCCTGATGGGTGAACGGCGACGTGTTGGCAGACACCGAGTCGCTCATCGTGAACTCGACTTGGGAATAACCGGGGCTCGCAGGAACGGCCACGATGTTCCACCCGTTGAATGTGCCAGTGATCATTTAAGGCACCGTCACCGCGTTCCAGGTGTTGGCCGGATAGCAGACATAGAGGGAGGTGGAGGCACTCGTCGCCGCGAAGTTCGAGTAGAGGGACGATGCCACGCAACTGCCCGAGGGAGCGCCGCTGCCCGCCTTCCAGGTGGTGTTGCCGATGTTGACGAAGCCCTGCTGCCCGGTTACGGCGCCGTGGAAAGTGCCGTTGCCGCTTTCATCCACCAGGAGGTCGTTTTGCGTGCCCGCGTTGTTCTGCACGATCAAGTCATAAGTCGTACCCGCGCCGCCTCGGATCGAAGCTCCCGCGCCGGCCGGGCCGTAGATAATACCGGGGACGGTGAGGTTCCCGCTGACATAACCGAAGCCCAACACGTTCAGCGTTGAGCCCGCGTCCACCACATCCAGGTTTGGCTCCACGTAGTCGATGCCCGCGAGATTGACAAGGCTGTTATTGACGATGTGAAACGGATGGTCGGAAACGGTGTTCGACGAGTTCCAGTTATAGAGGTCTAAGTTACTGCCGCTGATCTGGGACGGTGATGCACTCAGCGCCTTCATGCCCGCAATGACCGAGAAATTCAGCGGTACGCCGATCGACGCCGGGAACATATTGCCCGCGCCCGCGTTGCCCGCACAAGCGATGCCCGTGATCTGCACCGCCGTGATCGTGTTGGCTCCCGTGCCGGTGGAATTCAAACACGTGCCCACCGCGAAGCCGAGGCCCGACTGCGTAAAGCTGTAGTTGAAGTTCGACACCTGCACCTGGCTGATGTACCCGTTCGTCGGCGTGGTGCTGTTGGTTAAGAAGTTGAGGCCGACCGCGGAGTTGTCGCAGGTCGCGTTGGAGAGAGTGACGTTCGCGAGCGGCACATTCGCTTCCGCATCCAGCGCCACACAGTTATTCAGGAAGGCGGAGGAGGTCAAACTCTCGCCATAGAAATCGTCGATGATGAGATTGCCCGTCGTGGTGTAGGCGTCCGTCTTGATATCCAATCCTTCCGACTGGTTGCCGTGCGAACGCAGATGCGCGGCCTGCACGTGCGTCGACTTGAAAACCGTCCCATGCACGCCCAGCCAGGTATCGGTCTTCAGCACGCGCACGTTATTGGCGTGCTCGACCAGGATGCCATGAAACGCCACGCCGCCGCTCGACAGCAGGGTAGTCACATTCTCCACATACGGGGAATCGACGATCGGGTCCGAAAGGTTTGAGCCGCCGCTCGTTCCGTTGATGTCTAAAGCGTCTGTGGTGGAAGTGCCGGCATAATTGCTCCCCACATCAAAGCCCAGATCCGTCACTTTCACGCGGTACGCACCGCAAAACGTCACTCCGCCCTGCACTACCGAGCCATTCTGCAATTTCGTCGGCGCAGTGAGGCTATCAACCTGAGGCTGCTGGTTCCCCTTCAGCCAAACGTTGTTCTTGTTGATGCAAGTAGTGCCCGGCGTCGTGAACGCGGTAAGCGAACTCAGGTAGGTATTCGGCAGATCGATGATGCCGCCCGCCGATCCGAGGGCGTTCACCACCGTGTCATTGAGGTTGGCGCTGCCGAACATTTCCGGCTGAACCTCGGATAGCCCGGTGATCGTGCCGGGGCCGTTGAAGATTTGCTGGCCGCGTATCCACCGGACCGGGCCTCCGGAGAACGTCACGGTCGCGCCCGATCCCGGTATGATCTGCCCGCCTTGAAAATCCACCGTTACGCTGGATGGGATCGTCATGTTGGCGCTTGGCTTGACGATGCCGTTGATAATGAGCGTGACGCTCCCGGTGAAGGTCAGCGAGGTGACCTTATAAGTGCCATTGGGGAACCAGACAGGCAAACCCGTGCCGGCGGACGAAGCGAGGCAGCTATTGATCGCGGCGGTGTCGTCCGCGGTGCCTCCACCCGTGGCTCCGCAATTGATCACGCTGTTACCCCCGCTCGAACCTCCTGCCGGTCCCGCGGGCCCGGTGGGACCTGGCTGGACGATGGCGAGCGGAGTAGAGGTCGGCACATAACTATCAAAATCCCAGCTATAGCCCGAGATCTGTGTCGGAGCGGTCTGAATCACAACATTCCCGGTTGCATTGTCCGTCACCGTAATCACGTAAGTGACATTCGCGGGTGTCGTCAGGTTCGAGTTCGCAACCGATAGCGAGCTCAGAACGCCATTCGCCACGGTCGCACAGGCCGGTGTGGTTTGCACGATGCCGCCGCCGCCCGCTTGAAAGATAAACGGTGTGTTGCCCGTGATGGCCTGCACGCAAAACTGGCCGGACGGGAGAAGAGCGCCGGAAGCGTCCTGGATATGGGAGGCCGTGACGGCCGTGAAATTCTGCGCGCAGAGCGGCGAGGCTACCGCGATACAAAGCCAGAGAAGTTTGTGTTTCATTTTGTTTTTAGCTGAACTTAGGTTTGCGACGGTTCATCTCGTCCTGCACGCCGACGGCCGACTGCACCGCGCTGCCATGCACGGCTACCAGCGCCCGCTGCACCCGGGCCTCCACGTCCGCGGCATTCGTGCCACGCGCGTCGATCACGTAAGTAGCACCGGCCGATGAGCGTAGCGCGTGATTCGGAATGATCGAGCCCGAGGTGCCTGGCGAGAAGAACTCAGGGCCGTTTTCGCCCACCACATAGCCGTGGCCGGGATCCACATCTCCGCCCGAGGCCTTGAAGCCGCCGAACAGCTTCGCCAAAAACCCGCCGCCGCCGGCAGCACCTGTTAATCCACTGGCGAGTTGCTTCATGAGCGACGATTCGGCGATTTGCAAGGCGAACTGAGCGAACTCAGCCGCTATGCTCCGAAAGAAGGAAGACCAGCTGGTCTTTTGCCCGGTCACTAGCGCCGTCAGCTGCTGGTTTAGGCCTTGGAAGGCGCCGCCGAGTGATTTCTCGACCATCTGCCCGGTTGTTAGAGTCTGCGCTTGAAAATCCCGGAAGAAGTCACGCACGCCATCCGATGCCGTCTGTGGCACTTTCTCCATCTGCGAGCCGAGAGTGTTCTGTCCCACCTGAATTTTGGCCGCGTTGGCGGAATCGAGAGCAGCTTTCGCGCGCTGCGCGTTCTGATCGATCAGCCGTGACACAGCGGCCAGATCGCTTTTGATCTTGTCGATCGCTGCTTGATCGGAACCTACTTTGGCCAGCAGTTCCGTGGCGGTTTCCTCTTCCTTGGCCTTCGCTTTTTCGGCGTCCGCGTCGATCCGCATGAACTGCAGGTCCTGGCTTTTTTCGATATATTCTTTTTCGATTTCGAACTTGGCTGCTTCCACCTGGAGTTTCTTTTGCGCGGTTTTGGCATTGAGCGCATCGAGCGCACTGATCCGCAGATCGCGCTCCTGGTTGATGCTTTGCTGGGCATACTCCAAGCTCTTGTCGTTTTGCGCGTCGCTGATTTCGGCTACGTGACTGTCGTAGGTATTGGCCGAGGCCGCGTTCTTCAACTGGTCGTTGACGTTATCGGAGAAGCCTTTGTTGGACTGCTCAACGTTGGTGTTCTGATCCTTCTTCACTCCGGCCCGGATCTCGCCGGCGAGTTGCAGCGTGTAGGCCCCGCGCGTATTCATCACCGCTTTGAGACTGGCGACACCGCTTTTGTTGAGTTCGTCCATCTTGCGAACGAAATCTTCGGTGGCATGAGTCACACCACCGTACACTTGCGTGGCCGCGCGCTGCAGATCCTGCACCGACTGCCGGTCTAATTCCGCGCGCTTGTCAGCACCGGATCTGTCGACGTCTTTCAGTCCGGAGACGGTTGATTTCTGCGCTTGAATCGTCGCAAGGATGCTTCGATTCGTAATGAGGTCGTTAACGTTTTCCAGCAGTCCGGAAGCCTCGCTGATCCGCGCGCCTTGCGTGGCGGGATCCCGTCTGATCGGGACGTCATTGATATCCCGTTCATCCGCGCGTCCTTTGGCGTCGGCCTCGGCTTTCTTCGCAGCGTTGATGACGTCCAGCGAATACGTCCGAACTTGCGCTAATAATGCGGATTCATCGGCCGTTTTTTGCTTCTCGATGGCTGCGATCTTTTCAGCCGCGCCCACCGCTCTGGGATCGCCCACCGCCGAAATGCCGGCTGTGGCGTTGGTCTCAATTTTTCCATATTGAGTCCGGTAAGCCTGGATCTTGTCGTCAATGTCGCTGGTGCTGGCCTGCCCGGTGACCAGACCGCCCCAAAAGCCAACGCCCTTGCCTTCCACCACTTTTTGCAGATCGTCGAAGTTCTTGCGGAGGCTTTCCGATAACTCGCGCGAGGAAGCAATCGATTCATCGAGCGCGTCCTTCAGACCGTTGTGCGGTTTGCCGTTGAGATTGTCGATTTCTTTCTGCAGCGCATCGCTCTGTACCTGGAGTTTGGCGTTTGTCAGAGCTAACGACTGATTCAGACCCTGAAAACCGGCGGCGAGTTGGTTGGGAGCATCCTTGACTTTGAGATAGGCCTCCCGCAGCTTGTCGGCCTTGCCGATCATCTCGGACATGACGCCGAGCAGAGCAATGCCGCCGACTAAGGGAAAGGCAGCCTGCATGATCGACCCTACGCCCTTCAGCGAACCCAAGAAGCGCTCCGCCGCACGGATGTTCGAAGTCATGTTGCCCTCGAGCACACGGAGGGCGGCCGAGGTGGCTTGCATGTTCGAAACGCCATGCGCGCCCAGTTCGCCAAACTTGCGTTTCGCTTCGTCCAAGCCACCGCTGAGAGAGCCGGTGTTGGCTTTGACGTCGATCGAGATGACTGCGGCTGGTTTGCCCATTTATGGTTTTCTTTGTACTTGGCCCATCAGGAACCCTCGGACTTTATCCACAATGCGTTGCCGGTTGATGCGCGGCGCTTTGGTTTTCTGTTTCGCCCATTGACTCGGCATGAAGTCCGCCGGCAGTGCCGGTTTCGGGGGTTCACTGGCGAAGCTGTAAAGAGCGTTGCGGATTTCCGATGCCACAATGCCCGAGAGCAGCTCCTGATGTTCGCGCAATTCGTGCTGGCGGTCGATCAGGAGCCGGTAGCGGCGCGGGGTGAGCCGGAAGAACTCATCGTCGGATAGACCGAGATGAATCCGGGCGGCCGACCAGCAGCGCTCCCAGAGGTTGTCTTTGTTTAGGCCGGGGTCACCGGCTCGGGAGGGTTTGCGCTTGTAACTTCCTCCCGCTCAGGCATCGAAAGAACGTAGGCTTCCGCCAACCCGTCTTTCCAGAGGCCCAACGTTTGAAAGTTGATGAGATTGCCGGCATCCTGAAGCGTGAGCTTTGGATGCGCTGTGCTTAAGGCTGCATACAGCAAGCCGCGGAACTGCGCCGCCGACAGCGACAGCAGGTTCTCGATCCCCTCCAGCAAGTTCACTCCGCAATGAACTTCCGCGAGCGCGATCGCGTTGAAGGAAAAGGCGAGCTTGTACGTCTTTCCCTCCGCCTCGACCCTTGCGAAGCGAATAGTGGGATCGATGGCAGTCTGCGCCACCGTGCTTTTCTTTAGAGGCATGAACTAAGAGCCCGCAGCGTAGGTCACAGCGCCGGAAACTTTCAGGGTCGCGTCGAACGTGCTGATCTTCTTCGGATTCAAAGCATAATTCAGCATTTCGATGAGCGCGGTGAACGACCATTCGTCGCCCTGTGTAGTCTGGCCATTCGTTTTCGGGAGGATGACCTGGAACATCTGCAGAGCGGGTGGAGTGGTGGTGAATGCCGCTTCCATCGCATATTGTCCGGGGTCTCTGGATGTTGACGTGCCGGTGATGCGCGAGCCTTTCACGGCCCAGTTGCCGGGCGTCAAAAGAGTCGGCAGGAATTCTTCCGCCGTGCTCTGGAAGTTCGTAGCGCTTTCCGAGCCTACTTGCCGCCCCGTGAAACCAATGTCGGTGATTTCACCCACCGGCGTCCAGGTAGGTGTCGTGACCGAACCCGTATTGATGTTAAGAATCGCCCCGATCGCAGTCGAGGACTTCGTTCCGTTGTAACTCATTGTCTTTGTCCTTTAAATTGATTTGCCTGCCTAGAAACTGAACTCAACCAGAAACTCGACCATGTAGCGGTAAATGCGTGAGTCGCTCTCAAAATCGTCGAGTTCGGCGCCTTGCGAAATGCTGAGCACGATATAGGCGTTTGGGAGCACACCCGTAAACGGAATGAGTGCCTGCATGATGGCGAGCTGAGCGTTCTTGCCGTCAAGATACCGGTTCGACCAGCAATCCATTTGAATGCGTTTGATCCCAACAACCGAACCGTCGAAAGCGTATTCTGGGGATCCACCAACGACTTGGTAAGTGAGGGCGGGAAGAACCAGGGCATCCACCGGCAGGGTCACTGGGTATATCCGCGTGCCCAGCAGATCGGTGACAGCCGTTGTCTCGGCGAGCAATTGCGCGATGCCAATTTCAACCATTCAATGCCTCGATACCCGCACCTAGCTCCGCCGCGAACGCATCCACCGCCGTCTGCGCTGTGGCGTCTGCCGACTGGCGCATGAAAGGTATGGCCGGCACATTACCCAATGTTTTGCGATTGCGTTTCTTCCCGTGACTGACCTTGGCGTGGCCATATTCGAGCCACACGGCGACATAAGCGGTCTCCGCGGAAGGGCCAATGCGGCAGGCGCCGGCATTGTTCTGCGGGTAAAGACTCACCTTGGAACCGATGTCCGCCTTCAACGCACCATCCGGCAGACTGTTACTCTTAGGCCCGGCGTCTTTGGTCTTCACCGGACACCGCCCCACCATCTCCGTTTTCACTACCTGGCCCGCCACTTTCAGCGCGCGGCCAAAAACCTGCTTGGCAATTCGCGCCGGCAACTGACTGAGCATTTCGTTCAGCTCGGGGAGACCATGCACTTCGAGAGAAATTTGGTCAGCCATGTTAGTCGGTCCCGTCAATTTCGAGGCACTGGATGCGGTAGATGCGGTGTCTCTGATCCACGTCGTTCACATCCTGCACGCTGAAGGTGTGAGTTCCAAAGATGATCCGCATGCCGGTCATAATCGCCGTAGGAGTCCAGCGGATGGTAACTTCCTGAGTGGACTGGCTGGTAATCAGCTGGCTCTGCGCCAACTCGCGCGCCGACATTTGGCGAATGGCCGCGCGCGTTGTCAGCACATTGTTCCAGGTCGAAACCGGCTGGCCAGCCGCATCCTGCGTTGTGGATTCGGTCTGGAACGTGACCAGGTGACGTAAGTCGCCGGCAGCCAGCGGTGTGAAGGTGTTCGCCATGCTAGTGCGAGTTGTAATCCATGCAGTGCACGGTAATGGTGTCCAGCAAAACGTCCACACCGAAGGGAATCGATTTCACGCTGACAGCCGAGGAAGCCTCTCTGTTTGCATACCAGTGCGACACCAGCAGCTGAATTGCCGTTGTCACCGTGCTGGGGCACGTGTTGACCTCCACGCCGTCGCCATAGCTTCCGCCAGTAAAGAGCACTTGCACGGACCCTGGCAACATCGCTTGCGTCGTAGGCCAATACCTTCCGGGCACGGGAACGACTATCGCCGGCTCCGCTGTTGTGTCCACATAATAAGCACTGGAGGCGAGCGTCTGCTCCGTATTGGTGGTGTCCACATACGTGATGGAATCGACACTCACACAGGTTGGATTGGGCAGCAGGATGGCCGACTGCTTCATCCAGTAGGTGCCCAGCAGGTACTCCGTCCGCGAAACCGGCGAAACCGTTCCGTGTTCCGGCCACCAGACCGGGAAATTATTGAGAGACAGCCGCCACTGCTGATTGAAGAACGCGCGATGCGTGTAATTTTCCGCGTATTGCCGCGCGGCGGCGATCAGAGCCGAGACCAACCCATCGTCCTGCGTGAAAGACGCATCCAGGACCAGAAAGTTTTTGGCCACCGTCAGAGACACGGGTTCGACTGCCGGTCCAGTGATTAACTGCAGGTTCATCGGGTTTCCATCCGCTTGCGCTTCTTAGTCGTGGTTTCTTTTACTGGGGTGGCCATCGCCGCCTCGGTCGCGACTGCCGGCCTCAGCCTGGCTCGGCCGAGTTCGATCCAACGCACCGCTACCGCATTGGGCACCTCGACGATGCGCCCCGGCAAAAAGCATGCGTAACCGGTAGCGAGCTGGCAGGGGAGTGTGATTTCAATTTGCATAGGAGTAAAAGAGAGGGGCAACGCTGGCGCGCCACCCCTCAACGTGGGCATGGCAGCTCACTAAGCGTGTTGCGTCAACTTCACGACCGGTGCCACGGATCCCTGTAGCAGGGCGCCGCCAGACCGGGCGAAGCCGATGAAACCGACATCCCCCGAATCCATGAACCTTTCGTTGAGGCGCACGATCGAGATGCCGGGCTTCACGTTGCGTAGAACATATTGGCTGTGATCGCCGTACAGCAAGGTGATGTTGGTCGCAGCAACTGCCGCCATAAACGGGTTGACCACCACTCTCTTTCCCAGAATCATGTCGAACACGTCCGCCGATGGCGCGGGGACGTAGAGGGGACGCCCCAGAGAATCGGTCACCGTCAACAGAACGCCGCGCGTCACAGTGGCCATCGACCAGACGGCATTCGATTCATAGGCTGGATCCAGAGACGCATACAAACCGGCGATGTCTGACCAGGCGATAGCTGTGGGAGCTGCCGAGGTTACGCCCGCGGCGGCTGAGGCGACAATCGAAGCGACGTTGGAAGTGTTGCCCAGCGTGACCATCTTCGAAAGACCGCGGAAGTAGCGTTTCAAGATCGACTGTTTCAAGAAGCTGTCCATATCGAACGCGCTGTCCTGCAGCGTCGCGATGGAAACTTTGATAACGCCCGTGCTCATGAAGTCGCTCGAGATGATGCCGCCGCTGAAGGACGGATCGGTCTCGGCGGCCGCGGTATCTTCGCCGAGAACCACCAAACCGTTAGCGGTGTCGTCAACCACCGCGTACTTGGTGGGCGCGCCGTTGTCCGCCGGCACGTTATTCACCACATTGAGGATGTTGCCGTAGTCCTTCATCGCTTCGGTCAGAATCGGCAGGAACGCTTGCGGAATCAGGTTGCCGGCCACGGAGGTGGTCACATCGCGATGCTCTCGCAACGCGCTGCGCAGTTCGGGATCCACCTGCCCGGTGCGAATGTATTGCTCGAAGGCTTTCTTCGAGCGTGCTTTCTCGGCCTCCGCTTCCTCTTTCGAGGGATCCTTCAGGCCACCGTCGGGATTGCCGCGCGGCGGTGTGTTGTGCGCGCGCTCCTCAGCCTGGCTCTTCTCTATTTTTTCGAGACTGGTGATGTCGGCTTCAAGCAAATCCACCTCTGCCAACATCTTCTGTGCGAATGCTCTCTTCTCGGCATCGGGGGAGGCCAGCAGAATTTGCTGTGCCTCGGTCAGTAGTTTATTGCGGGCATCCCGCATTTCGCGAATCGTCATTTGAATTTCCTTTTTTTTCGAATTTGGGTACTGCTGGGTGGCGGGTTTGCTGGGTGCCCAGGCACGGCATTTCCGTCGGCCGGATTGGTGGCTGCGATTGAACGCGCCCGCAGAAAGCAGGTCCAACCATCCGGCAAAACTTTTTTAGCTAGCCGAGCGTGTTGCTGTCCTCGTCGCGCGCCCGGAAGTAGCAGTCGATATCGTGGCGCAGTTGCGGCTTGTTGCCTGCCAGCTCGAGAACGCCGTAAGTGTTGCGCTTCAAGTCGGCCGAGGGATCGAAATGGTTGCGCTCGAGAATTTGCCAGCGGTCCACGTAAGCGCGCTTTTCTTTACTCCCGTGCCAGAGATGTTCGATGGTGCCGGGCACGTAGCCGATATTTTGCGCGATGTGCGCCACGGCACGCGACTCCCAGCGAAACAGCGGGTCCGAGTACGCTGTGTGGAGCAGCGAGCCCGGGATACTGTCCTCGACGCGCCCGATCAGCGCCATCGCCATGTGATGATCGGCAGCTCCCATGGCCGCCGTTTCGACAAGGCCGCCCAGCCATTCGAGCGCCAGGCGCGTGTACGCCCAGGCGTAGCCGGGATGGCCGAACTGGTAGCTACCCGCCGCGTTGGGTCCTTGCTGAATTGGTTTGTCCTCGTGAACCTGCCGGCAAAACGAGCGATGCGCCGCCAGATGATCGTCGTTCGGCCCCAGGTCATAGCAATCGCTCCAAGGCTGCACGACGTCATACTGCTGGAGCGCGTGCACCGTTTCGGCGGCCCAGCCGTGCTTGCGGAAGCGGATATCGGCATCGAATGTGGCGATGTATTTCGCGTTCGGGAGGCGGGAAATTGCGATGGCCAGCAGATTTTCTTTGTTCCACACGAGGCTCTTCGCCCGAACCGGAATATGCTGGACGCCCGGTGTTCCGGCGCAGTCGTAGCCGCGGTCGCCATAGGCGCACTCGACGACGGTGAGTTGCACGCCGCTTTCGAGCATGTGCTGCTCGAATTGACGGTAAAGAGAAATGCGGCTCTGCCAGCGAATCGGGTTCGCGATCGCAGTGACGACATGGAGTAAGTTAGCTTGCATAAAAAAGTTTGGGTTGAATTTCTGGATTAGCTCCAACGAAGTCGGCGGCGTTCTAAAACAGCCGCCAGTAACCTGTCACAGCGTTGCTGCTGGCAGCGGCACTCGGGATCGTTGCAATCGTCATCCGAGCAATCCTCACAATCGCCGGCCACGCATTCGGGGCAAAGGCACTCGCACCCGTTGGCGTTGGCAGCCGCGCGCGCCGCCGGAATTCCATCGGGAAACATCTTGCTCCGCAGGCTTACATTGGTTGCCTCATACGCCGGCATGCTCGTCACCGTGACGTCGAAAACATCGGCATCAACCACAGTGCGGATGGGATTGCCGTCCTGGTCTTTCGACCAGTTGTCCATCCGGCAATAAAATCCGAATGAGCAGCCCGCCAGATCGCCGCGATCCACTGATACGGCCACATCATTTCCCAGAGTCGTTGCCGGCAGATCGCACTCGAAGATAAGGCCAGTGTCGTCGCTCTTTACCCGCAATGTTCCCGAGGTCGTTCGGCCGAGCAACCCCTGCCGCGGATCGTGCTCATGCAGGCAGCTGATATCCGGCGAGCTGGCCAGACAGCGCGTGAAGGCGCCGGGCGCAATCTGTTCAGTGAACCCCCCCAAGTCGCAGGACCGGCTGTTATAAACGGCAGCGTACCCGCTGAGCAGCTTGCCTTTGTCGGTTTGGGTAACCCGCAGCTCACGCGCGGCCACATACCGGAACTCTCTTTTATTCATCTGACTTTCCTTCCAGTTGCTTCAATGCCGTTTGCGCACCGATTTCCCGGCCTACGTTGGCGACCATGCCGCGCACCAGGCGAATGAATTCCGGGCCCGCAATCTCATCCGCCTTCTCCGGAGTCCAATCGCCCGACCTTTTCTCGAAGGCCTTCAGCGCATCGCGGACCAGGCGCTCACAGACAACCGGATCCAACTCCGCCGAGCCTTTGGCGACCGCTAAAAGGCTGTCCAGTAAGGGCCGGAATATGCTTTCCATCGCCCCGCAATCGCGCTTTTCGCGCGCCAGAAGACGGCCTAAACCATCCCGAAACAACCCGCCAAGAGCGGCGGCGTAATCCCCCAACGCGTTGCGATCCGCCGGCGTCGGTATAGTGGCGGCAGGCGCGCCCACCACTTGGAAATTCACCGGCATCCAATAGTCGTCGCCTCTCGCGCCGATGGGATTTTCGCCGAGGTCTTCCAGAATTTGATTCGTGTTGTAGAAGCCCCACTGCTTACCCACCGCGAAACCCGCCATGGTGGTGGCGAAGTCGCCGCGGAGTCTCTCCCGGACATCGAAGCTTACGAAGTACTTGCCCGCATTGCGGCCAGTGCTCGGCATCAGCTTCCGGTGAACTTCCTGCTCGATGCGGTTCAGGTAAGGCCGCAGCGTATCCGTCACAAAGCTTAATGACTGCTGTTCATGGTTCGAGTTACTAAGACGGGTGTTATCGCCCACCATGTGGGAGGGCACTCGAAACAGCGCGGCTATGTCACAGCGGGCGAACTGGCGAGTGGCCAGGAACTGTGAGTCCTCGAGATTGATGCCAATCTGCTGATATTTCCAATCGCCCCAGAGGAGCGCCGTTTTGCCCTGATTCTCGCCGCCGTTCGATGACTGCCAGGACGATTTCATGTCATCGTGCTGTTTGGGATTGAGGACGCTCGCCGTCGAGAGCACACCCGAAGGCCTGCCTCCGTTCGAGAAGAAACGCGCGCCGAACTTGGTTGCCGCTTTTGCCAGACCCAGATCCTGCCGGGCCATTTGAATCGGGCTCAATCCTTTCACACCATCAAAGGAAAAGAGCGGAATCGCCAGCATGTCATCCGGATCGATCAAACGGCTCGCTCCATTCGCCATGCCGTCCGACGTCTGGAACATGAGCTTGCCGGCAGGCGTGCGAACCGGCTGCGTCTTCAGCGGATGCAGTGGCCACAGGCCCTGCACTGTCGAACCACTGCGCTGAATCTGCGCGTAAGCGTTGCCGCAAAGTGCCAGCGATCCAACCAGAGTTTCAAAAAATGAAAACGCCGTCATCTCCGGATTGGGAGAAATTGTCAGCAGCTCATAGAGATCCTGATCGGTCGCTTCCTGGCGTCCGTTATCCAGCCGTTCATAAAGCTTCAGCGGCAGACTCGCTACCGACTCCGCCAAAACGCGCACACACGCATACACCGTCACGATCTGCAGCGCGTTGGTTTCGTTCACCAGCTCACCGGCCGCAGTGGGCTCGCCACCCGTCAGCCAAGCCCAGATGCCGGGACTGGTGAGGCTCATGCTCGGGTTATCGAGCGGGTTGCCTCTCAGCTCCCCGAAACTGCGTTGAATGCGTTGAAGAAGTCCCATTTAGATAAACAGCGGAGTGAAATACCCTTGTGCTTGCGGCTCGCCGCCATTCCCCAGCAATGCTCTCGACAAAGCCATCAGCGTGGCGACAACGCCGTCAATTTTTTGCTTCCGGTCTTTGGGCTTATTCGGCTTCACATTGCCGTTGCGGTCCTCATGGCAGACCGTGTTGCCGATGCACCAAGCCAGCACCGGATTGCCGTCATGCTCCACCCGGCCGTCCAGAATTAACGCTTCCAGCGTCTTCGTCGGATCGCTCAAAAACCGCGTTGTCTGCGGAATCTCCACAACAGGAGACGTTGCTTCCTTCGCTAGCCGGTTGATCGTCGAGCCCGCGTTCCATTGATCGATCGCGATCTCACACACGGCAAATTGCTCGATATCCTGCACCGCGTCATCCGTCACCAGGTCGTAGTCGACCATCGAACCCTTGGTGGCCGTCAGGTAACCGCTCTTCTCCCACCCCGCGTAATAGGCCAGTGCCGGATCGTTCACTCGATCCTCGGGCAAATAGAAACGCGGGAAGATGCCGTAAGTGGACTTGCCGTCGTCGCCGGTTCTTTTGAAGACCTTGACGACAGCCGTCAAATCGATCTTCGAAGAAAGATCGATTCCCAGATAGCTAGGACAGCCAGCGAAATCCTCCGGTTTGAGATCCGGATTACCCAGCGCGTTCCACTTCGCCACGTTGAAATACGCCGAGTCCGTTCCGACCCAGACGTTCAAGTGCCGCGTCAGAAATGAATTTGTTAACCGCGCGTTGGCGATCGCATTCTTTTGCTGAGTCCGCAGGAACTCAGGAAAAATGCTGACACCCCAACCCGGATTCGCTTTCCGCAGCGTCTCTTCCGAGGTCCAATCGTCGCCTTCATCAATCCCGTACAGCAGCGCAAACAGTTCCGGACGGTCGAAGGTTCCGTCGAGCACCTTATGCGTTTCTTCGACCATTGCGTAACACGGTCCCTCGATCGAAGAACCCGCCGTCGAAATGAAAACCCCCAGCGGTTGCTCCCGCGCCGCGCAACCCGTCCTGAAGCAAGAAATCAGCGTGTCATCTAAATGCTGATGGACCTCATCCATCACGTAGCAGCTCGGACTCTGCCCTTCACCCGGATCTCGCACCACCGGCATGAACTTCCCGCCGGCCTCGAGCAGCAGCTGCCCAGACCAGATCTGCAGATGAAACGCGCTCTTCAGAGCCGGTTGAATTCTGACCATCTGCTTCGCCGGCGTGAAAACTTCCAGCGCCTGGCGCAGTGTCCGCGCGCCGCAGTACACCTCCGGGAACGCCTCGCCATCCGCACAGGTCATGTAGAGCGCGATCGCCGCCGCGAACAAAGACTTACCCGATTTTCTGGGCAGCAAAAGAAACATCTCCCGGCAACGCCGCAATCCACTCTCACGATGCAAGAATCCAAACACCGCGCAAATCACGAAACACTGCCAGCCCTGCAGAACAATCGCTTCCCGTCGCTGCCGCCACACCCCTTTGGTATGCGGCAGCATTTCGATGAACTTACCCGCCCGATGCGCTTTCTGCTTCGAGTAGATATAAGGACTCTCCGGAGACGCGCAATCCAGGAGATCGTCGAGAAAACGCTGGCAGGCGATACGGATCCACTTGCACGCCGGAATCCGGCCCGTGGTTACGTCCTCGCAATAGCGAGCCGCGATCGCGCTGAAGTCTTTAGCGGTCGGCAGCTTTCCGGCACGTGCTTTGGCTTTAGCTGGCGAATTCGCTGAACGGGTTTTTGTCGTCTTTCGTCGAGACCGGCTGGGCAACTTTGGCACGATTCGACGGGTCCAAACCGAACTTCGACAGCAGGCTCACCAGAGAACTCAACTCACTGCCAGTCAAGGTCTCCGTGCGATAGCGGTGCATCAGGCCGGCAATCAATTCAAAACTGAAGCGGTCAGCGTTCCTGGCGACACCCAACGGCAAAAGAGCAGCCAGCTCTCTCCAAATTTGCTTCCGCGCCGGGTCGAGATGCGCTGGAGGCGCTCCCAATTCGCCGGTCGTTTTCGGATCTTTCCGCCGCCGCGCCGGATCCCGGTCGAACGACCCCTTGGCCTCCAGCAGCGCGGTTGGTTTACGCGGTCTAGCCATTTAGGCCATCAGTTCTGATGCCATCACAAGATGACGAAATCACCGCTTTGCTCGAAAAACCCTCAAAATGCGAAAAAGTTCCATTTTGCGTAAGCGTTAATTGTGGCTGCGGTGCGGTCGTAGGACGTTCGGGCCCTAACTCGGTCGACCCCCTACCCCGTCCCTCATTCCCCGCGCGCCGTCCTCTTCTTGTGGCATCGTCCACACAGACCGCGCAGGTTGCCTTCGTCATACTTCAACTCAGGGCAGTCGGCCAGCTTCAGCTCATGGTGCAAGTCGGTTGCCACCGCTCGCAGACAGTCTTTGCAGACTACGTTCTCCGCACGCGAGAAGTAACCTCGTCTGAACTTTCGCCATTGACCGTCGTAGCCGCGTTCGGTAGACGTACCACGCTGCCTGTCTTCTTCCACCCGGCTGATGGTCGCCTGCTTTTGATGCGCTGCACAGTATCCGCTATCCACCAACGCCGCGCAGCCGTGCCTCAGGCATGGCCGTTTAGCTTTCGCCGGCACCTTAATTAATTGACCGGTGCTTATTTTTCCGGCCGAGGATTGACCAGCGGGTTGACCAACAATGTGCGGCTGCCAGTCCGCGCTTTGCTGATGATGCTGGACAACGCCGAAGGCTGCAGATGCGCTTCGAGTGCTTTCATCGTCAGTGAAGCCGCTTGCAGAAATTTGGCCTTCCCTAACAAGGCGAAGGCTGCATTTATGCCGATTAATGTTGTGAGTTGCTTCGCTCCCAGAACCGCTTCATATTTTGTGCCCGTCGCCACCGCACCTAATTCCGCATCCGCATCGGCAAACCACGAGCGGATGACTTTGGCGAGTTCCTCCACGCGGCTCTGCTTTCCCTTGAATGGCGCCAGCTCTTCCACCAACGCGCCGTACTCGTCCACAATCGATTCGCGGAGTAGCTTTTCTTTCTCTTCGGCTTCTGCTTTAGTCATAAACTTTTCAATTCAACCACCAACTCAACGCCGGAATCGAGCAGTCCATTGGCTCGAACTCGATTTCAAAACGCTTCCATGGCGGCATGGTTTTCCGCTTCTTCCGTGGCGCAGGCCTGCGCGCGGGTTCCCGGCGGCGCATGGCGGCCCGCCTTAGCGTGCGACCGGCTTTCCCGTGCGAATCATTTCGGCCAGACGCCTCGCCCGCGCGCCAACTTGGGTGGCCCATTTCGAAGCGAGCATTTGGCTGCCGGCAAGTTGGTAATTGCCCGCCGCGATCAAACTGAGCGTCTCGTGAAAGCCGAGCATGCCGGCCACACCCAGATTGAACGCCATATTGATCAGTGCGCACTGGCGCACGTAATCGAGTGTTCCAAACCACGGCAACGCGGCGTTTAGCTGGTCGGAAACGCGCGTGATGTCGTTGTTCAGCAGAAAAGCGATCTCCTCGCTCGATATGCCGTTCACATCCAGAGCCCGCCCAACCCCAATGGTGGGATGGCCTTTGCAGACCATCCCGGGACACAGCCGCAAACCAGTGGCGTCGTCGTACACGAGGTGTCGTGACTGCTCGTCGTCGATTAACTCGGACATCACGAAGTCGCGGTCGATCATGACTTAGCCGGTGAACCCGCGATGATTTCCGTTTTGCGCTCGCTGCCGTTGGATGAGCCGAAGTAGTATCCAACGATGGAGACCCAGGCCGCCCCGAGCGAGCCGATCATAATGTTGAGCATGTCTTTCGACTCCTTAGGCACGGGGTGGAAACACATGAAGGCGAGAAGACAAAAGAAGCCCAGCGTTACACCAATGGCGAGTACTGCCGGCGTGCGATCTTTGACGCTGATTTCGCGCGCTCGGGCGTTGGCGCGATCCGCATCAGCGAGAGAGGCTATGCTTTCCGCATCCGCAAAACCTAGCGCCGCCATCTTCGCCGCGAAGTCGTGATCGGCGTTATGCAACGCCAAGAGTTGTTCCTGTGTGGCTGAACCCATAGCGGTGGCAATCGCATCCTGCCCCGCTGAGGTATTGCCTTTCGGCGCGAGGCCGAGCGTCGATTCAACAACCGAAATAGCGCTGCCAGCCAACGGGCCGCCAAGGGCAGCGGCGACGGTGGGAGCGAGTTTGGCTATAACACTGCCGACTTGATTCCATTTCATAAAGTTTCCACCAGGCAACTGAGCGGCACAGACCGGAAAATCAAGCGCACAAAACACTCCCGGTCCGCCTCGTCTTCCACGGGTTCACCCGCCTTTTGCTCCACATCCTGCCGGGGCGTTAATCGGCGGTGAGACCACACCCGGCTCTCATGAATTTGTTCGACGTAGGAGTAGCGTGTGCCGAGGAGATTAGTCGACCGCAGCGGATTCCCACCGCCGGATTCCCTGAACTGCGCACTCACAATCCGTCCCTGCCGGTTGCGCACCGCCACGATGAGTGACAAACCCAGCAACCGCTTGATGGCGTCCGGCGAATAACCTCGCAGCCGCACTCCAGAGGCAGCGTAGGTTGGTATGCGTTTCTCTAGTTTTTTGGGCGCGGGACTCAAAAGAGGTGCCTCACAAAAGTGAAAGCGCGCGACAGAAGTATGGCTAAAGTCTGCCGGCAGTCGGAAATGTTTAACGAGCCTCCGGTGGGCTTCCATCTTCCATTTCGGCCCCTAAACACCAAGTCCGCAACCCTTTGGCCGTTATGGTCCGATCCGGCTCGATGTGACCTCCTCAGAATCTCCTTGGCCGAAGGGTGTAGCCGCGCCAGCCACTAAGTAAACTGAGTGAACCCACCCGACACCATTTCAGTGACGATCTCCGTGCCCGACTTAAGCGCCAAGGAGGCCGCCCGTGAACTGGCTATCAGCGAAACTAGCGTAAAGCGGTTGTTCCGGGCGGGCGTTTTGCGCAGCTATCGCGCCGGCAAGTTGTGGCGCACCACTTATGCCTGGCTCGATGCCTTTCGCAATTACGGAGGCGGAGGCGCCGCTTGAAAGAGTCCAGCCCCACACCCAGCGGTCCGCGCGCCGCCCCTGCCAACCGCCGCCTGCGATCTGTCGAGTCCTTCAAGGCCGCCGGCGACTGTATTGGACCCATTTCCCCTGGTGTCTCGCTTTTCGCCATGACACGCGGTCAATTCTCCATGATCGACGCCACTCTTTGGTGTCTCGACCAAGTCGGCCACGCGGCCGTTTCCATTTGGACCTGGACCGTGGCCGATTACGAAATCGAATGTTTCGAGAGACTGCGCAAAGACGGCCGTCTGCGCACCGGCCTGCTAGTGATTGACGGCGCTGCGCGCAACAAAAACTCCGCGCTCTTGAAGCGCTGGCAACAAGGCTTTGGCCCGGAGTCCATCCGTTTCGTGGTCAATCACTCCAAAATCGTGACTATCCAAACCGGCGAATACAAGCTGCTGTTGCGCGGCTCGATGAACCTCAACTTTAATCCGCGCTTTGAGCAGTTCGACCTTACCGAAGGCGGAGAAGACTTTGACCTCGTCCGCGCCATCGAAAGCGAACTTCCCATCCTGCCCGACACTTGCTCCGGAGCGGAGATTTACAAAGCCAGCCGCGTTTCCGATGCCTTCGAACCCGAGCAGCTCGCCTTCTTTCAAAATCTGCTGCCATTTCGCGGAGCAAAGCTGTGGCAAAAGTAAAGGCTACCTTGCCCGTCGATGTTGCCGCCCAACTCAGACTCGACAACAAAACCTTACGCGCCGTGGACCTGAGAGTCTTTGCGGACGCCTTGTCCGCTTACTGCGAAGCTTCCGAAAATATCCGCAGAAACGGCACCATCGTCATGCACCCGCGCACCGGCGCGCCTATCGAAAATCCTTACCTCAAAATCTCCAAGCAGGCCGGCCAACTCCTTACCAAAATGCGCCTCGTGAAGGCGGACCGCGTTCTTGCATTGCTGCACGCCAGCATCCTCGCAACCGCTAATCAAGCGACAGCGGACGCCGCGAAACAAGCTTCGGTTCCGAAGCCTGACAGACAATCTCGCGATCGCGGCCTACATCGACAAGCCGCAGCGTAAACAACCGTGAGAACGTTGCCCCGCGCTGGTTTGTATAACGCACCGGGATCGTGATTGCTTCTCGAGACTCCTCGAGAATTTCTTTCATATAGCCAACTTCTGCCGTTCCGACACCGGTTTGACGATTGAAGATCGCCTCCACCACGCGCGTATCTCCTGGACCGATGCTGGGCACTTCGATGCCATGGAGCCAAACAAGATCGCTGCGCGAAAACGCGCCCGCCACGATGTTAGTTGCGTATTCCGTCCCCCGATTGTGAAAGCCTATCGCGTCCGGCTCCACAGTGCTGAACGAAGAAGGTTCGCCGGAATGCCAATCGATCTGAATCTCGACGCCCCCA
>PMSX01000112.1 GCA_003167495.1 Bryobacterales bacterium | reverse complement strand
TATTGCGGAACGCAACACGCCAACATGCTGCTGCGCGTGGTGGGGGACGATCCAAAATCCTTCAAACAATGGACCATCGAACAGCAAAAGCGCGCGGTGGATGACCCACAAGCCAACGAAGGCCGTGCCGTGTTCGAATCGCTCGCCTGCGTGAATTGCCACAACATATCCGGGCTGGGCCAAGGCAGCGCCGGCAGTAAATTCGGTCCCGATCTTACGCACTTGATGAGCCGCCAAACATTAGGCTCTGGTGTCATCAAGAACACTCCGCAAAATCTGCGGAATTGGGTGAATGACCCGCAGGTTGCCAAGCCCGGCTGTCTCATGCCCAGCATGAAGCTTACGCCGGATGAGCTGACAAAGGTTGTGAACTATCTGGAGAAGCTGAGGTAGCTATGTCAACGATTCATGCTCCGCTCGAAGGTCCGCCAATACAGGAAGCCTCCTTTTCCTTTTCAAGCCACTTGTACGAATGGGTCTCAACTGTCGATCACAAGCGCTTGGGATTGATGTACATCATTACCGCGTTGCTCTTTTTTGTCATCGCCGGAATCATGGCATCGGTTATCCGTTTGCAATTGGCCTTTCCCAATGGCCACGTCGTTGATCCCGATACCTTCAACCGTCTCTTCACCATGCATGGCACTACCATGGTGTTCTTGGTCGGTATGCCGTTTGTCGCTGGACTTTCCAACTATCTGGTCCCACTCATGATTGGCGCGCGCGACATGGCGTTTCCCCGGCTGAATGCTTTTGGTTTTTGGATATTTCTCTTCGGCGGATTTCTCCTCTATTTCAGCTACATTGGCGGCAGCGGATTGTCCGGCGCAGGTTCGGCTCCCGACGTGGGTTGGTTTGCCTATGCACCCTTGACCTCGCGCGCATTTTCACGCGGCGCCCCCACCGACTATTGGATTCTAGGCATCCTCACCGCCGGCATCGGCAGCATTGCCAGCGCTTTGAACGTCATCGTAACCACCATTTCCATGCGCTGCAAGGGCATGACGCTCGCCCGCATGCCTATGTTCGTCTGGGTCATGCTCATTGACTCCTGGCTCATCATCATCGCCCTTCCACCGTTATCCGCCGCGCAGATCATGCTCCTCATTGACCGCTTTCTAGGCGGCAATTTCTTCAATACGCAAAATGGTGGTTCTGCCGTTTTGTGGCAGCACTTCTTTTGGATCTTCGGCCATCCGGAAGTCTACATTCTGATTTTCCCGGCCTTCGCCATCCTCTCTGAAGTTGTTCCCATCTTCTCGCGCAAGCCGATTTTCGGCCGCCCCGCCATGGTCGGCGCTGTCGCCTGCATAGGTTTCATCAGTCTCGGCGTCTGGGCGCATCATATGTTCGCTGTCGGTATGACCTCGTGGTCCAATACCTTCTTTACTGCTTCCTCCATGCTGGTCGGCATTCCCACTGGCATCAAAATTTTCAACTGGACCGCAACCATGTACGGCGGCAAAATCCGCCTTGCTACGCCAATGCTGTTTTGTTGCGCATTCCTTTTCCAATTTCTGATCGCCGGGTTGACGGGCATCATGCTCGCCGCCAGTCCCTTCGATTGGCAGCTTCACGATTCTTACTTCGTGGTTGGCCACTTTCACTTCACGCTTGTCCTCGGCCTCGTGTTCGGCCTCTTTGCCGGCATGTATTACTGGTTCCCCAAGGTCAGTGGCCGGATGTATAACGAGACTTTGGGCAAATGGCATTTCTGGCTCTTCACCATTGGCGTGGAACTAACATTCGTACCCATGCATTTTTTGGGTTTCCTGGGAATGCCGCGGCGCATTTACACCTATGCGCCAGACCGCGGCTGGAACTTCTGGAATCTGCTCGCATCATCAGGTGTCCTTTTCCAGGCTCCAGCCATCCTGATTTTCGTTTGGAATGTAGTGTACTCTGCCATCAAAGGCAAACCTGCCGGTGACGATCCATGGGACGCTTGGACACTCGAGTGGGCCACCACTTCCCCGCCCCCCGAATACAACTTTGAAACCCTACCGGAAGTGCGCAGCAGCCGTCCACTGTGGGATTTGAAGAATCCCAACGATCCTGATTGGAGGTTCGAATAGTGGAAGCGGTCTTAGCCGAAAAGCAAAGTGAGTGGAGTCTGCCCGATCGCGGCGCCATGGGAATCATTTTCCTGATCGTCACCGAAACCGCGCTGTTCACTATCTTCGTCGTCGCCTACGTCGTCTACATCGGCAAGAGCCTAACCGGTCCTTTTCCTAAAGACGTTCTCGACCTGCCGATTCTGGCCAGCATTTGCTTGCTTTCCAGCAGCGCGACGATCGTTTTTGCTGAGAGCGCTCTGAAGAAACACCGTCTCGGCATCTTCAAACTCTGGTGGCTGGCCACCATTCTACTTGGCCTGGAGTTTCTCGTTTCCACTGGCATGGAGTGGCGCAAATTGATCTACGAAGACCACCTCACAGTGAGTACCAATCTCTTCGGCACCACCTTCTATTCGCTGGTTGGCTTGCATGCCAGCCACGTCATTGTCGGCATGTCGTTTCTCATTCTGGTTATGCTGGTAACCCTGTTGGGCTTTCCCATTCAAACGCAGGAACGCCGAGTGAAATTCCTGTCTTGGTATTGGCACTTTGTAGATGCCGTTTGGGTGGTGGTTTTCACTGTGGTTTATGTGATTGGGAGATAAAGGGCATGTCACAACATTCCACCGATTCAAAGACACGTGGCGAGACACGCATTCAATTGCCCGCGCCCACCTTCTGGCCCATGGTGTTTGCCTTCGGCATCACCTTGCTTCTGGCTGGGATCGTTACCCATTGGGTGATCAGTGTCGTCGGCTTTCTAATTGCGGCTAAAGCGGCGGACGGCTGGTGGAAAACCGTGATTCCACTTGAACAACACGAGGCCGTAGCCATTGAACCGGCGCGGCGGCCTGCACCCATCAAAGTTGGCGCGCGCGCGGTTGTAAGGTTGAAGCTCGGCGAGGGCGGCCACCGTGTGCGGGTGCCCGAAGAAATTCATCCCTACTCCGCCGGCTTTTGGGGTGGTCTCGCCGGCGGGACCGTTATGGCGGCCCTTGCTTGCCTCTACGGTCTGTTTGCTCAGCACAGTATTTGGTACCCGATTAACCTCCTATCGGGCGTTGTGATTCCAGACTTAGGCAGCGAAACGGTGGAGCAACTTCGTAAGTTTAATGGGCTCGCTTTCGCTGCGGCCGTGGTCGGGCATGGAGCCATCTCTATCATGGTCGGCGTGCTCTACGCCGTCATGTTGCCCATGTTTCCAAAGTATGCGCCATTTTGGGCAGGCATTCTCATGCCCGTATTTTGGAGCGGTCTAGTAGCAACCACTCTCAACTTTATAAATCCGGCCCTAAACTCCCGCATTAGTTGGCCCTGGTTCGTGGTCTGTCAACTTGGTTTCGGCCTCGTTGGTGGCTACGTGATTGCTCGCAGCACTAGCATCCGGACCATGCAGACTTGGAGTCTCGCCGAACGCGCCTTCCTCGAAACACCGCAAGATGAGGATCACAAGTGATGCGGTTGGCACTATCCACCGTTGGCTGTGCTGTTGCGCTGATTTGTCTCACGGCGTGCGATCCGCCCGGTAAACCAGGTCCGGAAGAGATTGCACCGTCGGAGGTGACTGACTTTAAAACCCTGTTCAGCCAGAATTGTTCCGGCTGTCATGGGCCTAATGGGCAAAAGGGACCTGGGCGCATCTTGAATGACGCGGTCTATTTAGCGGTCATTCCAAAAGACACTTTGAAGCACGTCATTGTATTCGGGCGCGAAGGTACCGCTATGCCGCCGTGGGCGATGAGCGAGGGCGGTCCGTTAACCCCGCAGCAGGTAGACGCGCTGGTGGATGGCATTGAAAGTTGGAAAAAACCTGTGAGTGCGCCGGCGGGAGCGGAGTTGCCTTCCTATGCCGAGAGTACTCCCGGCGACCCTGTCAATGGCAAACGTTTGTTCGGTCGGGGCTGCTTTGCTTGTCACGGTCCGGGAGCGCGGGTCGGATCAGTCACCGATCCCTCCTATTTGTCGTTGTCGACCAATCAGAATCTGCGCACTTCCATTATTGTGGGTCGCTCGGATTTAGGAATGCCAAACTATCGCTTTTTGAATGCAGGACATGCCTTAAACGACCAGGACGTGAGTGACTTGGTGGCCTATCTGGCATCGTTGCGGCCGACTGAGTCGGCAATGGGGAACACGAAATGAGTGAGTCAAAACAACAGGTAAAAAAGGAAGAACCACAGGGAAATCCGTCGCGGCGGGATTGGCTCTTTACCGCCGGAGTCGCGTTGAACGTCATTGCCGGCGTAGCGTTGGCCGTGCCGCTCATCGGATTCGTCTTTTCAAGCTTTGCCGAGAAAAAAGACCCGCGCGATTGGATCTCGCTCGGTCCGCTCGATCACTTCCCCGAGAAAACCACGCGCATCGCCACCTACCGCAACCCATATACGCGTCCGTGGGACGGTCAAACCGCCGATATTCCTTGTTGGGTCCGGCGCATCAGTGGCAAAGACTTTCAAGTCTTCGCTATTAACTGCACCCATCTGGGTTGTCCTGTGCGATGGTTTCAGGAATCCGGCTTGTTTCTTTGTCCCTGTCACGGCGGTGCATATCTGGAAGACGGATCTCGCGCCGCCGGCCCGCCTCCACGCGGACTCTTCCAATATGACTACAAAGTGGAGAAAGGCCAACTCTGGGTAAAGGGTGGGCAAATGCCAACGCTCTCAAATCCTGTGTAGGAGCTTCCCGTGATACACACCCTGCGAAGTATCGCCGTTTGGCTCGATGACCGGCTGCACCTGACGGCGCTCTATTCTTCCACCGCCGGCCATGAAGTTCCGAAGAGCGCGGGAAGCTGGTTTTACGTTTTCGGCAGCGCCACGTTGCTTTGTTTCGTTATTCAGGTCATCACCGGAGCGTGTCTCGCGTTTGTTTATATTCCCTCAACCAACGAAGCTTGGACGAGCTTGCAATATCTCAACCATGCCCAATTCTGGGGTTGGTACCTGCGCGCCGTGCATAATTGGGGGTCGAATTTCATGGTGGCCATTATGACGCTGCACATGATTCAAGTCTTCTTGTTTGGCGCCTACAAATACCCGCGCGAACTGACATGGGTGAGCGGTATCTTTCTTCTGCTTTTCACACTCGGTATGGCATTCACGGGCCAAGTGATGCGCTTCGACCAGGACGCGTATTGGGGCCTTACCATTGGCGCTTCCATTACCGGGCGTGTGCCTTTCATCGGTGCCCAACTCGTGCATGTGTTGCTGGCCGGGCCTATCATCGCCGGAGAAACACTTTCGCGTTTTTTTACTCTGCACGTGTTTATAATTCCGGGGTTGATCATTGCGCTGGTGAGCATGCACTTGCGTTTGGTGCTCACCAAGGGCATCAATGAATATCCCACACCCGGCAAACCCGTTCGCAAAGCTACTTACGATGCTGAGTATTCCGAGATCCTTCGCAAGGAGGGTGTGCCGTTTGTTCCGCACGCCATTGGTAAGGATCTCATTTTTGCCGCGATTATCATTGTGGGCATATTGGGAGCGGCCTTCATCTTCGGTCCCAAGGGCCCTGGCGGTCCTCCAAATCCGACCCTCGTCGACACCAACCCGCGCCCCGATTTCTATTTCTTGTCGATATTTGCGGCCCTCGCGCTCTTGCCCGATTGGATGGAAGTGATCATTCTCTTCGTCGCGCCCACGGTCTGTATCGCTCTTCTTTTGGGGCTGCCGTTTATTTCTCCCACGGGCGAAAAGAGCGCGGTCCGGCGGCCAGTTGCGGTTCTCTCTGTCATCTTCGTCATGCTGGTAATCGCCGTGCTCACCTATATGGGAGAAACTTCACCCTGGTCGCCTAAAATGTCGGCCTGGAGCGGAGATCCCATTCCCGAAAAGTTTGTCAGGGGCAGAACGCCCCTTGAATTGCGCGGTGCTGTGGTGTTTCAAAACAAACAGTGCCGCAATTGTCACTCGCTGGGAGGCGCGGGAGGCGAGCGCGGTCCGGCCCTTGATGAAGTGGCAACCCGCCTCACTAAGGAAGAGCTGGTGCGGCAAGTAATTCAAGGCGGCGGTAACATGCCGGCCTACGGAAAGAAGCTAAGTCCCGCGGAAGTGGAGGCACTGGTCGCATTTATGGCCACCTTGCACTCTACTGCGCCCGTTCGCCCTTCAAGTAAGCCAGAGAACAATTTGCCGCGCGACATTGCGGCCGCACGTGCTCCCGCGTCTCCTCCTCTGAGAGCGCGGTAACGTGGAATCCACTGCCACTGCTGCGTTTTCTTCGTGGCCCTTAGATGGGCGCGTGATTATTCTCTTCTTACTCAGCGCCATCGTCTATTGGCGCGGCTGGTTGCGCGGACGGCGCCTGCTGCGTGACGAACGCGATGGCTTGCGGCTAACGGCCTTCCTGGCCTGTCTCCTCGTTTTGTTTCTGGCAACGGAATCGCCCCTAGATGCCTTCGATAGCCTCTTTCTCTCCGCTCATATGACGCAGCATTTGCTGCTTATGATGATTGCTCCTCCGCTGCTGCTGCTCTCCTATCCCCTGCTCCCTATGTTGCGCGGTTTGCCGAAGGGTTTCGTCAAAGAAGGTCTAGGGCCATTTCTCTCATGGAATCCGTTGAAACAGTTTTTCGCTTGGCTCACGTCTCCCATACCAGCTTGGCTCGTGTTCGCCTTGACTACTTTGCTTTGGCATCTCCCAAAGTTGTATGAGTTGGCGCTATCGTCTCCCGCTTGGCATGGTGTGCAGCATGCCTGTTTCTTCTGGTCGGGAGTACTGTTTTGGTGGCCCGTCATTCAGCCCGGGCCGGGCAAGCCCCGCTGGCCGAAATGGATGGCGATACCCTATTTGCTGCTTGCCGACATTTTGAACACTGCTCTGTCGGCGATCTTTGTCTTTTCGGGAAATTTGATCTATCCAAGCTACGGAGCAGTCCGCGCGACCCACTTCGGCGCGTTAGAGGATCAAAGTCTGGCTGGCCTCCTCATGTGGGTGCCCGGATCGGTGGTCTACCTGGTACCCGCCTTCATTCTTGTCATGGGGTTGCTCACAACTCCGCGTATGCAAACCACCTCCGCTGCGCAGCGCGTGCGCAAATCGGCCCTCCCAGCCCGTTCTCCCGTTTGGTGGAGGTGGACGCCGTTCTTTCGCCGCATTGCGCAAGCGGCAATGCTGCTCGTTTCAATTGCGGTCGTGGCGGATGGCTTCCGCGGCCCACAAGTAGCCGCGCTGAACCTGGCTGGTGTGTTGCCGTGGATTCACTGGCGCGCTTTGTCTATGCTCGCATTGCTGGCGGTCGGTAATTTGTTCTGTCTGGCCTGCCCGTTTATGTTTGTGCGCGATGGGGTCCGGCGTTTCTTAACTCCAAACCGGCGTTGGCCGCATGCCTTGCGCAATAAATGGCTGGGCGCTGGGCTGATTGTCCTCTATTTGTGGGCGTACGAAGCCTTCTCTCTTTGGGACCGTCCTTGGTTGACTGCCTGGCTGGTCATTGGTTATTTCGTCGCCGCTGTATCGGTTGATTCTGTTTTTCGCGGCGCGAGTTTCTGCAAATACGTCTGCCCCGTTGGCCAATATCACTTCGTAGTTTCGCTCGTTTCACCGCGCGAGGTTGCAATAAAAGACAAAGCCACCTGCCACCGCTGCCAGACCTATGATTGTATCCGTGGCAACGAAAAAGCCCGCGGCTGCGAGCTTTATCTGTTTCAACCGAAGAAATCCAGTAATTTGGATTGCACCTTTTGTCTCGATTGCGTAAAAGCATGCCCGCACGATAACGTTGGCTTAATGCCGGTGGCTCCAGCCAAGACTTTGCTTTCGGATGCTTATCGATCCTCCATCGGCAGACTCTCCAAACGCTCGGATCTCGTGGCGCTTGCGTTGCTTCTCGTGTTTGGCGCTTTTGCTAATGCGGCCGGTATGGTTGCTCCGGTGATGATGTGGGAACATCGCTGGCACGCACGTTTGGGAGTTCACGCCATGCCGTTCATTGTCGGTGTGTTCATTCTCACAGCGGCTGCGCTTCTCCCACTCGCAATATTCTGGCTTTGCGAATCTGTGAACGGAGGTGCTCCGCGCGCCAATCACCTTGCTTTCTCGCTGGTTCCTCTGGGAGTTGGCATGTGGGCCGCTCACCTCCTTTTTCACGCTGCTTCTGTCTGGACAACTGTTTCCGTCGTCTGGTTACAGATAATGATTCTGGAGGCCGGTCTCTTGCTTACTCTCTACCTTGCCTGGCGCATTGCCGAAGGAGTTTTTCTGAAACTGTTTCTGCCATGGGCCAGCGTTGCTTGCCTTCTGTTCGCCGCAGGTGTTTGGATCTTCTTCCAACCGATGCAGATGCGGGGGTGATGCATTGAGGCTCCGACTCATATTCCTGTTCTCCGTTCTCGTGTCCACTGTCTGGGCGGACGGCGGAAAACTCCAGTTTCAGCGCAAAGCGGGGGCTTTCAACATCTCACTGTTCAGTGCGGCATCGCCTGTTCGCGCCGGCCGCGCCGACCTGAGCGTCATGGTGCAGAACAGCGCCGACCAAAGTCCCATACTCGACGCTGATGTCAACTTGCATCTAGTACGCCGCGACGCGAATTCCATCTCCGCGGTGAGTGCGCCGGCCCGTCACGAGCACGCCACCAACAAGCTTCTCTATGCCGCTCAAATGGATTTAAATTCTCCGGGCCAATATCGCGTCGAAATCTCCGTCCAGACGAAGAAAGAGAGTGCCATTGTGACTGGCGCTTTGGAAGTGCTGCCGCCCGAACCCCCAATCTTGGCGCACTGGCCTTATTTCGTGGCACTGCCCGTGGTCGTAATTCTGTTTATGCTCAACCAGTGGCTAAAACAGAAACGGCGCGTCGTGAGTCGGCAATAACCGCCATCGCCGCGTTGCGCCCGTTAATGGCAATCACGCTACCTCCTGGATGAGTGGCCGCACCGCACAAATAGACGCCCCGCATGGGCGTGCGGCAACTCAGCCGCTTGCTCCACATGTATTCCGGCAAACACTCACCCTGAAAGATGTGACCTCCCGTCAGACCTACACGCTCTTCCACGTCCGGCGGTCCCAAAGCTTCGCAATCAATAACGGCTTGAGGAATGTTGCTGCAATAGCGTCCGATGGCATCGAGCGCGAGTTGTTTCGCCGCTTCGCGATGCTGGTTCCAATCTCCCTGCGCAAATTTGTAAGGAACGTATTGCGCGAAGACGCTCATCGTTTGCGTACCCGCCGGCGCTACGCTCGCATCATGCACGCTCTGGAAATAGAGTTCGGTCCACAAGCGCGCTGGAAGCTTACCGGCGCGCGCTGCGGCGTAATTCTCTTTCCATTCCTGCTTGCTAAGCGGCGTGTTGATTTGCCCGTAATGATGCGGTTCCAACGTTCCCGGACGTGCGCGGAAGTTGGGCAACTCCGCAAGCCATACGTTGAGCTTCACTGTGCAGCCACGCATGGGCACGCCTGCCACTTTGGCACGCCACACTGGATCGGCATGCTCGCCCAACAGGCGTAGCGCAGTACGCGGATCGGCGTTCGCAATCACCACGGGCGCATGAATCATCTCGCCGCTTTCTAATTGCACGCCTTCTTCCGGAAGAATGGCCGCCACTGGCACGCCGCTGGCAATCGTGGCGCCCGCTTTTGCGGCGGCGTCGGCAATATAAAACGACACCATGCCCATGCCGCCTTTGACATATCCCCACATGCCCGGCAATCCGCCTAACCGGCCCGATGAATGATGAAAACGAATGGACGCAGTGCCCGCATCAAACGGACTCGCATTCGTGCCAATGACGCCTTGGCCTAAGTAACCAGCTTGCAGCCGTTCGTCTGTGAGATAGTGCTCAACCATCTCCGCCATTGACCATTCGAACAGCAGTTTATACGCTTCTTTATCTTTGCCCAAGCGTTTTTCAATCTGTTCACGTGTCGGTGGCTCGCCGATCCAGAAGTCGTTTGGATTGGCCGGACGCAAGCGGTCACGTGTGCGGCGGATTAAATCGCACATCGCGCGCCAGCCCGTCACATCTTTTGGACACAGACGTGCAATCTCCGCCTCGCACTTTTCATCGTCTTCCCAAAGTTGGACGCTGCTGCCGTCTTCGAAAGGAATAAATAGTCCGTTGATGGCGGGCGTCCAAGAAAAGCCCAGTGCCGGCAGGTCGAGCTCTTCGACGACGAGTGGATGAAGCAGCCCCGCCAGATACGCGCATGGCGAAACGCGCACACCCGGCCACGGCTCTTCGATCGTGCATGCACCGCCAATACGTTCCCGGCTTTCCAAAACCAACACCCGTTTGCCGGCACGCGCCAGGTATGCGGCACAAGTGAGCCCGTTGTGGCCGGCGCCCACAATAATGGCGTCCCAGCGTTTGGCGGCTAGCTCCCGCAACGGTGCAGGAAGACCTACCCGGCCCGCGGATTGTACGGCTGAGATCAACATCCCCGTCTCAATAACATACCGCGCGGGAATCCGGGACCGTGACTGTTAAGGAGTCGGTAACGACAGGGTCGCGGTGGGTGCTTGAAAGCTGGTAAGCTTGCTACAATCAGGGAAATCATGGCACCGACCGCCACGCACCACCTCAGCGTCGCCGAATACGAGAATCTCTACGGCAGTGAGTCAGGTTGGGAGTACTGGTTCGGTGAAGCTCGTCGCAAACCAGTGCCCACACACCTTCATGGTCTTCTCCAGCTACTCCTCGGCGAATTCCTTCGATTGGCAGGTTACGTCTCCTCAGTAGAGGCAGAACTTCGGCAGACGGCTGAATGGCGTCCGCGCCCTGACGTTTATGGGGTCCTCGAACAAATCGAGGGGCGATATGCAACCCGGCCCGTGGACGTTATCTTCGAGGTCTTATCCGATGAGGATGACATCGAAACAAAATGCAAACGCTACAGCCAAAGCCTGATTCCGCAAATCTTTGTTTTTGATCCTGATGCACAGACCATCACCAGTTGGGACGGGACGAAGCTCGTGCCCGTCACGGATGTGAAACTAGCGAATGGTGTCACCATTACGGGCGCTACAATCTGGAGCGAATTTGCGAATCGGCAACAGCAACAGCCACCCTCATCGATGACGATCTAGACCAGTTGGCGGAATCAAGAGAAATGCGCTCCGGCTACGTGATGGCCCAACTTGCAGAAATTTGCCTACAACGCTCCTTCACACTCACAGCTTGGAAACCCTTGCTGAGCCGTGACTGTGAAGGAGCGGCAACGATGCCCGAATTTACGCCGTGCGTCCCACTGCGGCCGTCTGGCCACTACTCAACGCTGCCTGCGCCGCCGCCAAGCGGGCAATCGGTACCCGGTACGGCGAGCACGAAACATAGTTCATGCCAACGCGGTAGCAGAACTCGACCGAACTCGGCTCGCCACCGTGTTCCCCGCAGATACCCACTTCCAAATTCGGCCGCGTCTCTCGTCCAAGTTTCACAGCAAGCTGCACAAGCTTACCCACGCCTTCCTGGTCAAGCACAGCAAAAGGATCCGCTTTGAAGATTTTCAATTCTTCGTAGTGCTTCGAGAACTTCGTATAGTCGTCGCGCGAAAGACCCATCGTGGTCTGTGTCAAATCGTTGGTGCCAAAGCTGAAGAACTCCGCCTCCTTCGCCACCAAATCCGCCGTCAACGCGGCGCGCGGGATTTCGATCATCGTGCCCACCATATACTTGAGCTTCTTCATGCCCGCGGCCTTCAGCACTTCGTCGGCCACCTTCACCACAATGGCTTTCTGGTTTTCCAATTCCTTCACGCTGCCAATCAGCGGAATCATTACTTCCGGAATCACCTTGATGCCTTTCTTGGCCACTTGCACAGCGGCTTCGAAAATAGCGCGCGCCTGCATTTCGGTAATTTCGGGATAGGTGATTCCCAAACGGCAACCGCGATGACCCAGCATTGGATTGAATTCGTGCAACTCTTCCACGCGCTGCAACAGTTCAGGCAGAAACTTCTTCAGTTCCGTGACGGGCACGCGATACGTCTCCGCCATTTGCTTCTTTTCTTTGATGCCTGCGTACAGCAGCTTGGCGATATCCACCATCACGTTTTCGCGCTTGGGCAGGAATTCGTGCAGCGGCGGATCGAGGGTACGAATGACAACGGGAAATCCGTCCATCGATTTAAACAGGCCGGCGAAGTCGGCACGCTGCATCGGCAATAGCTTCTGCAAGGCTTTCTTACGCGTCTTTTCGTCGCGCGCCAGAATCATGGCTTGCACGTGCGGCAACCGGTCTTCGGCGAAGAACATGTGTTCGGTGCGACAGAGACCAATGCCTTCCGCCCCAAACACGCGTGCTGCCTTGGCATCGCGCGGCACGTCCGCATTGGCGCGCACCCCGAACTTGCCGCGGAATTCATCCGCCCACTTCATGAATGTCGCGAAGTAATGCGACTTCGGATCGGGGTCGCTTGTCTTGCACTGGCCGAGATAAACTTCGCCTAGCGTGCCATCAAGCGAAATCCATTCGCCGTGCTTCACCACCAGCTTCTTGCCTTGGAAAACGACGGTGGCAATTTTCTTGTGCTCATCCACCGAGACAGAAGACGCGCCTACAACGCAGGGGCGTCCCATGCCGCGCGCCACAACGGCGGCGTGGCTGGTCAAGCCGCCAACTGCAGTCAAAATTCCTTTCGATACGTCCATGCCGTGAATATCGTCGGGTGTCGTTTCTTTGCGGATCAGAATCACTGGACCCGTTTTCGACATCTCCACAGCATCTTCCGACGAGAATACGGCGCGTCCTACTGCAGCGCCGGGCGAGGCCGGAAGGCCAACGGCAATCTCCTGCAAATCTTTGCGCATGGCCGGGTCAAGAACCGGGTGCAGCAACTGATCAAGCTGGTTCGGCGCAACGCGCATCACGGCTTCTTTCCTGTCGATCAGCCGTTCACTCACCATATCCACAGCGATACGTACCGCGGCCGGACCCGTGCGCTTGCCGTTGCGCGTCTGCAGCATGTACAACTTGCCTTCTTCAATCGTGAATTCAAAATCCTGCACGTCTTTGTAATGCTTCTCGAGCATCGAAGTGATGGTGCGCAGTTGTTTGTAGGCAGCCGGCATCACTTTCTCAAGATCGGCAATGGGCTGCGGCGTGCGGATACCCGCCACCACGTCTTCGCCCTGCGCGTTCACCAGAAATTCGCCGTAGAATACTCTCTCGCCTGTGGACGGATTGCGCGTGAAGCCCACGCCGGTCGCGGAATTATCGCCCATATTCCCAAACACCATCGCTTGTACGCTGGCGCCGGTGCCGATGGAATCGGGAATCTTCTCCATGCGGCGGTAATAGATAGCTTTCGGCGTGTTCCATGAATTGAACACGGCATCGCGCGCTAACAGGAGCTGCTGAATCGGGTCTTGCGGAAAATCTTTGCCGGTCTCTTTCTTGACCAGCGCCTTGTACTCGGCAATGATTGCCTGCAAATCTTCGGCGCTCAGATCCGTATCGAGCTTCGCCTTGATCTGGTGCTTACGCGCATCGAAAATATGATCGAACTTCGCCATGTCCACACCCAGCGCCACTTCACCGAACATCTGGATGAAACGGCGATAGCAATCGTACGCGAAGCGCGCATTGGCGGTCTTCTTCACCAGGCCTTCGGTGCTTGCATCATTCAAGCCCAGGTTGAGAATCGTGTTCATCATGCCCGGCATAGAAAACTTGGCGCCGGAACGCACGCTCACCAGCAGCGGATCTTCTACGCCGCCCAGCTTCTTGCCCATTTGCTTTTCGAGCTTGGCGACGGCTTCGTGAATCTGGTCGTCCACTTCCTTCGGCACTTTGTTACCGTTTTCGAAGAAGAGGTTACAGACCTCCGTAGAGATGGTGAAGCCTGGAGGCACAGGCACGCCGGCCTTGCTCATCTCAGCCAGGCCCGCGCCTTTGCCGCCTAGAACCTCCTTCATGGTGCCGTCGCCGTCGGCCGTGCCTCCGCCAAACGAGTAAACATATTTCGTCATTTAAGTTTTTTGTCTCCTGATGGCGGACTTCCGCCGGGTAAAAATTTTCAGGCGCTTGCGCCTTGCGTTACGATTTCGGAAAAGTCGGCAATTGTCGAGAACTCCGTCAACAGGCTGTGCAGCAAAGCCAGACGGTTCTCACGGATTGCCGGATCTGGATCGTTCACTAGAATTTTATCGAAGAAGAGATCCACTTTTGGCCTGAGAGAGGCAATGTAGACCAGTTTCTCGCGATAACTTGAGCTAGTCCTGACCTGTTTGCGGACCCGCAGGAGTTCCTGGTAAAGCTCCCGCTCGGGTCCCGCTGCCAGCAACTCAGGCTTCGGCGGATCGGCCTTAGTGAGTTGCGCTTGTTTCAGTATATTCTTGATACGTTTGAAGCTGGCGGCCAGCGGTTCGAAGTTGTCGGTAGACCGTACCGCGTGAATGGCTTCCGCGCGTTCCGCCAAATCCTGCAAAGTAGTGAAACCACCGGCCAACACCGCGTTGACTTCATCGTAGGCACAGCCGCGGACGTCTTTCAAATAGAACTCGATGCGTTCCTGCATGAACGGCAGCAGGGCGGGCACATCGGCCACATGCTTTTTCAGATCTAACGGCAGCTTTGCTTCAAATAGAATCTTGACGACGCCTTGCGCGGCGCGACGCAACGCAAACGGATCTTTAGAGCCGGTAGGAATCATGTCGACGCGGAAACATTCGCGCAGCGTGTCAAGCTTGTCCGCGATCGACACCACCTGCCCTTCCAGCGCGCGCGGAATAGGCGCTTCCATACTCACCGGTTGATAGTGATCGTAAATGGCGGTGGCTACATCATCGCCTTCACCCTGCGCTTTGGCGTACAAGCCGCCTACGACACCTTGCAATTCGGTGAACTCTTTCACCATGTCGGTGGTGAGGTCTGTCTTTGCGAGCAGTGCAGCCCTGTCGACGACCTTTTGATCAGCGTTGAGGGCTTCGGCGATTTCAGATGCCAGCACGCGGACACGTTCAGTCTTGTCCTTATAGCTGCCGAGTTTCGCCTGGAAGGTGACCTTTTCCAAGTCAGCCACACGCGCAGATAGCTTCTTTTGCTGATCGACTTGCCAGAAGAAACGCGCATCGTTGAAGCGGGCACGTAAGACCCGTTCGTTACCTTGGCGAATCAATCCGTCCGGGTCGCCATCCGTATTCGTTACGGCCACAAACTCGGGAGCCAGCGATCCATCGGCATTCAACACCGAGAAATACCGCTGATGATGCCGCATTACCGTGGACAGAATTTCTCTCGGTAGTTCCAGAAACGATTTGTCGAACGTTCCGCGGATCGGCGTGGGGAACTCAGTCAGATAAACGAGCGTCTTCAGCAGCTCTTCATCTTTCTGAACGTCCGCGGCCAAGGCCTTTTCAATGCGAGCTTTGCGTTCCTCAGCTGATACGATCACGAAATTGGCTCTTAGCACTTCTGCGTAGTTGTTGATCCCAACCAACAACGGTGTCTTGGAACCAAGCACGCGATGTCCGCGCGTCGTATTTCCCGACTTCACTCCGGCGATTTCAAACGGAATCAGCTGATCGTCCAACAGCGCCACAATCCAGCGAATCGGCCGGATAAACTTCACGCCGCCCTTACCGGTCCAATACATTGTCTTTGGAAAAGATATGCTTGCGATGATTTTTGGCAAATCGTCACTGAGAGCCTGCGCTGCCGCTTGCCCCTTCACCAATTGACTGGAAATATAGCGCTCACCTTTGGCGTCGGTTATCTTGGCAAGCTTGTCGACCGTGGTGTTCTGCTTGCGCGCGAAACCTTCCGCGGCTTTTTCGCCGGCCGATAGATACGGCCCCTGCACAACCGTTTCCACATCAGGCGCTTGCGCGATCAGATCTTTCACTTTCAAAACCAAGCGTCTCGGTGTTGCGTCGGTGGTAATCGCGGACCCGCCAAATGCCGCGAAGGCAACCGCAAAACGCGCATGCAAATCCGCCAGGGCCGGCTCAATCATCCAATCCGGAATCTCTTCCACGCCGATTTCTAGCAGGAAGTTGGCCATCTACGCCACCACCTTTGCTTCCGACGCTTGTTGTTTGGCCCAAGCATCGGCCACGCCCACCGCTAACTTGCGTACCCGGCCAATCACGCCCACGCGCTCAGTCACGCTGATGGCGCCGCGCGAGTCCAGCAAGTTGAAGATGTTCGAGCACTTCAATGCCTGATCGTATGCCGGCAAAACAGGAAACCCTTCGAAGCCGCTCTTCTTGGCCCGGAACAAATCCAGCAGCCGCTGGCATTCCTTCTCATGCAGTTTGAATTCCTCCCACAACATGTCCACGTCTGCCATTTCAAAGTTGTACACGGAGAACTGCTGCTCATCGGCCAGCCGCACGTCGGAATATTTGAAGCCTGGCGCCCATTCGATGTCGTAAACGCTGTTTACGTTTTGCAGGAAGGCGACAATGCGCTCCAAACCGTAGGTGATCTCGGCAGGCACTAAATCCAGATCCATGGCGCCGCATTGCTGAAAGTAAGTGAACTGCGTAATTTCCAACCCATCGAGCATCACTTGCCAGCCAATGCCCCACGCCCCCAGCGTCGGCGCTTCCCAATTGTCTTCTTCGAACTTGATATCGTGCTTGCGCAGATCAATGCCAATCGCTTCCAAGCTACCCAAATACTGCTCGAGCACATCATCCGGAGTCGGCTTCAAGATAACTTGCAACTGCTGATGCTTATAAAGGCGGTTTGGATTTTCACCATAGCGGCCATCAGCAGGCCGGCGGCTCGGCTGCACATACGCAACCTTATAAGGCTTCGGGCCCAGCACACGCAGAAACGTTTCGGGCGCCATGGTGCCCGCGCCCACTTCCAAATCGTATGGCTCTTGAATGATGGCGCCTCGGTCGGCCCAGTAATGCTTCAGTTTGAAGATTGTGTCTTGAAAAGAATCCATCGGCTAATCGGCTCGGAGCGCTCTCGAGCAGCGCCCGATGCGCTGCATAGGAAGCGCAACAACGTAAAGTTCAATTTCCCGCAAACTTCTATTGTGCGCTATGCCTAGTTTTCCAGCTTACGATATGGCCAATGTAGTTTAGTTTGCGTTTACTTTGGCGTCCGCCACCGCGGCTGTCTTGTCTGGCGCTGCGATGCGCGCGGGGTCGAGATTCACTGGAACGGCGAAATCCATGAATCCCGCTAACATCTCTTCCCAGGTTTGTTCGCCCCAATAGACGTCCGCTTTCGGATCAGGATTCGCTGGGTTGTTGGGCGAATTGTCGTAATACGCCTGCACCAGAATCTGCGAGCCCTTGGGCAGCAGAATCGGCTGCTCCAATTGATAGGTCATCTGCCAATTGAAATCGTAGCGCGGCACGTTGCATAAAATCTGCCGGTCTCCGTTCGGGTAAATCGCTGTGTACTCCATCGCTTTCCCGCGCACGTGCATGTGCGGGAAGAACGATTGCACCTTCACGTCCTCATAAAGCTTCACCGTTGCGTCGACTTCATGATTCGGCTCTTCAGGCGGGATGTGCATGTCCGGGTTCAACACAAAGGTGTTGATCACTCGTTCTTTCGGCGGCTCTTTTGCGAACACAAAACCAACTTCGCTGCGGTCTACTATCTCTTTACCCTTAGCCGTGTAATGCATCTGGAAGATCAAATCGCTGCCAGCCTTCACAAGGCGCGCTTGCCCGGGGCGGGTGACATATGCGTCACCGCCGGGAACATAGACACCAATCATTTCCGTGTCGCCGCCGTCATTCAACCCAAAAAACGCACCCTCACCCTTGTCGGGCTTGTGCGGTTCGGGCGAATCAGGTGGCGCCACCACGCCCTCGCCGGCCTTGGCAAAAGAGAAAGCTTTCGATCCTGGTACTCGCGCGAACAGGACAATATGATGCACCACAGCGCGCGCACCGGGCCGCACTTCGACCTTTTCAATCCATTTGTCTTCTTTGAAGCCGGTGGGTACGACGAAATACGTATAGTCTATTTTGCCGTTTGCCGGAACCTTGTAGTCCGAGCCCAGGTCGATCACCACATCAGGCTTCCCAATCGTCCAACCTGAGGTGAACTGCTTGGCGGGCAACGCATCTTTGGGATCGCCTTCCGGCGCGCCGTTCTTAGCCCAGCTTGAGATCGTGTCAATTTCGGCTTGCGACAAGCGTCGGTCGTTCATGAACTTGCCATGTGCCGGGTCCGCATGCCACGGCGGCATCTTGCGTGTCATCACTGCCTCGCGCATAGCCGCAGCCCACGGGCGCGCCTCCTGGTAAGTCAGAAGCGGCATGGGCGCAGCCTCGCCCGGTCGATGGCAACCTTGGCAGCGGTTTTGCAAAATCGGCAGAACGTCTTTGTTAAAAGTCACATCACTCGCAGCAACCAGGGCAGGCAGTGCGGCAAGAAAGGCAAGCAAAATACGAAACGGCATCAACGCCCTCCAGTCGTTTGAGTCTACCGCTTTTTGGACTAAAATGGCACAGATATGGACGATTCCTTAATTCGGCAGTCACTCTTGGGCCAGTATCGGGCCGGGTTGGAGATGCTCGGGCGTTCGGTGGAACTCTGTCCCGAGGCACTCTGGTTCAGCAATGAGTATAAGAACCGCTTCTGGCACGTTGCTTATCATGCCGTGTTTTACACGCATTTTTATGTTCAGCAGACGGAAGCAGAGTTCAAGGCTTGGAGCAGGCACAAGCCCAATTCGAATTACCTTGGACCGCAGCCTTGGGCAAAAGACGAGCCGTTTCAACTCCCGGAACCGTACAGTAAGCAGGACGTGCAAGAGTATTTGAGTTTGGGCCGGGCGGAGGTCGAGCAGAAGGTTCCGGTCACTCGCTTGGAAGAAGGATCGGGCTTTAGCTGGCTGCCGTTCACTAAGCTTGAGACGCATATCTACAACATTCGCCACTTGCAGCACCACACAGGACAGTTGATGGAACGTCTCAGAACCGCGGCGGACGTGGGCGTTGGCTGGGTGGGAACCCGTTAAAGCGCTTCCAGCAATGCCGGCGTGTGAAAACGGCGTTCCACGTGTTCCTCCATGCGGTGGATCAGGAAACGCCGCAAATCTAGAGCAGTGTCTTTGTTCCAACTGCGTTCGGGCAAATCGGTGATGTGGCTGCGCAACATGCCGGCAGCCATATCGCGCGAATCTGGCGACAGAGCGCGGTCGGGATACGTGGCTAAGTCGGGCAGGAAACCCGAAAGGCGAGTCGCCCACAACGAGAAATAAGTGAGCGCACTCCAAATCGCCCCGGGCGCGCCGGAGTGCATGTGATCGAGGATCGTCGCCATCAAACGGAAAAATCGTTCGTTCGGTTCGTTCGGCGGCAACAGTTGCTCACTCACTTCCGCTACGAAGTCGAGCGCGAGCGATGCCTCGAAGCTGTTGAGCAGGCCGAACTGCGATTGCAACAAATCGCAAGAATTGAGGTTCACCAGTTCGCGGGTTTCCTTCTGCGAATAAGATAGATTCACGAGCGATAGCCGCTCCAAACCTGACCCAAAACTGTTTTTTGGCCTTCTGGCCCGGTGCGCGACACCACGGAGTTTGCCCTGATCGCGCGTAAAAAAACTAACAATCAGATCCGATTCACGAAACGGGTATGTGCGTAGAACGTAGGTTTCACTCACCCGAGCCGCCATCACTTGTAAGGCCGGTGCCAAGTTACGTTTGCAGCCGGTCAGAACTATAAGGTAGCAAAACCGCCTGGGGTGGGGTGGTGAGGAGGGTTGGGCAGAAGGAGCCGAGAAGCTGAGAGGCCGGAAGGCGAAGAGAAGGCGTTTTTTGCGAAACGGATGTGGTGGGTCAATGTTTTGCGCTTCGAAGCCACGGATGTGATTGTGGAAAAACGAATCGTCTATGAGCGGGCCGCTCATCCCTAGGGATGAAAATTCCACC
>PMSX01000231.1 GCA_003167495.1 Bryobacterales bacterium | reverse complement strand
TAACAGGGGTTCGAATCCCCTTGGGGACGCCAAATCGTTTAGGTTCGCGCCGGCAAAGGTTTAACCGGCTATCCATTTGAGTTAGGTAATCGCGAAGCGTGTCGCTCTTCACAACTGCCGAACTTGAAGTCGCCGAGAAGGTGTGAAAGAATCCGCTGCTTGCGGGATGCGTTGCCGACTCCTTGCGGTCGCGGCTCGGCTAGAAGTTGGGCGGCGAAAAAGATGGCCGAGACGTGTCAGCAAGGCGGCCCCGAATTAGGTCGCTGACGCTTCCGGCTCGGTTTCGGGGATGTAGAGCGTTTACGGGCGGTCAGGCGGTTGGAATGCTTCCGTTCTTGATGATCTTTTCCATTACGTTGGTGAAGGTGTCTATTTCTTCGAGCGTCGTGTAGACGTTGGGCGTGATGCGCAGGCCTTGGTATTCGCCGGGGGTGACGATGGCTACGGTCCAGATGCGGTACTTCGACCAGAGATAAGCGGAGAGCTTCGGCGCGTCGAAGCCATCGACGCTGATGAAGCCGATGGCGCAAGATTGTTCGGGGTCTTCGCTGTTCAGAATCTTCACGCCCGGCAAATCGCGCAAGCGGTTCGCCCAGCGTTTGCGCAAATAGCGAAACCGTTCTGCTTTCCGGTCACCGCCGATGCTGTCGTGGAAATCCAAGGCTTCGGTAATGGCGTTGCGCTGCGAAGCCGGATGTGTGCCAATCTCTTCAAACTTGCGAATGTTGGCATTCATTTCCGGCGGGGCGGCCATCATGGGCCAGATCTTTTCGATCTTCGATTTCTTCACGTACAACATGCCCGTGCCGATGGGCGCCAGCACCCATTTGTGGAGTGAGGTGCCGTAATAATCGCAATCGAGATCCGCGTGAGTGAAGGGGAATTGCGCAAACGCGTGCGCGCCGTCGACAATGGTTTCAATGCCGCGTTCGCGCGCCATTTGCGAAATCGCCTTCACGGGGAAAATTTGCCCGGTCCGGTTCGTGATGTGGCAGATGTGGATGACTTTGGTTTTAGGCGTGATGGCCTGTTCGAACATTTTCGCCAAATAATCCATGCTGGGCGGCGGCACGGGAAACTTGAGCTGTTTCAAGACGATGCCGTCACGCCGTTCGCGCTGTTGCCAGGTTGTGATCATGCGCGGATAATCTTGATTCGTGGTAATCACTTCATCGCCCGGATTCAGCTTCATGCCGAGCTGAATAATTTCGTTCGCTTCGCTGGCATTGCGTGTGATGGCAATCTCTTCGGTATCGACGCCGAACATTTGCGCCAGACGACGGCGCACGGTTTCCACTCCAGGGTCGAGCACGTTCCACATGTAGTAGGACGGGCTCATATTCTCAACTTCCAGATAGCGGATCTCGGTATCCATCACCGTCTTGGGTGCCGGCGACACTCCGCCGTTGTTGAGATTAATCATGTTGCGATCGACGGTGAACGCGTGGCGGACATTAAACCAGAAATCTTCGTCGCGAGCGACGGTATCGGCGGGACGGCCGGTAATTGCATCAACAGCCTTATCAGCTTTTAATAGGGAACCGCTTTCAAACGTGGCAAGCAGACCTGCGGAAGTACCAAAGAAACGTCGACGGTGCATGACGTTAACGATATGCCTATTGGGGCAAAACGTCAAGTTTGATTTACCGATTCGTCATAGCCATACCAAGGGCGCTGGTAGGCCGGTTGCGAGGCGCTCCATGATCCCTATCGTTTTTCGCCACGAGTGCAGTGACCGCTTTGCCGGTTTGCCGGAGGGACTCGGTCATTGAATTTCGCGAAACGCGCCGCACAATCGGGTCGATCACGAGGCGAAGCGATACGGGCACATCGCGGGTCAACGCAAGTGTTTCCACTTCCAAATAGACGCCGCCGTCGCGCTGTTCAAAGCGCGTAAAGGTGGCCAACCGCCAGACGAAACCGGCGCCTTCGTCTACGGGCAATTGATGTTCGCCCGGCTTTCCGTAGTCGTCGATCTCTCGGATGCTCGTGGACGACAGGATTGCGTACCAGCGTTTGTCACTCAGCCGCGTATAGGTGGCTTGACAGTCAGCCTCGACTGCGGTTCTCACCAACAGAGTCTGATTCATCATGACGACAGAGAAGCGATCTCTCAGTCCGTTGCGTGCAATTGCCTTCGAAGCAATCACAGTGGGAGAATAGTATTCTTTGTAGTGACCGTAGTTGCGGGCGACCGCAATCACGTCTTCTATCTTTGCGCCTGGAATGAAGGCTGCGCCCGTCCAGTCATGTATGAGAGCGCTGGGGGTTTTCTTAGCCGCTGCGGAGTCCGTCTCAGCAACAACAATCTCACCGTCGCGGGCACGCTGCCGGCGCTCGCTGGATTCATCCAGCCACAAGAACGTCGCATTGTCTTGTGTGCGTTTTACAAGATTTGCCTCTGCCGCTGCGAGGTAATGATCCCACGCCAGGACGCTATCCGGTTTCAGCGTTATGGCGTTCAGCATCGCTGAGACTAGAACCAGCAGAATAGTGCGACGCACACTTGATAGATGCATCGGCTGCAGACCCAGTAACAGTGTTTCGCGATCAGTATTAAAACCAGGGGTTAGCCCCAGCCTCCGGCGGCGTTGCTAGAAGGCTAGCCCTGCCTAATGGCATGGCTGGGAGAAAGGAGTTGAGAAGAAGGGCGCCAGCGGGCTGTGGACTTTCGGCGATCGCGCGATGAGGCGGTGAGAACGCAAAATGGGAAGTCACACAGGCTAGACATCGCCGGTGAGTGCGCGAACGTGGGCTTCCGCTGCGAGAGCGAGACCTTCGAGGTTGTATCCACCTTCAAGCATAGATACTAGACGACCGCTACAAAACTTGGCGGCGATGTCCAACATGATGGCCGTGAGTTCTTTGAAGTCGGGGTCGGTCAAACGGAAGTGTCCCAAGGGATCGTTGACGCGCGAGTCGAAACCGGCGGAGATCAGCACAAGATCGGGCTGGAAGGCGGTGGCGGCCGGCACCAATAGTTCGCGAAACGCACCGGTCACTTCCGCGCGCCCGGAACCGGCGGCCAAGGGACAGTTGATAATCTTGCCCGCGCCTTTGCCTTCACCGGTTTCAATGCGAGCTCCCGTTCCTGGATACCAGGGCGATTGATGCGTGCTGAAGAACAACACTTGGCCGTCCTGGTAGAAGATATCCTGCGTTCCGTTGCCATGGTGGACATCCCAATCCGCGATCAATACACGTTCGGCGGAGTGTTTGTGGATGGCATAACGGGCGGCGACAGCGACGTTGTTGAACAGGCAGAATCCCATGCCGATGTGAGCGTTTGCGTGATGGCCGGGCGGACGCACCACGCAAAACGCATTCTGCACTTCGCGGGCAAAGACGGCATCCACCGCCGCTAGTACACAGCCGGATGCGAGACGCGCAACCTCGGCACTCTCGGGACAAATATCGGTATCGCCGGTGCTCAAATGAGAGCGATGCTCGGCCACCTCGGCATCCACCAAAGAGATGTACTGACGAGTGTGGGCCAAGGCCAGTTCGTCGTTCGTGGCCATGCGCGAAGGGAGGCGGACCAGATCGTGGGTAAGCCCGGTCCACTCGAGACGGTTCATTACCGCGGTGTAGCGGGCAGGCTGTTCAGGGTGATGGGGGCCGGTATCGTGTTTCTTAACTCTTGAATCAGCAACCAACCCGGTATGCAGCATCCCGCCAATGTATCAGTGGGCACTTTTGATGGTGACGAGCCGCTCGGCGGGAATCGGTTCAACCGAAAGGGTCTGTTCGCCACGGAAGAAATCGAAGTAGGAAATCTGATGCACGCAGGAAATAGTGCACAGCGGAGCGCATGATTTTTGGGTGATGTATTCCCGCTTAATATCGGCGACGGAATATTCTTCCAACGGCTTGGCGGGGAAGCCACGCTGTTGTGAGCAGTAGTGCACCAAACCGTCTTCGCAGATATAAAGATAACGCGAACCAGCGCGGCAGCGCCAATCGCTGGGCTGACCATTGGCAATGGCTTCCTGAAAGTAATTGAGCCGCGAAAAGTGTCTCTTTTCGAACTTCTTCATTTCGAGAAAAACTTCGCGCTCGCGGCTGGCCAAGGGGCGAAGCTGGCCATCGCCATCATGGATGATGCCAACGGTTGAGGTGAAGCCCAATTCCATGGCGCGTTTACCGACAACCAGCGCGTCTTCGGGCGTGCTGATTCCGCCGCCTAACACGGAGTTGATGTTCACGTGAAATTCGGCATGTTCGGAAAGCAGTTGCAGCTTCTTATCGAGAACCTTGAGGCTCTTTTTCGATACTTCATCGGGCATGACGTTATCGATGCTGATCTGCAGATAATCGAGGCCAGCCTCATTCAGCTTGCGGATGCGATCGGCGGTGAGCAGATAGCCGTTGGTGATCAAGCCCGCCAAGGTGGCATTCTTGCGGATACCCTTGATGATCTCATCGAGCTCGGGATGCAGCAGCGGCTCGCCGCCGCTCAACGTGATGACGCCTGTTTTGAGCTTACCTAGCAGTTCGATGCGATGAATCATCGTCTGGAGCGGCACGGGCTTCGAGAAATCGTCGTATTCGTTGCAATAGGTACACGAGAGATTACAGCGCCGGATCGGGATGATGTGCGCCATGATGGGATGGTTGGTATCCGCCGTTCCCTTGGCCAGGAGTTTAAACTCCCGCATTGTGCGACTGAGCTTCCGATTCAGGCGTGATTCCGACATGAAGGACTAGATCTTCACCTTATTAAAACACAGAGAAGGGCGTTGCAACGACAAGGGATAATCGAACTGCGCCAATTTGGGGTCGAAGCTGGAAAATGCGGCAGTTTGAGGGGGACAAGGCTTTGCGCGGCGCGGCGATGGCGCGGTGAGGAACGCAAAAATAGGGACAGCCAGCACGCGATGGTTGGGCATGCGGCTTCGTATCGGACTGATTTCGGGTGCTGTGGCGGTCCCCATTTTTGCTAATTTCCAGGTGGTGCGAGGGAAGGCAGAGTGAAGGGTGTGAAATGCAGAATGAACGATTGCATGGCGCGCTCCAAAGTGCTCATTCCGTACTCTTTAGCTTCCTCTAGCGCGCGTCGGTTATCCCAGCCGTCGTGCTGTATCCGGTAACAGGCAATGACTGTCCCGGTACGATCTTTTCCACGGAGGCAATGGACGTAAATCTTGGCGGCCGGATCGCGAAGGATGAGCGAAAGAGCCTGCTCAATTTCGGCCAGTGTCGGCGCTGCCAGCCTGGCTAGCGGTATGTGCGCATAGTGGATGCCCAACTGGTCAAGCGTCTGCTTCTCCAGGTCGCGTCCTGTTCCATTTTCCCGCAGGTCGATGACCAGGCTGACGCCCAAGGCTTTGAGTTCGCGGAACCCTTCGTCGGAAGGCATGCCGCCGCGGAAAAGGGTCTGATTCACTTGTCCAAAATTACGGACGTGGGCCGGTTGCGCGTCGGCTCCGGCGGCTACCCTTGCCAGCAGCAGAAGGGTTCCAAGAAAGCGGCTGACCAGGCCGCGCGGGATGGTCGCAAGAGACAGAAACTCGCAAGGCTCCGAAAATACGTTGCCGATTCTTCGCAGCCGCGGCCCGGCTAGCGATTTTCGTGTGAATAGAGGGTGAGTTACTGGAGAGACTTTGCTTTCCGAATTAGTTGTTTGGTTTGGTTGGCGGCGGCGGAGTTGCAGGGGCATCGCTATCGCCCACTTTACCGTACGTGATGGTGGAGTGAGCATTGAAGTCCCACTTCTTGTAGTGATCGTACTTCACAGTTTGTTTGATGCGGAAGGAACCGCCGTTCTTGAAGTTTAGCGTGTCGTCGGCGTACGTGTACGTTGGGAACCAATATTTGCCATCGATCTGTTCGCGGTATGTTTCAAACTTCGGGAATTGTTGATCTTCCCCTCTGCTCAGGTGGCCGGTGGCGCGACCGAAAGTTTTTACGATCTGCAAGTCCTGATCGTCCACCCAAATGTCGCCATCGAAGTAGCGCTTGCGATCTTTGGTGAGTTCCTTCGGTGTGACCGTGAAAACATAGCAGGAAATTTCGTCCACCTGTTCGCGGCGTTTGTACGTGATGTTGTATTCGTCGCGGGTCTCAGTAGTCATGACGAAGGGCATGACATTGCGGAGATCTTGTTCGTCTTCGGGCGTCATAATGATGTGCTCAAGCGACTGGACGGGCGAGTAGATCACATGCGAGGTGCGCCTGTTGCGGTCGTCGAAGCTGACCTCTTCGACGATTTCATAACTGCCGCCGGCCGGGGCTGTTTCGACGAGCTTGGCGGTTTGCCGGTAGGTATAGTTCTCGCGAGCTTTGGCGAACTCGGTTTCTTTTTGGGTGAACTTCGTGATGATGTCCTGAACTTGCTCCGGGGTGGGGTCGGCTTTCTTATCGATCCCGGCAAACAGCAAGGACGAAGACGCCAGGGCGAAAAGAAGAGTGGGGTTGCGTAGCATCATTACCTCTATTGTGACGGATTTTGGCGAGAGTGTGTTACCCGCGGGGTTTTGGGCGCACGGCGGGTGCGGGTTTTGAAGGGCATTTGTTGTTCGACCCCGTTACGCGGCCATTTCGAGGTCTGCGGGGCTGGTTTCGGGATGCGGAACAGGGATGTTTGGCGAACTTGCAGTTGTAGCGCGGTGTTTTTTCCATTCGAACTCCTGTTTCTTGAGTTCGAACTGCTGTTGTTTCAGATTTTGCGCTTCTTTTTTTAAGTCGTGGGCTTCGGCGGCGCTTTTTTGCGATTCGAAGCCAATTTGCTCGTTTTTCGTTTCTTTTCTTAGCTTTTGCAGTTCGTTGAGGGCCTTGTAGAAGGCGCGTTCGTGGGTGGTTTCGTAGCGGAGATAGAGAGCGAGGTGCTCCGGGGACATCACGTGGGAGTCTTCGAAGAAACAATGGTGCTGATAGCGCAGGGCGCGGGTGCGGAGCCATTCGTGGTCGGCCATGCGTTTGACGAGAATGCGTTCGGTTTCAGATTGCGGTTGATAGTCCGCGCTCAGGGAGTCCCAGAGTTCTGCGAATTTGTCGGGATCTTCGTCGTCAAGGAAATAGGAGGAGGCGTTGTGGTGAGAGAGGCCGTGGATCATGCGGTTTTTGGAGGACGCTTGCTTACCAGTTTTTGAGGTGGGTCCGGAGGATTTTTGTGCATTTTGCCGGTTGGCGTTAATTTGAGCAGCGGTTGCCATGGTCTGATTTCCTTTTCGTTTTCGATTGATTGGTTTGTCGAGCGCGCGACGGCGAGTACAA
>PMSX01000392.1 GCA_003167495.1 Bryobacterales bacterium | reverse complement strand
ATACTGACGTGAATCGCGGGATCCACGAAGCCGGGCATGACAACGCAACCCGCTGCGGAAACCTCAATCGCGTCCCTACTTTCTTTCAGGTTTTCGATTCGGCGAGTCGGACCCACCGAAAGAATTCTCCGATCTTGAATGAGGATCGAACCATCCTCAATTATTCCTAAATCATCGAGGGCCGCCCCACGGCGCACACCACTGGGTCCACGCAAAGTCAACAGTTGCCTGGCCCCGCGAAGCAGGACTAGCTGTGCCAAGAGTGATCTTTGACTTCTATATTACATGGAACCGCTGGAATGTTTTAATAAATACGAAATATTAGCGAAATCCAGGTACCAGCAGAAGAGAACAAGCGCAATCGCCAAGTAGGAAACGACTTTCCAGAATGTCTCGCGAGGCGAGCCAGGATGACCCGGGCGACCCGCTATTAACCCCACGAGGAAACCACCCACCAGTCCGCCGACATGACCCGAGAGGCTGATACCACCCTGCAGGCTCATCACTATACCGATAACGATCCACTGCCCGTAGTGCTGGCGGACTGCCTGCGTCAAAGGATCGGCCCGTTGGCCGATGCCCATAGCCAGCATGATGCCCATGAGGCCGAAAGCGGCGCAGGAGGCACCCAGCACCGGATGCGGACTCAAGAAACAGGCCAGCAGGAATCCGCTGATGGTAGAAACGACATAGGCGACGATAAGACGGTTGGTTCCATAGAATTGCTCGACCTCTCTGACCAAGATAAACAGCGACCACGAGTTCATTAACAGATGAATCCACCCACCGTGAAGAAAACCGGCCGTGACAAGCCGCCACCACTGGCCTCCGCCAAAAATTGCCAACCGGTAAGCAATGCCTGGGTCTTCGACCCGCGAACTGAGAGCAAGTTGTCCTAAAAAAAACGATAAATTGACTGCCAGGACGATGATGCTGGTGAGATTCGCGCTGGGCAAAAACGACGCCGCAAACGCGTTCGGACGCAGATCGACGGCCCTTGGCCCAACCGACGCCTCGCAGTAAGGACAGACCCGGTCGTTGATCGTGATAAATGCCCGGCAGTTGGGGCACATTCGCCTTTTTTCCACGGTCTAATTGTAGCGGGGCGGCAAAGAAACCGCGCAAAGAACGCATTCTGCGCTCAGGCTTGCTAAAATCAGATTCGCATGGGTAAGACTGAGCAAGAGCATCGGGACGACCTCGTGCGCGTCTGCCGCTTGGTGTATGACAAGGGCTGGGTGGCGGCGAACGATGGGAATGTGAGCGTCAGGCTCAACCAGGAGCTGATTCTTTGCACACCAACCGCGGTCAGCAAGGGAATGGTGAACGCGGATGATCTGATCGTTTGCGACATGGGCGGGGCGAAGGTGCGGGGCCCGCGCGCATGTACAAGCGAAATCGCGATGCATACAACCATTTATTCGTTGCGGCCGGACGTGCACGCTGTGGTGCATGCCCATCCGCCGGTGGCGACCGGGTTTGCGGCCGCCGGCCGCGCTCTGGACAAAGCACTGCTGCCGGAAGTCATTATTCAATTGGGCGCTGTGCCGCTGGCGCAGTATGGCTTGCCCGGGACAGCCGCCTTGAGCGAAGGAATGATGCCTTTCATTCCCCACTATGATGCGCTGCTGCTGGAAAACCATGGCTGCACTTCGTACGGCGAAGATGTTTGGCAAGCGTATTTCCGCATGGAAACGGTGGAACATTTCGCCAGAATTACATTTGTGGCGGAAATGCTGGGTGGCGCCCAGGCCTTGCCGCGTGAAGAGGTAGAGAAGTTGTTTGCGGCGCGTGCGCGTTACAACGTTAGGTCGAATGCGGGCATGCAGCCGGGTATGCCTCTGGTGGCCGAAGATTGCGAAGCCCGCAGGCGGCGCTAGGGTTACGGCATCACCAAAACTTTCTTCGCCCCCACCTTGGGCACGTGATTGCGCAAAATACTCAGGCCGACAAAAGCGAAGAACATAGCGAAAGTCAAATATTCGAAGAATGCCGCGCGGCCCAACTGAATCACCAGAGATCCAACGGACGCGCTGACAATAGCGCCGATTCGGCCAATCGACGAAGCAATTGCCACTCCGCTCGCGCGCACCTTGGTGGGATAAATGTGTACGCCAAGGGCAAACAGGCTGGTTTGCACCGCATTGACGCAAAAGCCGTGAGCGCTGAGAGCGGCCAGCAACGGCAGCTGATGGGCACCGGGCTTGATGACGATAAAAATCAGCAGGAACGCCGTCAACGCGGCGAATGACGAAGCGGCGAGGGTGAGAATTCGCGAACCCAAGCGATTGACCAGCGCCACAAAGCAAAGGACGCCAGCCACCCCGCCATAGTTGTAGACCGCTAAACCTTTGCTGGCAGCCGAAAGACCCAATCCATTGGCCGTCAGCAGAGTAGGCAACCAGCTAAAACACAAATAGACGCCGGACAAGCTGGAAAAGAAGGCGAGCCACAAAGCAAGCGTGTTGCGGGTTTGGCCAGCACCAAAGAAATCTTTCAGCGACATTCGTGTTTCCGGCCGATCGGCGGCTGTCTCGACAAACGTAGCGCCGTCTGGAACCGCAAGACGCATGCGGCCCAGCAGGCGGGCCAGTTCGGCGGCGCGCTTGGGATGACGGGCCAAAAAGCGCGGCGATTCCGGCATGAGCAGAAACATCACGAGCGACAAAGCAATGGGCGCGATACCGCCCACTAGAAAAAGAGCACGCCAACCGGCGGTAGGGAGCACCAGCGACGCAACCGAACCCGCCAGCGCGCTGCCCAGGGGAACGCACACAATGGTCATCATCACCGCAACAGAGCGCATCTGAAGTGGAGTAAATTCCCCGCTCATAGTGGCCGCGTTCGGCAAAGCGCCACCGATTCCGGCCGCGGCTACCAAGCGCAACACTTCGATGACGAAAAGATTCGGAGCGAACGAACTCAGCGTGATCGCTACGCCAAATACCAGCACGCTCCAGAACAGTGCGGCCCGCCGGCCGAGGCGATCACTCACTATGCCCGCGGAGGCGGAGCCGATAATCATACCAACGAAGCCGATAACGAGGAGCGGGGCAAAACTGGCGCGTGGAAGATGCCAGTCTCGAATCATCGATGGAATCGCGAAACCGACCACAGAGATATCAAACCCGTCGAAAATAATGGCCAGTGCGCAAAGCAAAGTAACGAGTTTTGCGAAACGAGGCCAGGGCCCGTGGTCAAGCAGTTCGCCTATTTCGACCATGAATCAGTGAGGCTATCACGCGCGGCGGAATATAATGCACGGGGCAGGAGAGAAACAATGCAGAATTCAGAGAGTAGCCGGCGTCAGTTTGCGAAGGCAGCCTTGAGCAGCGCGCTTTTGCCGGCCAGCGGTTTTGAGAAACAGGCGCTCGCGCCGCTATCGCCCGGAGCGAAAATCACCTTGCAATTGCCCACCGGCTTCAATGACGAAGATCTGCAGTTCGCCCAGCAGATTGGCGTAGAGTACGTCAATACCGGCACAAGCGGCGGCACCTATGAAACGTTTGTCGATATCAAGCGGCGCGTGGAGGCGGTCGGGCTGCAGGTGCGCAACATTGGCAACACTAACGTGCATAACATGCCGGAGGTCACGCTGAATCTGCCTGGCCGGGACGCAAAAATCGCCGAGTACAAGCAGTATTTGCGGAACCTGAGCCGGGCCGGCATTTACTACACCACATACGCTCATATGGGAAACGGCATTTGGAGTTCGGCAACCGGAACCACACGCGGTGGAGCGCCCGCGCGCTCATTCCACGCGCCAACGGCCGAAGGCCACTGGACAACGACGACGTTTAAGCAGCCGCTATCGCATGGGAGGAAGTTCAGCAAAGAAGAGATCTGGGAAAATTACACCTACTTTATCCGGCAAGTTGCGCCCGTGGCGGAAGAGACCGGCGTGCGCATCGGCATACATCCGGATGATCCGCCGATGCCGGAGCTGGGCGGAGTGCCGCGCTGTATCTTTGGCAACTTTGCCGGTTACGAGCGCGCGCTTCAGATCGCCAACAGCCCGAACGTAGGCGTTTGCTTGTGCTGCGGCACGTGGATGGAAGGTGGCGACCTGATGGGTAAGAATGTGTTTGAGGCCGCCCGCGCTTTTGCCGGCATGGGCAAACTCTGGAAAATTCATTTCCGCAATGTAACTTCGCCGGTGCCTGATTTTACGGAAACCTACGTCGATGATGGCTATACCGACATGAAAAAGCTGATGCGCACCCTGGTGGAAGTAGATTTCCGAGGCATCTTAATAGCGGACCACGTACCTAAGATGGTCGGCGATTGGCGCACCGGTTGGGCGTTTAGCCTGGGGTATATTCGCGCACTTTACGATACAGCGAGAGCTTCGCAGGCGTAAAAGGCGCTTTTTGCGAAACGAAGCCAAATTCCTTGTTGACTATCTACAATCGAATAGGCTATTGTAGATAGTCGAGAGGACTATCGCGTGGGTAAACCGACCGACCTTGTGCAGGGCACTCTCGACCTGCTGATTCTTAAGACGCTTTCGCTTGAGCCAATGAACGGTTGGGCCATCGCCAAACGCATTGGCCAGGTCTCCAACAACGTTCTGCAAGTGCAACAGGGCTCGCTCTATCCTGCTTTGCATCGTCTCGAACTCAACGGCTGGATTCAATCCGAATGGAAAGACTCGGAAAACAACCGGCGGGCCAAATTCTATTCGCTCACGTCCGCTGGACACAAAGCGCTGAAGTCGGAGCTGGAAAGCTGGAGCAGGCTCTCTGGCGCAATTGGGTTAGTGATTGACGCGATTTAGAGGAAACCATGCGCTGGCTTGCAAGACTACAAACGATGTGCCGGTCACTGTTCCGGCCAAAACAAGCGGAGTTGGACCTGGACGCCGAAATGCGCGACCATTTTGAGCGTGAAGTAGAAAGCGGAGTGCAAGCGGGACTCTCGCCCGAGGAGGCCAAACGCGCGGCACAACGGTTGTTTGGTTCCGTGGATCTCTTCAAAGAAGAGTGCCGCGATGAGCGAGGCATCGGCTTCCTGGAAAACATAGCGCGTGATTTGCGTTACGGATGCAGGGCGCTGTGGCGCACACCGCTGTTCTGCATTGTCGCCATCGGCACACTCGGCCTCGGCATCGGCGCCAACACAACTCTATTCACCTTTGTAGAGAACATTCTGCTGCGTTCCATACCCGTTCATGATCCGGCCGCATTGCTAACTCCGAAGTGGGGCGAGAGCAGCACCAACGTCTCCTATCCGAACTACCAGGACCTCCGCGACCGAAACACTGTTTTCTCCAACCTGGTCGCCTATCGTTTTCTAGCTGCGAGTTTCAATCTTCATGCGCGTGACAATTCGCGCGTGTGGGGTTACCAAGCGACAGGCAACTATTGGGAGATGCTGGGCATTCGGCCAGCGCTGGGGCGGTTCTTTGGGCCGGAGGAAGACAGGCAAGGCGGCCAACCCGTGGTGGTGATCAGCCATCGTTTGTGGGAGAATCGCTTTGCTGCTGATCCAAACATCGCTGGTCGCGCCGTCAAAATCAATGGGTTTCCGTTTACCATCATTGGTGTCGCGCCTGCGTTCTTCGGAGGAACAGAGTTGCTTTTCTCCGCGGATTACTGGGTCCCGCTCGCCATGCAACCGCAACTGGAGCCTGGCTTTCCGTTCATGCAATGGCGCACCTCCCAGAACCTATCGATGTTGGGGCGTCTGAAGCCAGGAGTGACCCCGGCCGGCGCGGAAGCAAATCTGAACCAAATTGCTGGGGAATTGGCGCGCAGCTATCCGAACGAAGTGAAGGCCGGCGATAGATTTCATTGCTCGCAGGCAGGGCTTGGCGCCGACCTGCCCGGCCCTATCACAAAGTTCAGCATCGTGCTCATTGCAACCGCCGGAGTCGGACTGCTGCTCGCATGTGCGAACCTGGCGGGCATTCTGTTAGCACGAGCCTCCGACAGGCAAAGGGAGATTGGCATCCGCATCGCGCTCGGGGCAAGCAAGGCACAAATACTGCGCCAACTCTTTTCGGAGAGCCTCTTGCTGGCACTCGGCGGCGACTTGCTTGGGCTGGCGATAGCCTATGCGGCGTGCGATCTTTTCAGTTCATGGCATCCGGTTTTCGCGATGCCGATCAACACTGAAATTCACCCCAATATGAGTGTGTTGCTGTTTTCGTTAGCAGTATCGTTGGCAACAACGCTTCTGTTCGGATTGGCGCCCGCCCTACAAGCGACAAGAACCGACGTTGTACCCAGCCTCAAGAACGAGCCAGTAACAAGCCACCTCCGTAAATGGACCCTGCGCGATTTGTTAGTAGCCGGGCAAATCGCTCTTTCGGTCATGTTGGTGATTTCTTCGGTGCTCGTGATGCGGAGCCTGCAACATGCCTTGTCGCTGAATCTGGGATTTAATCCGAACGGCGCAGTGTCGGTCTCATTCGATCTAGGACTGCAGCGCTATGACCAAGATCACAGCCGCCGCTTCGCTGCTAATCTGCTGACAACAGTAGCGACGCTTCCCGGTTTGTATGCGGTGGGCATCGTGAATAATCTTCCGCTCCGAGCAGGCGGCCTGGATAGCGAATTCATTTCGCGCGTCGACCGGCCGGTGCCTCCACCCTCCGAAATATGCGTTGGCATGGTCTACAACATTTCTCCCGGATACTTGCGTGCGGCCGGCACCAAACTTCTATCCGGCCGAGATGTGACGGCAGCCGATCGTGCAGGAACGCCAACGGTCACGCTTGTCAATGAAGCAGCGGCGCATCTGCTGTTCGGCAACGAAAATCCGCTGGGCCGGCGCGTCCGGCTAACCCGCGACCCGCACGACCCGGGCGTCCAGATCGTTGGTGTGGTGGAGACGGGCAAGTATCTTTCACTCAACGAAAATCCGGAGCCCGCTGTATTTTTGCCGATCGCGCAAAGTGGAACCACTTGGACTACCATTGTGGCGCGCACTCATCTGCCGGCGCCGGCAGCTACTGAGTTACTCAGGAAGGCGGTCCTCGATCTCGATCCGGAGTTGACTGTGTTCGACGCAGGCAGCTTGAACGACCAATTAGCCATGCCGCTCTTCCCCGCCCGCATTGTGGCAATTGTATTAGGCATCTTCGGCGCGCTGGCCATGGTGCTCGCCGCTACTGGCTTGTTCGCGCTCATGTCGTACGCGGTTTCACGGCGGACGCGCGAGATCGGCATCCGTTTAGCGCTGGGAGCGCGGACGGATCAAGTGATCTTCCCGGTGCTGCAACGCACAGTTGTTCTTTGCGGCCTGGGCATCACGCTTGGAACATTGGTGACCTTGGCGGCGGGCCAGTTGTTATCGGCCGTTCTTTACGGAATCAGCCCACACGATCCGTCGACTTACCTGACGGCCCTCGTGTTGATGCTGGGCGTGGCGCTGTTGGCTTGCTGGCATCCGCTGCTGCGAGCGATTCGGATTGATCCGGCTCGGACGTTGCGGGCCGACTAAATAACGTCTGGTAAGCCCCCACAATAAACTAGCCGCCCGCGAACCGCACCGTCCCAGTTTTGAACAACCGGGTCTCGCCAACGAACAGCACGCCGCTAAAGGATGTCACCTTTCGGCGTAAAAAAAACGGTGAGCCGCGTGCTGAATATTGCGCATGACCCAGTGGGCGATTGCTCTCCGTCAGCTTCTGCGAAGACCCGGGTTCGCGTTTGCCGCCATCGTACTGTTGGCAGGCGGCATTGCGGCAAACACGGCGGTTTTCTCCCTTGTCTCGACCATTTTTCTTAAGCCCTTGCCCTATCCGGATTCTGATCGCCTTGTGAACGTATATGAGGCAAATACCAGTAAGCAAGAACCACTGAGCCTAATGGCGCCCGCTCGCATCGAAGACTGGAATCGCTTCAATCGAGCGTTCACCGCCATATCTGGATATTACTCGGATAGTCAAACCGATCACACCGCCAATCCGCCCGAACGTCTTCGGACCTTTACCGTGTCGCCGCGCTATTTCACTGTATATGCGGCCAAGGCCGTAGTTGGACGCACTTTCAGCAGTGCCGAAGAAATCGCCGGCGGCCCGAACGCCGTGATCGTCAGCTATCAGTTCTGGACTCGCCGCTTCAACCGTTCGCCACAGATCGTCGGCAGCCGTCTGCGGCTGGGCAGCGACGCCTACACGATCGTTGGTGTCATGCCGCCCGAGTTTGTCTCGCCCACAGTGGATATTTGGTTACCGGCCAAGCTTGGTTCCTATCTTTTGCACGCTCGCGATGCGCGCTTCTACACGGGTGTGGGCCGTCTCAGAACGGGCGTCACTCCGCAACAAGCGCAAGCAGACCTGGCGCGAGTTCAGAATCAACTCGGTCGAGAATCTCCAGAGACCGACAAAGGGTGGTCGGCGCTTGTCTCAGATATGAAGGAGACAATCATCGGCGATCACGGACGGTTCGTTTGGCTTGCCTTTGGCGCAGTCGGCGTCCTCATGCTTCTCGCCTGCACAAACATTGCAGGATTAATGCTGGGACATTTACAGCGGCGCCGCAACGAACTCGCCATTCGGACTTCGTTAGGGGCAACACGCCGGCAACTCGTAGGCACAATTCTTCGCGAGGCTACTTTGCTGGCTGTCGCGGGCATTGCGATTGGTATCGTCGCGAGCACTTGGGCAATCGCTGCCGCTATCAAAACGCTGACTACCCTCCCGCGCATCGCGGAACTACGGCTGGACTGGCGCTCGCTGCTCTTTGTGTCGCTGCTGGGTGCCGTCACGGTTCTTGTGGTGGGTCTCATCCCGGCGCTGCGGGCCAGTCGTCCCGACCTTGTCAGTGACCTCTGGCAAGGAGGTCGAACAGAAACTGGCAACCGCCACAGTCTCCACGAGGCATTGCTCACGGTTCAACTCTCCATTACGATCGTCCTGCTGGTTTGTGGCGGGCTCCTGCTGCGCAGCTACCAGCGCCTTACAAAAGTGGACGCGGGCTTCAGTCCCGATCATGTCTTAACGTTCCATGTGGGCGCCGAATGGGCGGAAGATAGAACCGCTGTCGCGAAAATGCAGCAGGAATTGCTTACGGCCTTCGAAAATACGCCAGGCGTCTCCGCTGCAGGCATTACCAATTTTCTCCCAACGGACGAGGCCACTCTGCGCTATCAATACCAAGTGACTGGCCTCGGCGCAGGCTTCCCAGATCGGGCTTTCACCGCCGGTTACCGTGCCGTCAGCGGCGGCTATCTCGCGGCTTTACGGGTTCCCCTCCTCGCGGGCGTCAGTTGTCCCGCGTCTCCCATAGATCGGAAGCAACCGCCTAAAGCCTTGGTCAACCGCTCGTTTGCGGAGCGCTTCGGCAAACGTCAAAATCTGACTGGCAGGAGTTTACACGTTCTTGGCACTGACATTAAGAATGCCTACGAGATCATTGGCGTGATTGGTGACGTGCGAGAAGATAGCCTGCGCTCACCGGCCGCTCCCTATGCCTACACGTGCAGCGTGGCCGGCGGCTGGCCCGACCCCAATTACGTGGTGCGCGTTAGCGGTGATCCAACCGCTTCTGTCAGGGCGCTAAGGAAGCTTATCGGCAGGATTGCGCCCGACCGCGTTCTCTTCGGCCTGGAAACCATGCAGGATCACGTCGATAGCGCACTAGAACAGCCACGCCTCACAGCCCAACTGCTGGCGGGCTTCTCTCTAGCTGCCGTTACGCTGGCCGCTTGCGGTCTCTACAGCTTGTGCACGCTTCTGGTAGCCACCAGAACGCGGGAGATCGGAACGCGCATGGCTCTGGGAGCTCGCAAGGCGCAAGTGGTTACCGGTGTTCTTGCCGGCGCAGCCAGAGTTCTTGGCATCGCACTGTTGCTGGGCGTCGCCTCCGCACTAGTTGCCGGAAGGCTCATGCGGTCTCTGCTATTCGGAGTTACCAGCTTCGATCCGTTGACACTCGCGGCGGTATGCGCGCTATTACTTTTTGTATGCCTCGTGGCGATGCTGTTTCCCGCCATACGAGCAGTATCCGTAGACCCTGTGCAAGCCATTCGGGAACAGTGAGTGAGAACGATATATGATTGAACCCTGAGGCCGCCGTGAAATTTCTTCTCGTCTCTTTTTGCTGTTTGCTAGCCGCCGCTGAACAGATAGTCCCGCTGCAACCCTTGGCGCAACAAGTTCGCCAACTCGCTGAGGCTCTCGACTATCTGGGCGAACCGCTGTCCCCGGCTGAAATCGCCGGCATCGACAAAGCCATCGCCAACCCCGATGAAAACGCCGCCGTGCTGGCGCTCGAAGCCATCCTCGACCCGCATGTTCTGGCCATTGTCGACATCAATGCCGAGAGCCGTGTCAAAGTCGAGCAAGGCGCCGCTGATCCAGTGGTCTTTGAAGACGGCACGCGCCTTTTCCTCGTCAAGGTGACTAACCGCGCTGGCGTTACGGCAGAGTTGAAAGTGGCCAGTCCTAACTCGGGCGACGTGTTTCGAGGGTCTAACGGCGATTCCAAGCCAGCCATCGAACTGACTCCGCACGATGCCGCCGAACGTTGGGCCGATATCTCGCTCTATCACCAACCTCCCATGGGCAAACGCCTTTCAGGGCTCGCCTTGGAATATCAAATTCTCGAAGTCTACAGCCGCGACGCGGGCCAGCGTTCCGCAAAAGTCAGCTTCAATGTCGGCCAAGGCAGCCAGGATATCGGCTTCCGGAACGAGATTGAAATTCTCTTCAACGCCCAGCCCGCTGCTACCGTCACGCTGCACGTCAAAGACGAAAACGGCCAACCGGGCATGGCTAGCTTCGTGATTCTCGACCGGCTGAACCGCATCTATCCCGCACGCTCGAAGCGGCTCGCCCCGGACTTCTTTTTTCAACCGCAGATCTATCGCGCAGACGGCGAGCAAGTGCGTTTGCCGAAGGGTTACTACACCGTGCAATTCAGCGGCGGCCCAGAGTATCGCAGCCACACGAAAGAGTTCGCCGTGAACAACAGCGCGCCAAGCACTCTTGATTTTCAACTGCAGCGCTGGATCGATCCGTCAAAATACGGCTGGTATTCCGGCGATCATCACGTACACGCGGCCGGCTGTTCGCACTACATGAATCCTGCCGAAGGCGTCGAGCCAAAAGATATGATTCGCCAGATTCTCGGCGAACGCTTGAACATTGCCTCCGTGCTCACCTGGGGACCGGATTACTACTATCAAAAACAATTCTTTTGCGCCAAAGACGATCCCCTTTCGAAACCCGGCCGCATCATGCACTATGATCTGGAAGTCTCCGGTTTCCCATCGAGCCATGCCGGCCACATCGTTCTGCTCAAGTTGAAGGACCAGGATTACCCAGGCACAAAACGCATTGAAGACTGGCCTACCTGGGACTTACCCATCTTTCGCTGGGCCAAAGAGCAAGGCGCCATTGTCGGTTTTGCGCACTCCGGATGGGGCCTGCAAGTAATGAGTCCCGATCTACCGAGTTATGAAATGCCGGGCTTCGACGGCATCGGCGCGAATGAGTACATTGTCGATGTCACCTACCCTGACACAGTGGATTTCATCTCTTCCGTCGACACGCCATATCCATGGGAGCTCAACATCTGGTATCACACGCTGAACGTGGGTTTCCGCACCCGCATTGCCGGTGAGACGGATTTTCCGTGCATCTATGACGGACGCGTTGGCATAGGTCGAACGTACGCGAAAGTGGCCGGCCCACTCACCTACGCAGCTTGGCTCGATGCGCTGAAAGCCGGTCGCAGCTACGTCTCCGATGGCAAGACCCATCTAATGGATTTTAACGTGAATGGAACCGAGGTTGGCAGTGGGGCGAGCGAAGTTCACTTGAACGCCGCGGGCACGGTGAAAGTGACGCTGAAAGCAGCCGCCTATTTGGCCGAAACTCCCAATGAAGCCATCCGCAAGCTTCCCTATGATGAGAGGCCGTATTGGGACGTGGAACGCGCCCGCATCGGAGATAGCCGCGAGGTGCCTGTGGAGATTGTAGTGAACGGCCGCGCCGTGGCACGCAAGACAATCCTGGCCGATGGCGCCGTGCATCCGCTGGAATTTATGGTGCCCGTCGAGGCAAGCAGTTGGATCGCCGCGCGCGTACTCCCGGCCGCGCATACCAACCCGCTCTTTGTCGTCGTGAATGCTCAGCCGATTCGCGCTTCCAGGCGGAGCGCCGAGTGGTGCCTGAATGCGGTGAATCAATGCTGGACGCAAAAGTCGCCGCGCATGTCACCAGCGGATCAAGTGAAGGGACGCGAGGCCTACGATCACGCCCGCGAGGTCTACCGGAAACTGATCAGCGAAAGTTCGCACGAGTAGGTGGAGCCGCCTTTGCTGGGGCGGAAGGTCCTCGGAGTATGGCCGAGGATATGATTTCTTCCAGTAATAGGCCGTCTCGGCCGATGGGAACAGACTGTCATCTTCGGTAGGAGAGAGCTTCAACTCATACTGATTGACCTGGTTTAGAAACGAAAGGTGAAACGAAATCTCTTTCGTCGTCTTTGACCCCAAATGTAGCAACTTTTCGCTGCCGCCGGCCGACGTGACGTACTCTTGGAGGCGACCTTCTCGAATTGCGTGAAGAAACGAAAACGCACCGATAAAATTTGATTTCCCGGAGCCGTTTGGACCTATCAGGATATTGACCGGCCGAAGTTCCAGTTTCTCCAGCGATGCGATGCTCTTGAAGCCCTTAATCGTGACGTAGTCTAATGCGTTTGCAGGCATCGGATTGGGTGAACTAGACGCGGATGTTCGGGTTGATGGCGATATCGGGCAATCGCGCGGCATCCACTTTTATAAACAACCACAGTGGCCCTTGATTTTCGACCTGCTAGGGAAACTAGCATCTTATCAATCATAACCTCGCATTTCTGCCCGACTCCAGTTTCGCATTCCCTCGCTGTCTACCCAGCGGCGTTATCTAGTGCTTAATAGCATTACTA
>PMSX01000219.1 GCA_003167495.1 Bryobacterales bacterium | reverse complement strand
CTTCGCAGGATACGATCACAGCGTTTTACAACGGAGCAAGCACCACCGCGGCGCTCACCGTGGGTGCAAGTGTATCCCTTTCGTCGGTCTCCGTGAATCCCGCGACTGTCACCGGCGGTACCTCAGCGACGGGAACCGTGACCCTGAGCGGAGCAGCACCCGCAGGCGGCATCGTAGTCGATTTGTGGACCAATGGTACGCCGGCGTTCGTTCCGGCAAGCGTCACAATCCCTGCCGGATCCAGCACGGCTACCTTCATCGTGACAACTGTACCCGTGTCCAGTGCTTCGCAGGATACGATCACAGCTTTCTACAATGGAGCGAGCACCACCGCAAATGCGACGGTCACCCCCTAAGGCTCGGCGACACAGCGTGGGGAATCCGGGCGGATCGTCAGCCACTCGGAGAAAGCGGGCAATATAGGAGATTGCTACCAGGAGGTCGGCTTCTCGTCTTACCGGTACCGACCGCCCATGATGAAACCGCTCTCTTTTTGCGGCGAACCTACTGCCGGCGGCGACAGGCAGTGTTCATGCGAGTGCTATAGTTTGTTCGATCGGTTAAAAAGGAATCATGCACACGATGAATCGCAGAATGTTTCTTATGCGAGGGGCTGCTACTTCGGCTCTCCTCACTGGCACGCGATATCTGTCCGCCAATCCGCTAGGCTTGCCGATCGGCTGCCAGACTTATCCTGTGCGCAAGTCGATCAGTACGGACTTCGCCGGCACCATGAAGGGATTGCGCGCGGCTGGGTTCACTCAGATTGAGCTGTGCTCGCCATACGGCTATGGCGATTTTTCGAGCCTCCAGCAATACAAGCCGCAGGAGTTGCGGCGCATGCTGAACGATTGGGGACTAAGCTGTATCTCCGCGCACTGGGCGCCGAACGAGCTGTTTCAAAAAGCGGACGAGAGCATCGCGTATGCCAAGGAGTTCGGCATGACGCAGATGGCGATCGCCGCGCTTGGGCCGTTTAATCCTAAGACCACCCAGACAGTTGACGACGTGAAACGTTACGTCGATCCCTTCAACGCCTTCGCCGAAAAAGCCCACGCCGCCGGGATCGTCGCATTGCTGCACAACGAAGGCTTCGTCTCCGCATACATCGACGGCAAACCGGTCTACGACATGATGATCGCCGAGCTCAATCCCGCAACGACCAAGCTGCAGTTTCAGGTCTCGACTATGCAGCAGGGCTATGACCCGGTTGCCTACTTTAAGAAGTATTTGGGCCGCTACCTTTCCATGCACTGCCAGGATTGGGTGAAGGACCCCTCCACCAAGTCTGGCTTTCGGCAGGTTCCATTGGGCAAGGGGGTTGTCGATTGGAAAGCCGTCTTCACTGGCGCAAAAACAGCCGGCGTGAAGAATTACTTCGTCGAGCTTGAAGAGGATCCGGCGCTAATGCCGCTGAGCGTGCCTTACTTGCGGTCCCTGAACGTCTGAAGGGCGCGTAATCTCTCGAGTAGAAGCTGTTGTTTACGAAGCGACTGCCAGAATTCATCAGCTTCGTCCCGTGAAGTCGGCTTGTATCCGCGCAATTCAAAACTTTTGCAGTTTCGGCGGTTAAACAGATTTGCTCTTCTTTAAACGGGCTTGATGCTTTCGACCCCAATCACAAATCCTCTGAAGGACAGGCGCGAGCGTCATACCGTAAGGAGAGATTGAATAAGAGACGTGTGGCGGAATGCTTTTTTTGTCAAACCTCAAAAGGATACCGTCCGCAACCATTTCATGCAAATGCCGGATCAGCATCCGTTCCGTGATATCCGGTATGCTCCGTCTCAGTTCACTGGTCCGCATCGGGCCGCCGAGTAGCCGCCACAGGATTGTGCCCTTCCATCGCCCATCGATCACAGAAAGCATGGAGTCGATCGGACAAGGCGAAATTTCTTTCTTGGATACCGGCATAAGTTCTCATTGTAGCTATCAACTGACAAATTAGTCAGTACAATCTCCTGCGTCAGTGCATCGCTGGCGAGGGTCTATAAAGCAGGAGCGAAAAATGCATCTTCTCAATACGATCGCCGTCACCGTCGTGGGTTTGATGGTTGGCAACGAATTGGCGGTTTCGGTCTTCGTCAATCCTGCTCTTTGGCGTCTAGAGAGTTCCTCACAGGCTCACGGACTGTCACTGCTAGCGCGCTCGCTGGGTCGCGTGATGCCCGTTTGGTATGCCTTGTGTCTGGCGCTCATGGCCTTCGAATCTTTCCTGCATCGGCATCAGACGGTCTTCTTCCCGCTGCTTATGGCAACATTCCTCTGGGTTGGAGTGATCGCCTTTTCGATTACGATGCTTGTGCCCATTAACAACCGTATCGCGGCATTGAGTCAGGCGCCTGCCGCGTTTGACTGGAAGCATGACCACAAACAGTGGGACTTCCTCCACCGTATTCGGATTTTACTGCTTGCGTTGGCGCTTTTCGTACTAACGTACGCCCTGGTCGGGTGAGTTGCAAAATTGAATCGCCAGAAGCCTGCACTTGGTTTGGGCAGATCAGGAAAGTTGATGAAATGGGTGCCTATGGATTTGTATCGGGAAGTCGGCTTGTCGACTCGAATTTCCGCCGCTTTCCGTCTGCCACTTGGAAACAGTCTGTATATGATCGCAGTATCCACAATGCGGCATCACCACGCCACACCTCAGATGAATGGTGACCGCGTTTCGATGAAGCTGGCTCCGTTGGCGGAGGCTGAGGAAATGGCAGGGGTTGTTCAGTGAAGGACGTTCTGAGCACGCGGGCGGGAGCGGCGGATTTTTCGCGGGTCGCAGTAGGTTCAAAAGGGCAACCATGAGAAGGGCTAAGCGTGATAGAGTGGCTGAAATTGAAAAGCCACGACGAACAATCCGACATTCATTCCATCGGTTACAACAAGTGGTTTCAGACAGACCGCTTACTCACTTACATTGGGATTCTTTACCTTCTCAGGATTCCCGTGCTGCTCTTTTTAATTGGGAGTTTTATCACGTTAGGAGGCTTGCTGCCGAATGGCCCGGGAGCGACATTTCTTGAAGGGATTTATGATGTGGCGTGGCCGCCGAGCGCTGCTGAGACCTGGCCGGATTTTAAGATTGGGTTGCGGTTTTTCCTGCTCACCCTAGCGGCGTTAATGTTTGCGATTACGCTGGCGGCTGCTTCTCGAAACATTTTGCGCTGCATTGAACGGTTCGGCTGGGAGATTGGAGATGAGGACACTCCGTCTTTTCGAGGAATACGGATGCTGTATAGCGTCCCACCGCTGCTGCTTGTCTTGACGATCATTGTTGGGGCGACTTGGACGACAGGCGTTTCGAAACTGCCGGCGTTGGTGGGAGACATTGCGGGAGTGGCGGTTTTCGCTCTCTTTTTCATGGCAGGCTCACGGTTTCGCAGACCCCATCCGTGGCGATTCCTGGCCGCGTTGATCGTCATCATCCTTCTAATTTCTCCTCTGCTCACCTGGGATGGGTGGGTCACGTTGGGAATCATGTTCGCGATGGTGGCTGGTGTTCAGATTGTGGCGTTAAGAGTTAAGCAGGACCCAGAGCGGTGGATTATTGGATCGACTGCCGGGTATGTGAAAGAAGGAAAGCTGTCCGGGCATCATTTGGTAGCCGTGCATGCGTTTTCGCTCGCATTAATCGTGTATAGCCTAATCTTTGTTCTAAAGAATTTGAACGGCCGCGGATTTAATGCTGAGTATCCGTTGATTCCCACGCTGGCGGTGCTTTTGATTTTGGGTGTGTTGGTTTGCTGGACGCTCAGCGGAGTTACTTTCTTCTTTGACCGCTACCGCATTCCGGTGCTGTTACCGATTGTGATTTACATTTCATTTGCCTCGGCATTTCCGCAATCCGATCACTTTTACCGACTCCTCCCGGCGAAGGAGACGGTTCGCGCTTCCCCGGCGGAATTGTTGGACGGGCAGTTGGCGCTGCCGCAGCCGGTGCTGGTTTCGATCACGGGTGGTGGAATTCGGGCGGCGGCCTGGTCAGTGCGAGTGCTCAGGGAGCTGCAGTTGAAGAGTGGCGATCAGGAGAAGTTTCTTTCGTCGATCCGGTTGATTAGCGCAGTTTCGGGCGGATCTGTGGGTGCAATGTATTTTGCCAATGCATACACGAATGGGGAACGGCTGGTCACTGCCGCTGCCGGCAACGACGAGATTGGAACGGACCTGGTTTTGGCGCATGCGCAGGCATCAAGTCTAGACGATATTGCGCTTCAATTGGCTTATGAGGACACGCTTTTGGGGCTGGCGCCTTTTCTGCGGGGAATTTATTGGGAGAAGGGCCATCTTTCGTTGATTGACGGACCAGGCATCTATCAGGATCGCGGGATGGCGCTCGAAGATTCAATCAAGCGTGGACCACGGATGGGGGACGCGACGCTGGGAGGTTGGAGGCGGGATGCGAAGCAGCACAAGCGGCCGGCAGTCATTCTGAATTCCAGCATTGTTGAGACAGGCAAGCGATTTCTGCTTGCGACCACGGATCTGCGTACGGCGGATGAGGGACGAAGGCAGTTTGTGGATCTATACCCGGGAAACGACGTGCCGATCGCGACGGCAGCCCGCCTTTCGGCCACGTTCCCGATCGTTTCGCCGGCAGCGCGGCCGTTGGCCAGGAGCGTCTATGAGTTTTCGGATCACGCGGTGGATGGGGGCTACACCGATAACTATGGAATGGCGAGCTTGGTGGAATGGCTGGATGATGGCCTGGGTGAGCTGAGCAAAACACCGCAGAAACTGCCCAAACAGGTTCTGATTATTCAGATACGGTCGAGTCCTGCGGTGAAAGAAGGGCAGCATGACAACGAGTTTGGCGCCATCTTTCAGCTTTTTCACCCCGTGCTGACGCTCATTAATGCGCGCGATACCGGTCAGCTTTCGCATAATGATTTGGAGCTGGACCTCCTGAAGAAGAAATGGAGCGGGAGTGGCGTGACTGTGTACTCCGTGATCTTCCAAACACCGCAGGACGACGCTACCGAGCCGTTGAACTGGCATATGACCTTGAAAGATATCGATAATCTCCGGCGCGCCTGGGGTCCGAAAATGGACCCTAACGTAGCTTGTGTGACCGGCTTTTTGAACGGGAGCGGATCTCAATGCGAGTAGGAAAGTTGGGTAAGACCTGCTGTGGGCTGGCGGCGGTATTGATAGCAGCAGGCATTGTTATGAAGTCGGAGGCCAATTTCGAGAACCCGCAGTTGCCCGCCGGCCTGAAGAACCCGGGCATTGCCATGGAACTGGTGCTGACGACCGACGAGGCCAGGGGGATTGCTAACAATCCTAAGAACCAGGCGACGCTCACGCGGCTCCAGTATCTGGATGAGTGGATGTTTATACCGGCCTATCTTCTCTTTTTCGGCTCCGTCGGATTGTTCGCATTGGCGGGGCAAGGGTGGACCAGGTGGTTTGGTGCAGCCGTGGTCGTTCTGGTCCTTGTCGGGGCGTTCTTCGACTATTGGGAGGATTATGGGATTCTCTATGCGCTTGCGCATTTGAATGGGGATCCGCGGGCGGCGGACATTGCGCACGCGAGTTTTCGCAAATGGGGCTCCCTGTATGGGATGCTGCTGTGCCTGATTCCGGCGGTAATGTTGCCGTGGTGGCAAGCGGCAACGCTGAGAGTAGTGGGATTTGCACTCGCTTTGATTCTCGGGTTTACGGCAACAGCCGGGCTGATCGCTTGTTTCGGAAGTCTGCGGCCTCAGGTGGAAGCGGCAGCGATCGCGTTTGCGATTCCGACTGTTTTCTTTGTTCCGTTCGTGGCATTATTTCACGACGGTTTTATGCATGGGCTGAACTGGCTGGCGAAAATTCCGTTGATCGGCTCGTGGCCTGAGATCAAGGAACCGAACCGACATCGGCGATCGCGTGCGGTTGGTTAGCGACCGAAAGTCGGCGCTGAGAACTTGGGTTTAGGGCGTCGTCATAACCAGTGGCCGACTCCCGCACAGAGAGTTATCGCTATTCATTCCGCCTCGCAGCCTCGAGATCTCGTTGTTGAGATCCTGGGCACGAATGGGTTTGGTCACGTAGCCAGCCATGGCATGGGCGGTTAGAGCGATGATCGGGATGTGGTTCCGGCTGACCTTCTCGTCACGGCGAATAGCCATGGTTGCTTCCAAACCGTCCATGCCGGGCATCTGCACATCCATCAGAATCAGATCGAACGCCTGTTGGCGCAGGATTTCGAGCGCTGAGCCTCCGGTCTCGACCACCGTAACCGAATGCCCTTGGTTTGAAGTAGCCGTGTGGCCACTTTCTGATTCACCAGGTTGTCCCCGGCAAGAAGAATTCGCAACCCGGCCGGTTTCGTGGTCTGAGGTGAGTCTTCGACGGAAACTGGATGGGTGGGACAATCTCCTCTTCGCTGGTTGCCAGGCGTCCTTCGAAGGTGAAATGAAAACAGCTGCCTTTCCCGACTTCGCTCTCCACCCAGAGCGTGCCACCAAGCATCTGGGCGAGCTTTGAGGAGATGGTCAGTCCTAGACCGGTGCCTCCGAAATTTCTAGAAGTCGAGGCATCCTCTTGCGAGAACGCTTCAAAGATCGACCGCAGTTTCGAAGCCGGAATGCCAATGCCCGTGTCCCGGATAGAGAAATGAAGACGAGCGGTATCGCCGCTCAAACTATCCAGCGCCGCCCGCAGTTCGACTTCTCCGTTCGCCGCAAATTTGATCGCGTTTCCAAGCAAGTTCGTGATGATTTGCGCGAGCCTCGTAGGATCCGCCACAATCCCTTCGGGTAGGCCTGGCTGTATGGTGCAAAGCAAGCTGAGACCCTTTTTGCCGGCAGCGATGGCGTGCGGCTTGATCGTTCTCTGGATCATCTTTCTGAGTTGGAACGGAGTCGGATCCATCGCGAGTTTGCCCGCTTCGATCTTCGAAAAGTCTAGAATGTCGTTGATGATAGTCAGTAGTTCTTCGGCCGAAAATCTCGCCGTCTCGAGATCTCTTTGTTCCGCTGTCAGGGCCGTTTCGAGCAACAAATCGGCCATTCCGAGGATGCCGTTCATGGGCGTGCGAATTTCATGACTCATATTTGCCAGAAACTCACCCTTTGCCCGGCCGGCCTCTTCGGCTACGCGCTTCGCCTCGGAAAGTTTCGCCTCGGTGTGCTTCCTGCTGGTGATGTCGAGCATTGCTCCAATCATTCGCACGGGTTTGTTGGCCTTGTCGCGAATCACGTAGCCGCGGTCGTGAACATAAGCGTAGCTTCCATCGGCGCAGGCAAGCCGGTATTCGTCCATCCACTCTTACTGGCGGGCCTCTAGTGCTTGCTGAAGACTTGCGACCACACGGTCGCGGTCGCCGGGGTGAATTCTCTGGTCAAGCTCGTTTCTGCTAATGATAGGAGCCTCGCCATACAGCCGAGCGAACACATCACTCAGCCAAAGCTGGCCCCTGCACGGACTTCACGATCTCCGATTCGGCAGTAGACACCCTGTCCGGGTAGGGCCTCCGCCGCATCGGGTTCGAGCAGCTGCAGTCCGCGGCGTAGCGCTTCACGGACGATAATCTGCGCTAGCGGGTGATGCGATGAGCGTTCCGCCGCCGCCCTAAGCTTAGGACATCATATCGCAACATGGTGTTCCCGAATCGCGGTGTCCCGATCCTTCCCATCGATCCCCCCGAAACAACGGGACCGGACAAGCCCGGAACGACGCGTTCCGCGGACGTCGGCTTGCCGTATCTGAAACAGTATGGAGGACTCGCGTTTCGCCATACCACAGCAACCGATCAAGGGACGGACTGGGGTGATCACAACAATATCTTGGAGCCACTGGTTGAGGTGTACCAAGGGCACCGTTTAGCTTACGAACACGAAGGTGGTCCGCGATCGCCGACTGTAGACAAGCTGTACTCGCAAAGAAGTGGTTATCGTCCGGCGGGCTTTATGTGGAATGCGTTGGCCAAGGGCTACCGAATGGGCTTTGAAGCCGCCTCCGATCACTGTTCAACTCATATTTCCTATTCCTGTTTGCTAGTAGCGGGCACGACCCGCCAGGACCTGTTGGACGCGATCCGAAAGCGGCATAGCTATGGCGCTACCGACAATATCGTCCTGGATTTCCGTGTTGAAACGGATGGCCATGAGTACATTCAGGGAGATGAGATTCCCGCCACGGGCGTCAAATACGTACTCAATGTCAATGTCGTTGGTACGGGACGGGTCCGATCAAACGCATCGACGTGATTCACAACGAGTCATACGCCTACTCTGTCGCGCCGGAAGGAAAGAAAATGGTCCGCGATTTCCCGTCGTTGGAAAGGAGCTCGTCCATAATGTCTAGATTTTGGTCCCGCAAAAAGATCCGTAGGTCCAAGCCCGTCTTCTCGGCGATCCGAACCACAGTGGGAAGTTCGCGGTAGACATCACCACACCAGGCTTCAGGCAACGCGAGGATTTTCGCCGGTCCATGCGGCAGAGCGGCAGCTTACGCGTAGCATAGTCTATCAATTTAGTATAACATCTTGAGTTCCATTTGCCGCTCTGCTTTCCGTTCACGTGCAGTTCGGGATACAAAGTACTTTCATGCTCATTCTCAGATTTACAAAACGTGTTACTTGCAGAATTAGTTGGCGTACTGCTGGCAAGATTATTTGGCGCTCCTGATCCTCATAGAACCCGTTCGGACCAGCAACCGCGACACCGTCGCCGGATGGACTTTGAATAGGCGGGCTGCCTCTGCCGCCGTCTTTCGACCTTTTGAAACCATCTTGCTGATCTCGGACTGCTGTTGAGGCGTCAACTTTGGCGGACGCCCGCCGATCCGCCCTTCTTGCCGGGCGGCATCCAATCCGGCCTTGGTTCGTTCCCTGAGCATGGCCCTTTCGAATTCGGCGAATGCCCCGACCATCTGCATCATCATTCTTCCGGCCGGCGTTGTGGTATCGATCGCCTCGGTGAGGCTGCGGAAGCCAGCCTTTGCTTCGGCCAGGCGTTCCATGATCGTGAGGACATCACGTAGCGAGCGCGATAGCCGATCGAGCTTCCAAACAACGAGCACATCTCCTTTGCGGATTTGGTCCAGTAGCCGGTGGAGTTCGGGCCGGTCCCACCGTCCGCCGGAAGCCTTCTCGCGATAAGTCCGCTCACAACCGGCAGCCTTCAACGCCGCCACTTGGGTGGCGGTTTCCTGATCGTTGGTTGAGATGCGGGCGTAGCCGATGAGCATTGCGATAATCTATTGCCATTACTTTACATTAAGCAATACCTTTTTGCAATGCAGATATCCACAGAAATGCGCCATCGCGGAATTCGTTGCAAAAAAGGAACCTTTGTGCACGCCGAAGAGGAGTCCCGAAAAGGGTTAATATACCGGCCAA
>PMSX01000118.1 GCA_003167495.1 Bryobacterales bacterium | reverse complement strand
CACCTTCTCACGCTCCCGGCTCGGTTTCGGGGATGTAGAGCGCTTAGGCGATTGCGTGGACCGTGCCTATGACTGAGTCTCAAAGCAGAGTCTAATAAATTAAGATTCAGGAGATTTTCAGATGAAGCCTATCAATGAAATTGACGCGCAGCAACCGGTTTCGCGGCGCATATTCGCTGGGGCGGCCTTGGCGGGTGCAAGCTTGTTCGGCGCTAATGCGATGGCCCAGACGCGCCAGGAGGAGATTGCCGGACGAAAGGGAAAGAGCACTAGCGACCCTGGGCCGGAGAACAAGACGCTGCTCGGAGAGAACCCCAGCTCAAACATGCCGCCGTTCACGGACCATGGCAATCCCGGTCCCATCTGGTTTTCTTTCGACCTGGCGCCGAAGCGGGTGCAGGGCGGCGGGTGGACCCATCAGGTAACGCAGCGTGAGCTCCCTCCATCAAAGGACCTGGCCGGGGTCAATATGCGACTTACCGCCGGCTCCTTTCGCGAGTTGCATTGGCATACCGCCAATGAGTGGGCGATTATGCTCACGGGCAAGGCACGGGTCAGCGTCATGCAGCCTAATGGCAAGATGTTCATCGATGATGTTGGCGTTGGAGACCTCTGGTATTTCCCGGCAGGCTATCCGCACTCGATCCAAGGCCTAGAGGATGATGGCTGCGAGTTTTTGCTCGTGTTCGATGAGGGCAATTTTTCAGAAGACGATACGTTCCTTCTGTCGGAGTTTCTGGCCCATACTTCGCCCGAAATCTTGCAGAAGAACACTGGCTGGTCGAGGGAAGTATTCGATCAATTGCCGCCGACCGAACTTTACATTTTTGAGGCTCCGCTTCCAGGACCTCTCGAAGACGACAAGCGCTTTCTGGGTGAGCATCTCGAAACAGACGGCAAATACACCTTCAAAATGGCAAGCATGCCGCCCACCCAGAAGACGTTGGGCGGTGAGGCAAGGGTTGTGGACTCAACGAATTTCCCCGTCGCGCTCAATATCGCCGCTGCTATGGTCACGATCAAACCAGGCGGATTGCGTGAGATGCACTGGCATCCCAATGTGAGCGAATGGCAGTACTGGATCAAGGGAAAAGGGCGTATGACTGTGGTTACGACTGGAGCGAAGGCCCGCACGATGGACTTCAATGAAAATGATGTGGGCTTTGTGCCAACCATGGCCGGGCACAGTATTGAGAACACCGGTACAGAGGATCTCGTCTTTCTGGAGATGTTCAAAACATCGCGCTATCAGGACGTTTCGCTCAATGAGTGGATCGCGCGTATGCCGAACAAAATGGCGGAAGCACATTTGAGGCTGCCAGAGTCGACCATTCGGAGTGCGCCACAGAACAGGATTGCTATTTTGCCAAAGTAGGTGACTCTAGCGAGCGCAGTCGCCGTTTGAACTCTGATATGCTCCCGGAGAGCCACGTGGACATTATGAAACTTTTTCGATTGACGAATCTTGCTTGCCTTTTTATTTTGTCGTCTGGAGCGTTTGCGGCGGATCGGGTGAAAACCGCAAATGGTGTAGTGGAGACGACGAAGCCGGCGAAAGACGGGGTGCGGAGTTTTAAAGGGATTCCGTTTGCGGAGCCGCCAGTGGGAGATTTGCGGTGGCGGGCGCCGCAGCCGGTGAAGAACTGGGAGGGGGTTCGGAAGGCGGATGACTTTGGGCCGCGGTGCATGCAGCACACGGGGCCGACTGCCGATTATTGGTTTCGCAGCAATGGGATGGGCGAAGACTGCTTGTATCTGAACGTCTGGACTGCGGCTAAGTCGAACAAGGAGATGCTGCCTGTTTTGGTGTATGTATTTGGGGGCGGGTTCCAGAATGGCGATGGATCGGAGCCGCGGTATGACGGGGAGAGCATGGCGCGCAAGGGAATGGTCGCGGTTTCGCTGAATTACCGCATCAACATCTTTGGGTTCTTTTCGCATCCGGAGTTGACGAAAGAGTCGGGGCATCACGCGTCGGGGAATTACGGCTTGTTGGATCAGGTAGCAGCGCTCGAGTGGGTGCAGAAGAACATAGCGGCGTTTGGAGGGGATCCGAAGCGGGTGACGGTGGCCGGGGAATCGGCGGGATCGATTGCGGTGAGTGCGTTGATGGCGTCGCCATTGTCGCGAGATTTGATGGCGGGAGCGATTGGGGAGAGTGGCGCATTGATTTCGACCTTGCCGCCGCGGCCGTTGGCGGAGACGGAGAAGGATGGCGCGCGGTTTGGTGAGTCGGCGGGAGTGTGGTCGCTGAAGGAGTTGCGGGCGATGAGTGCGGAGAAGATTCAAGAGGTGGTGGCAAAGATGGCTCCGATGGGTGGCGCCCCGGGGAGTGCGACCGCACCGGCGCTGCGGTTCAGCGCGAATCTGGATGGATACTTTCTGCCGAAGACGCCGCTGGAGGTTTTCGAAGCGGGCGAACAGTCGAAGGTGCCGCTGTTGGCGGGGAGTAATTCGCAGGAGATGGGAGGGCGTCTGATTCTAGGCCAGAGCGAGCCGACGGTTGAGAATTTTGCGGCGGCGATTCACAAGCTGTATGGAGACAAAGCAGACGAGGTTTTGAAAGTGTATGCGCCGAAGAATGATGAAGAGGTGATGCAGGCGGCGACGGATCTGGCGAGTGCGCGGTTTATTGCGCATTCGACGTGGACGTGGACCGAGTTGCAGATGAAGACGGGTGGGCATCCGGTTTATCGTTATTTCTATGCGCGGGTGCGACCGCCGTATCTTGGGATGCCCGGGCAGACCCCGCCGGCGGCGAATCCGGCAATGAAGGCGCACGGTGCGGTGCATTCGGCGGAGATTCAGTATGCGATGGGGAACCTGGATTTGGATCCTCGGTACAGTTGGGATGCGGAGGATCACAAAGTTTCGGAGACGATGCAGAGTTACTTTGTGAACTTCATTAAGACGGGGAATCCGAATGGGGCAGGCGTGCCGAAGTGGCCTGCTTATAGCGCGGACACGGGGTATATGCGGATGCGGATTGATGTTCAGAGCAAAGCGGAGCCGGAGCCTGATCGGGCGCGGTATCAAGTGCTGGATATGATTTTCGCCAAGGGGCTATGAGGTCGCTGACCTTCCCGGCTCAGATTCGGATGGAGAGCGTTTAGGCGGTTGTTACTCCCAACGAAAAATCTTTGCCGAGAGTGTCGTACAGAGAACAAACACCAAGAGCAGGACCGCTAGGTCACCCAGGTGGGCCGACCAGGGGTCGCCACTCCAAATTCCCTGTAGTAACGCCACAACATAAGTAAGCGGCAGCACCCGTGTCACAGCGTGAAGCGACGGCGGCAGCGATTCAATGGGCACAAAGATTCCGGAGACAGCGAACATCGGATAGAGAATGACGGCGCCGATGGGCTGCGCAAAGCGCGCCGTGGGAACAATGCTGGCGATGATGAAGCCTATCGACAAAATGCTCAAGGTGGCAATTAGCAGCGCCATGGTGAATGAAACCAAGGCTACATGAATGCCCACCGGATAATAGCGTTTTCCCGCCAAGATCATCAAAGCGAGCGTGGCCGCGGTGAGTATCAACTTGACGAGCACATGGGCGGTGAGAATCGTCTGCGGGCGCAACGGCGTGGCGCGGAGTCGCTTGAGGATGCCGCCCTCGCGGTAGATGGAAATAATCGTGACTAGGGAAAGCACAGCACTCAAGGAGATCAGAACCGACGCCAAAACAGGCAGACCCACGCGGACGAACTTGCTGGCGGCCAGCGAGGACAGTGCGGGCCCGCGGCCAAGTACTCGGCCCAATACCACGAACAACAGAACGGGAACACCGATGCTACCCACAGCCCCCATAGGCTCGCGCAGAAAGACTTTAATCTCGATCCAAGTCAGTTTCCAGAGTCCGCGCAGCATGATGTTGATCTCCTATTCTCGAATCGATTGACCCGTCAGTTTGACGAAGACATCCTCAAGGTTGGGGAGGATCGTACGGAAATCGCTAACCCTGATCCGATTCTCTGACAGACAAAGAATGACGTTGGTCACCAGGTCTTCGCCAAGGCCGCGAATGGTGAAACCGATGTCAGAAGGGATCACCGCCTCCACTACCGGAATTGAGCGGAACCGCTCTTCAGCGCTCGCGTCCTCCGTGGTGAGAACGACAGTTCGCTCGGGGCAGTGCCGGTCGACCAACCTCTTGGGAGTGTCGATGTCGATGATGCGTCCATGCTCAATGATGGCAACGCGGTCGCACAACCTCTCGGCCTCCTCCATCAGGTGAGTCGTCAAAAAAACAGTTTTGCCGCGATCGCGTATGTCGCGCACCAGCGCCCAGATGGCGCGCCGTGATTGCGGATCTAACCCCGTGGTCAGCTCATCGAGAAACACAACTTCCGGATCGTTGATGAGCGCAAGGGCGATGAACAACCGTTGCTTCTGCCCACCTGAAAGGTTCATAAACCAGGCAGCCCGCTTGTCGGAGAGGCCGAGTTGTTCCAACAAGCGTTCAGCGTCTATGACTTTCTTACGATAAAGCGAAGCCCAGAGGTCTACGGCTTCCCACACTTTAATTCTTTTTTGCAACTGCGCTTGTTGGAGTTGGACACCGATGCGCTCTTGCAACTTGTAGACTTGACGGAACGGATCGAGGCCCAGAACGGAAATGGTTCCTCTGTCGGGCTTACGCAGCCCTTCGATGCACTCCATCGTGGTCGTCTTTCCCGCGCCATTGGGTCCGATCAGGCCAAAGATTTCACCTTCCTTCACCTCGAACGACACTTCGTCCACTGCCACCGTTTGGCCGTAGGTTTTGCGGATTCCGGACACTTCAATCACTGGCTGCATGAAAGATCGCAAATTATCAGTTATTCTTCTGAGCCCAACTTCAAAGGTAGTAGGTGTCAAATCGCTTGTTAGTGTGAACAACACAATTACGCGCTTCGTGGGCAGGCGTGTGCGGACTATGCCGTTTGCATACCTCTGCTCTGCCTTTCCGCTCTGCGGAGCCGTTCCGGACGCCGATTTCCGGCGACAGGCTGGCCGCCTTGATAGTCGCGCCTCACAGCACTTCCTATGAAAGTGATGAAGTACCTCAAAGCGAGGGCGGCGTTACCTACTCCTTATCAGTCGCTGCTCGGCTAGAAGTTGGGCGGTGAAAGAGAGGGCCGAGACGTATCAGCAAGGCAGTGCCAAATTAGTGGGTCAGAAAATGTAGAGACTCCAGGCTCCAATCTCCAGCGATCGCCCTGAAATCGAAATCACGGTTGAACGTTCGTGCGGCTTTCACTCCCCGGCTTCGGGAAATGATCCTGGTACCAGGCGATGGAGCGATCGATCCAATCGACAATGTGCTTGGTCTCATGCAGTCCATGCCCTTCGCGCGGATAGCGAACAAAGATGGTGTCCACGCCGACATCTTTCAGTGCGACAAAAAACTGCTCCGCCTCGGCAATCGGCACATCCGGATCGTTCTCCCCATGAACGAGCATGGTGGGCGTGTGGGCTTGGGCAACATACTTTAGCGCCGAACGGTTCCATGCCTCATCCATCAACGTTCCTTGATGAAAGAATTGGCCGAATTCCATTTCCTCATATTGGTTGTAGTAAGTCATGTAGTTATAGCTGATCAAGTTTGAGATCCCGGCGGTGGGGATAGCCGCTTTGAATTCGTTCGTTTGCGTAATGAGCCAGTCACTCAGCTGCCCGCCGTAGCTCACCCCTTCAATCCCCATGCGCTCGCGATCGATCCAGAGATATCGCCGAACGGCTGCGTTTACGCCGTATAAGATATCCTGCCCCTCATTGCCATCCTGATCGCCAAAAACAGCGTCGGCAAATTTCTGCCCGTATCCAGTCGAACCTCGGTAGTTGATCTGCAAAACGGCCCAACCCTGAGCCGCGTAAACTTGATTCTTGAGGTTAAAGGCAGGACCATTTTGGCCGTGGGGGCCACCATGAATGTTCACGATCAGAGGATATTTACTTGTGCCGGTCATAGCCACTGGTTTCGTGAGGAAAGCTTCTACTTCAAACTTGTTGTCATTACTCACAAAGCGGAACGACTCAGTTTCAGCGATGGTCTTGCCTGATAGAACCTCCGTATTCAAGGAGGTCAGTTGGGCGGCGCTGCGATCGCCGGTTTTTAGAAGATACAATTCGGGAAGGTCCGTAGTTGTCGCTAAACCGAAGGCAACCGCGCCATCTTTGCCTACAGAGTAATCCATCACAGTTCCAACGCCACCTACGACGACCTCCGGCGGTCCTCCCGCCAGAGGCAACCGCGCTAAGTGAGCGTTGCCGCGCTCCTGGTATGAGACGTAGACAGCCGACCCGTCCGGCACCCAGTGCAGAGAATGCTGCCGGTTGTCGATGGAAGCGCCGATCTCGCGGCGGTGTGATCCGTCCGAATCGATGAGCCAGGCGTGGGTATCTTCCATGGTGGTCTCACGGTCAGTGACGCCGCGCTTTGTTCCCAGGAATGCAATACTCTTTCCGTCTGGCGACCATTTCGGAGCATATTCCGTGCGTTCCGAGGCGGTGATTCGGCGGATACTCCCGTCCAGGAGTTTTAACGCAAATAGGTCATAGTGAAAAAACTCGTCTGCATTCGGCTCGCGATTCGAGGCAAAAACAATCTCACTCCCATCGGGCGACCAATCCACCGAATGTTCGTCGTAGGTGCCGGTGGTTAACTGGTGCTGCTGCTTAGTCGCGATATCAACGGAGTATATGTGTAAGCGCTTATTGTCGTTGAAGTGAGTTAAGCCTTCGGTGGCCGTCGGCTTATAAAGATATCGCGTGATTACCATTGGATCACCGGCCGCCGCCTGAGTTTCAGGCCCCGCGCTTGAGGAAACGTAAGCCAACGTTTTGCTGTCGGGCGACCAAGTGAAGTCTTCGCCTTGACCGGGCAGCGGAGAGTTTGTGCCACTCATCTCGGCCAGAAAAGTTTGCCCTGAACCATCTGCTCGAACGTAGCTGAGACCATGCTTCTCGCCTTCTCCACCTACAAAAGCGATCATTTTCCCGTCGGGTGACCAACGCGGGCGCGACGATGTGTCCTTCTCCCCGCCGACACGCAGCGATTTCTGCGTGGAGAGATCCATGATCCAAAGCTGCGAATATGGCCGGCCGGGACGGTCGTTCAGCGCCACTGTGTAGGCGATGTGGCGCTCATTCGGGGAAAACTGCACATCACTCACTGAGCGAAAGCGATACAGGTCTGGGCTCCGCAGACCTTGCGCTTCGGCACTGATTACGGAGAGTGTGGTAAGAGATACGAGAATTGAAAGACGCACTAAGTGTCGATCCATTTCTGGCCTCGGAGGCCGCAAAACGCGTTGTTTTTCCTCACATCAGCTTAACGTATGTTTGGCCTACTCACCGTCCTTGCGCCACAACTCCAACAGCTTGCCAGGGTGAACTCCGTTGCGGGTGAACGTGCAACTCGTATCCACCGAATTCGGCAACCTTGGGCATCTCACTCTTGATATAGTGCGCTAGCGGTAACGCCGCCATAGTTGCCTCAGTTACATCCGCGTTCCAAAAGTGTACGATGGCATCGCTGTAGATGACGCAGGACCGCGAATCCGCTTGCAGGATACTCAGAATTTCCGCCTGCCGCTCCGCGCTCAATCCCTTCACCCAGGCCCCCAAGTTCCAGCCGTTGGGCGTGGGAAGTCCAGACCACAGGTTAAAACTTCCCATATTCGGCATCGAGAAAAGGATGCTGCAGTTTGGTTCGACACTCCTGACGATTGACTCATACACGGCCGTTTGCTGCGGTGGGAGATGTAGCCACGCTGCACCTTTCAGCTCCGTGGGAGCGGGAGGAAGCCGGGTGTGGGAGGCGAGAGCTATGCTCAGTCCCGCGAGAGTAACCAGGATCAAACCGCCAATCAACCCATCAGTCAACCCATCTGACAGCAGGCCCTGTTTCGAGTCCTCCGACTGACTGCGCGATCCAGTTCTCAACCCATCCCTCAACCCAGTTGTCAACCCGCTGACCCCGTCACCGATCGCGAGGAAGGCCCAAAGGATCATGGGCGCTGCGGCGATTCCCATTTGGCTCCCAGCCACGGGATAGGGTTCCAGAAACTGCGTCACGGCCATGAAAGTAACAAACAAGCGAGGGAAAAGCGAGGCCGCATCACGTTTCCATTGGGGTTGCGGTATCAAGGCCAGCGGCAGCAAGGGTACGACCCATTGAATTCGATGAGTCAAAGAATCGACCAGAACTCTGAGAGGATCTCCGGGAAGAGGGGCCGCGCTTTCAGGAAGGGTCAACAAGAAAATCGCGGTAATCCCAGCCGCGCAACGCAGCGCGTCGAGCCAGCGCGCATCCGGCAGACGATTTCCCCACAATCTCAGGACCACCACACCCGCGGCGAGACTCACGGCAGCCCACAAGTGCAGCCCTTGGATTTCCAGCGGAATATCAAAAACCTTAGGATGACGCAGCGGACTTACGATCACTCCCCAAAGCAGCGAGCTCAGCGACATGCCTTGCAGTGACGTGGCGATGATGGTGAGGAGTATGCCACCCAGCAAGCCCGCCGCCGAATAGAGCGCAAAGGGCGCGGAAGGGCGCCAACTATCAGCGGCAAAGGCGCCGAGAGTTAGTGTGACGATTGCGCTAACCGTGGCAAGGATACAGTAACCGAGAAAGCCTCGATTAAACCCCCCATGCATCAGCAGCCAGGGAGCGGCTGCTGCGTAAATCATCGTCAGGCCAATTCCAATCCAACGAATCCTGCCGGACGGAAGGACACAGACCAATGCCTGGGCTAGCCCAGCAAGAAAGAACACACCCACGTTCACCTTGGTAAACAGCAGCGCCGCGCCCACACAGCCCAGTAGAAACAGACGAAGAGAGTATGGTCCCGACACCGGCAACTGTGAGAGGCAGGCGGCCAGCATGAACAGCAACAACAGTAACTGTTGCGGATGCCCCGGCTCATTTGTCAGAACCAGGCCCGCAAGCATGACGCAAAGGCCCGCGGCACTCGCCAAGAATATGCTCAGCGAAGAGCGGAACACAAAAACCGCGGCTAACAGGCTGGATGCCACCCAGTAAACCAGCGTCACAAGCCGCCCCATGTCGTGAGTCACCGGAAGGTGCAGTAACTGGAAAAAGATGCCCTGCGCATAAAAATAGAATGGACCGTACTGGCTGAAGGTCTGCGTATAAAGGTGACCCTGGGTGACATAATGCGCGATCGATTCCAGCATGAGGCCCTCGTCGTCGTAGACGCCATACCAAGTCAGCAGCCTCACGGCCAACGCAAGCGCGCCAGCCAACGCTACCAGCACAGCGAGCCCTTTCCACAACACCGAACCAGTTTTCATGCAAGTCAATATTAGCGAAGGGCTCTTTCGGCTTATGCATCCATTCGAGCCTCCGGTGTTGATCGAAGATCGACACATGTGGGAACGGGCTGGCCCGCGGTGCGCGACATAGAAGTGGTAGGCTATACCAACTCTACCCGGTGAACTTCCATCGCTTCGCCTTGCCCTGAGATGATGTAGCAGATGGCTTCCGGAGATCTTCATCCTTCCACAACCAGCGTGTGCTGCGATGGCGCGCCCAACGCTTTCGATCTGGCTCATCGACCCACATGCTTGATTTTCTCGAGTCGAATCCACTTCCACCACCGCATGAACATGATTGGTTCGCGACGCGTTCCGGATTGGCTTCCGCATCACTGTGTAGGTGCGCCCGATAGCAAGCGAATGTGATAAAGCACCTCAAAGCGAGCCTGTCGTTACGCTTCTTGACAGTCGCGGCCCGACTCTGGAACTGAATCTATCGATTCTGTGCCGCACACCCCTAGCCGGGATTGGATTGATATGTCCCCCCCTCTTTCCTTTACAATAGTGGTGGCGTTCATCCAAACATTTTATGAAGCAAGTTTTAGCAAGCGTTTCCGTCTGCGCGTTCGTTGTTCTCGCTAGTTGTTCACAGAGCTCGGAGAAACTGGTGGCCGCGGCCAATAAATGGCACGACAAAAAGCAGTACCAGGAAGCTTCGATTCTTTATCAGAAAGCGATTTCCAAAAACAAGCTCAACGCCGAGGCTTACTACCGGGAGGGCTTGAACCTGCTGGACCAAGGAAAGATCGCGGAATCTGTCAGCTATTTGCGCAGAGCTGTCGACCTGCAACCGGGGAATTTGGATGCCGACACCAAACTTGCCGAGATCTACCTGACGGCGTATCAGACAGACCCCAAACGCTACCAATCCCTGTTGCCCGACGTGAGGGAACTCGAGAGCAAGATTTTGGCGAAGGCTCCAAACTCGTTCGACGGACTGCGCATCAAGGCCTTGGTCACCTTGGCCGAGGGTAAGATTGACGATTCGCTGGCGATTTTTGAACAGGCTAACAAAATCAAGCCCTACTCGCGCGAGCTGACTGGCTGGTACGCGCAAGCGTATTCCCAAGCCCAAAAATCTGATCGAGCTCTGGCTCTAGTGAACGATATGCTGGCTCACGACAAGACTTGGCCACAAGGCTACCAGTTTCTTTTTGTTTACTACGGCCGATTAGGAGACAAGGAGAAAGCGGAAGCCGCTCTCCGCGACAATGCCCAAAACGACCCGGGCAGCGAAACGGCAGTTGTCAACTACGCTAATTTCCTCGCGGCCAGCAAACGTATCCCAGAAGGTGAAACTGTTATCCGTCGCGTGTTGAGCGACAGGAAGAGTTTCCCCAAGGGGCACCTCATAGTGGGCGATTACTGCACCCGAACGTCTCAGTTCGATAAAGCGGCAGTTGAATACGAAGCCGGGGCAAACGAAGCGAAGGAAGATCCCAAACAAGCAGTCATCTATAAGGAGCGGCTCGTTGCCCTGCAGGCTTATGAAAAACATCCGGAGGAAGCCGCCAAGAAGGCTCAGGAATTGGCCAAAGAGTATCCCAAAGATCCTTCCGTGAATGAAATGTACGCCTCGATTCTGTTGCAAACCGGGCAGAAGGCCGATGCGTCCAAGTCGCTCGAATCGTTGAAGGGTTTAGTGGCGAAGACTCCGAACGATCCGGTCTTGCATCTCGATCTGGCGCGCGCCTACTTTGGCGTGAATGAAAAAGACAAGGCGCTCACCGAGGCGCTGGAAGCAGCCCATTCCGAACAGAAATCCGTAACTCCCCGGGTCGGAATAGTGATTCCCGCGCAGACTGTGGCGGCCCGGATTTACGAGGACCGCGGACAACATGCCAAAGCGATGGATCTTGCCAGTTTTATTCTATCCAGCCAACCAAACAATCCGGATGCGATTCTCATTCGCGACCGTGCGCTCATCGGCACCAACCAAGCGGATAAAGCGCTGCCGGAATTGGAAAACTTAGTCAAGCAGTATCCAAAGCTCAACGACGCTCACATTTATCTGGCGGGGATTTATTTGAATCAGAAGGCATATGACAAAGCGCGCACCCAATATGAATTTCTAAATTCGGCTACCCCACCCGATATTCGCGGTTTGATCGGCCTGCAAACGGTAAAGATGTATACGGGCAAAGGCGAAGATGCCATTCAAACGATGCAGGATTTGGTGGACAAAAATCCAACCGCGCTCCCGTACCGCTACGAGCTAGCCAATTTCCAGGCTGCCGTGGGAGGAATGGATTGGAGCACGAACGTAACCAGGGCAAAGGAACTACTGCAAAAGGCCGCCGACAATTATAAAGAGATCCTGAAAACCACCGCAAGTTCTTCGGACGTCTGGTTGCGGCTAGGCGTCATGCAGCGGCAATTGTCGCAGTACGATACGGCGCTTGCCTCTTTCGAACAGGCGGGCAACGCTGACCCTAAGAACGTTGCCGCATTCTTAAATCAGGCGTTGGTGTGTGAGGCGCTGAACAAGAAAAAGGAAGCGGCCGATGCCTACAACAAAGTTCTGGCGATTGATCCCGATAATCCGCTTGTGCTGAACAATTTGGCTATGATGTCGGCCGATAGCGGCACCAACCTCGACCAAGCTCTGACTTATGCCGAACGCGCCAAGAAACGTGTGCCCGATAACGCCGATGTGTCGGATACTCTTGGGTTCGTTTATTACAAAAAGGATCTGAACTCGGAGGCGCTTCGCATTTTCCGTCAGCTTGCGCAAGATCATCCTCAAAACTCCACTTTCCTTCTTCACTTTGCCATGGCGCTGTTTAAGCAAGGCGATAAGCCAGCGGCTCGCGACGAGGCGAACAAAGCCTTGCAATCGGCCACGTCGCCCGACCAAAAGAACAAGGCGGCGTCTTTCCTGAGTCAGATTGGCTGATTCAAGACTGGCTCTTTTCCACTGAGTGGTAGCACAAGAATTAGCATTGTGGCACGAGCGATACCCGACATTCGGGTACGTCGCGCCATTTGCCGCAGTTCTATTGCTGCTGATAGTGCCCAAGCCCCAGAATTTCATTTACTGGGAGTGGCCCGTCCAGGTTCTGTTGGTTGGCGCCTTGTGTGCTCTCACGTGGCCCGTGGACGCTTCTCTCCGGCCTCGGCAGTGGCTTAAGAGTGTTGTCATCGGTGCATTGGTGTTTGGTTTATGGATCGCGCCGGAAGTGATCAACCCCAATTACCGCCATACCTTTCTGTTCTCGAACGTAATTGTAGGCCACGTTGGTTCCTCTTTGCGCGCCGAAGCGCTGCAGAGTAACTCGGTGCTTTTCTGGCGAACCGTTCGCGCCTCTACCGTTGTCCCAATCGCCGAAGAATTGTTCTGGCGCGCTTGGCTTATGCGCTGGCTCATCAATAAGGACTTCCAAAAAGTATCTCTGGGCGCTTATTCAGCCATGGCGTTCTGGGTGACGGCCGTTTTGTTTGGCGCTGAACACGGACCCTATTGGGACGTCGGCCTGATTACGGGCGCGATTTATAACTTTTGGATGATCCGTTCCAAATCGCTCGGAGATTGCGTGCTGGTTCATGCCGTGACGAACCTATTGCTGAGCATTTATGTGATTGCGTTCGGCCAATGGCAATACTGGCAGTAATTCCCCTATAGCCTTGAGACGGAACGCCCCACACCGCTACTAGGACTGTGTGGCTTTGTTTCGCACCTTTAGCGCCGCCATCCAAGGAATAGATGCGCATGTGGTCGACGTGGAAGTGGATATGTATCCCGCCGGCACACAGCGCGATTTCGTGACTGTGGGTATGCCGGACGCCGCGGTAAAAGAGAGCCGCGAGCGTATCAAGTCCGCGCTGCTGAATTCCGGCTTTGGTTACCCCAGCAAGTCCGTTACGATCAACCTGGCTCCCGCCAATATCCGCAAGGAAGGCGCGGGCTTCGACCTGCCTATGGCGATGGCTATTCTTGGCGCAATGGGATTGTTTGGTTCGATGGAAGAGTATATGGTGGTAGGCGAATTGTCGCTCGACGGCAGCCTGCGGCCCATTCGCGGCGCTCTTTCCATTGCGGTATGCGCTGCTAAGCGAGGCATCCGCAATCTGCTCTTACCGATTGAAAACGCCGCTGAGGCTGCCGTCGCGGAGGGCGTACGCGTCTTTGGATTGAAGCATCTGGCAGAGGTGGTGCAGTTTCTGAACGAGCCCGCGGCGTTCAACCCGGTCAAGCCCAGCATTCCGGAGGAGGCTGAAGCAGACCCAAATTTTCCGGATTTCAGCGACGTACGCGGACAGACGATGGCTAAGCGTGCGCTGGAAGTGGCGGCGGCTGGGTCGCATAATGTCCTCATGATCGGTCCGCCCGGTTCGGGCAAAACGATGTTGGCCCGGCGCTTTGCCGGCATTCTGCCGCGACTGACATTTCGCGAAGCGCTAGAGGCGACGCAAGTGCATGGTGTCGCGGGAGTGCTGCCGCCCGGTATTGGCATTCTGCGCCAACGGCCTTTTCGGGCGCCTCATCATACGATTTCCGATGCTGGTCTAATCGGCGGCGGTAGCGGCAGTCCGCGCCCTGGTGAAGTGAGCCTTGCCCACCAAGGCGTTTTGTTTATGGACGAATTGCCAGAGTTCCCGCGCGGTGTGCTGGAACAATTGCGCCAACCGCTGGAAGAAGGGTCGATCAATTTGGCGCGGAGTAACGGTACTCTGACCTTTCCGGCGCGCATTATGCTGGTGGCGGCGATGAATCCTTGCCCATGTGGTTTCTATGGAGATTCGACGCGCGAGTGCCGGTGTACGCCGGGAATTATTCAGCGCTATCTCGCCAAAGTGAGCGGACCGTTGTTGGATCGGATTGATCTGCATATTGAGGTGCCGGCAGTGGCATATAAGGATTTGCGAAGCCAATCGGTGGGTACTTCTTCGGCGGAGATTCGCGCTCGCGTGGAATCGGCGCGCCAAGTACAGCGCGACCGCGGTTTCTACAACTCGCAGATTCCACCATCGCAGTTGCGGACAATTTGCGCTTTGGACGATACCGGTGAACGAACTTTGGAAATGGCTATGCGGCGCATGAATCTTTCCGCGCGGGCACATGACCGGCTGCTACGGGTGGCGAGGACGATTGCGGATTTGGATCACTCGCCGAATGTAGCGGCGAAGCATATAGCAGAAGCGGTGCAGTTTAGGAATCTGGATAGGAATTATTGGAGTTGAAGATGTCTCCGGTTGAAGTTGCTCCGGTTGCGATGGTAGAAAGCCGGATTTTGGTGATCCGCGGGCAAAAGGTTTTGCTGGACGCGGATTTGGCGGCGCTGTATCAGGTCGAGACCGGTGCCCTAAACCGCGCGGTTCGCCGGAACGCCGACCGATTTCCTGAAGATTTCATGTTTCAGCTCACGCCCGCAGAGCTGGAGTCTTTGAGATGCCAAATTGGCATATCAAACGAAGGCCGCGGCGGTAGGCGTTATTTCCCCTATGCCTTCACAGAACAGGGGGTAGCCATGCTTTCCGGAGTCCTGACGAGCAACCGTGCCGTGGAAGTAAACGTCGCCATCATGCGAACCTTCGTTCGTCTACGCCAACTGCTAAGCACGCACGAGGAACTGGCTCGACGGCTCGATCAACTCGAATGGCGCCAATGGGAGCAGGACGGCCGCGTTCAGTATGTGTTCGAAACGATCCAGCACTTGATTGAGTCGCCCGGGCTGGCACCGGTTGAGCCAAAGCGCAGTATCGGGTTTCCGACGTTGAAAACGCCCTAATCGAAGCCGCAAATCTGCGATACTAAGTCTCAAACCAGCATGAAACTTGCTCGGCCCATCTTTCTGTTCGTCCTTTGTTTTGCGGCGATTCTCGTCGCGCAAAGCCGGCGTTCCTACGGACCGGGACGGGTTTGGTGGGAAGCGGACCGTGGCGTCGTTTTTCCGCTCCAGGAAGATTATGACGATGCGGATGGCCTTGTCAGCATTCTTAGCTCTTCTGGCGCCGTAAACCCAGCGGGCCATGCCTTTTTTGAAGCGCTGGGTTCTAATCACCGCGCCTGCATTACCTGCCACCAACCGTCGAATGCGATGAGTCTGGCCGCCGCCACTCTGCGTGAACGCTGGGTGGAAACGGAGGGCCAAGATCCAGTATTTGCCGCGGTCGATGGTTCCAACTGTCCCGATCTCCCGCAGCCAGCAATGGCTTCTCACTCGCTGCTGCTGAATCGCGGTCTGATCCGCATCTTTCTTCCCTGGCCGCCGAAAGCCGTACCGGATTTCAAACTCGAAGTTGTGCGCGACCCAACTGGCTGCAATAGCAGTCCTGTCTACGGCCTTCATAGCCCGCACCCAACCATCTCCGTCTATCGCCGTCCGCGCATGGCGGCCAACTTCAAGTACGCCCCGCAACTCAACTTGATGGCCGATGGGCGTGAGCCGTCTTTGGAATCGCAAGCCGTTACCGCGACGTTGGTGCATGAAGAAGCCCAAGCGAATCCCACGGACGCGCAGCTTCACCAGATTGTCGATTTTGAAATGCAGCTCTTCGCCGCGCAGAGTGCCGATGATCGCGGTGGACTCCTCACAGAAAAAAGAGGTCCCGCCGCGCTCGGACCGGACAACCTGGCGGCGGGCCGCGCGCAACGTTTCAGCGGAGAGATTGCGGCTCCGTCTTCTTTTGGACTTTGGAACAAGCCCGATGCCGCAGATGTGCAGCTCGCGTTCCGGGCATCCGCTGCGCGTGGCAGCGAACTGTTTGCGGACCGCTGCGCCACCTGTCACGCCGCGGGATCTACGAGAGCGATGGACATTGGTACCACTAATCAGCTCTACGCGATTAATACGGCCGATCTCCCACTCTTCCGTATCACATGTGATGCGGATGGCCGCGTGATCTATAGCCAAGACCCCGGCCGTGCTCTGATCACTGGTAAATGCTCTGATGTCGGCGCTATCGTCATGCAGCAACTCCGTGGCCTAGCCGCTCGTGCGCCATACTTTTCAAATGGTTCTGCCGGAACGTTGAAGGATGTCGTCGATTTCTACGATCGTCGCTACGCCATCGGTTACTCCGAGCGACAAAAGCAGGATCTGATCAATTTCTTGCGCTCACTTTAGTGGAATGCTCTGCGAAAATCCGGCGCTGCCAGCTCGTCTGCCCGCAATGAAGATTTGTTTTCTCCCGCCTTCTCATGAGTTGAAGTGTTCAACAGGACGTGCCGTCGTTCGTGCCTGATGACGCGCGCGATGGCACGCGCATACATCTCGAGAGTATCGGTGGATGTCGGATCGATAACGATTCGCCGTAACGCCAAGCCGATTCGCGAGCAATCAATGTGAATGATCGATAAGATTTGCCCATCCACTTTGTTTACCCAACCGAGTGGCCGTTCAATGTGGCCTTCCTGCCAGGGCATAGGTATGTGGCAAACTCCATGAATCACCACGAGGAGAGGCGATTCCCGCTGTTCCCAGGTTTCCGACAGGGCCATTTCTCGCTTTACTGCTGCCGCTAATCCAGGAGGCAATGGTGTTTCGCTCTGTAGAATCAACGAATCGCCGTTCAAAATACCCCCAACGATGGCCACGATAGTTGCGAGCCCGAAAGCATTCATGCCTCGATCCTAAGCGCTTTGCTACAATCAGTCCAATACATTGTCGGAATAGCAACAATCACTTACAGAGATGGAAATCAGACAGCTCGAAATCTTTCAAGCATTAGCGGCGGAGCTAAACTTCACCCGCGCGGCGGCCCGCGTGCATTGCGTGCAGTCGAACGTTACGACGCAAATTCGCGCACTCGAAACGGAGCTGGGTGTTCCGCTGTTTGAGCGCCTTGGCAAGAAAGTTCGGCTCTCCGACGCTGGTCACCGAGTGCTGCCATACGCAGATCAGGTGCTGCGTCTATTGCGAGAGGCGCAGAGTATCGCCACAGAATCCCAAGAGCCCAGCGGAAAACTTTCAATCGCCAGCCCCGAGTCGGTAGTGGCCTACCGTCTACCTCAAGTCCTGCGAAGATTTCAGCAGAAATTCCCGCGAGTGGAACTCTCGTTCCTGCCGCTCTTTTCAGCGTTAGTCCCGCAACAGATAGCTCGTGGAGAAGTTGACTTTGCTTTTCTGATCGGTGACCTGATAGAACAGCGGAATTTGGTGGTTGAAGACATCGCGCCCGAACCGATGGCGCTGGCCACCTCACCGAGACACCCGCTGGCGGGCCGCAAAAGCATTCGGGCGGACAACGTGAGGGATGAGACCTTTCTTCTCACCGAACATGGTTGCTCATACCGCGTCAAGTTTGAGAAGGCGCTTGCCGCGAGCGGCGTGATTCCGCACAGTGTAATCGACTTCGACAGCGTTGAGGCCATCAAGCAGTGCGCCGCTCTGGGTATGGGGATTGCGGTTCTGCCACTCATCACGCTAGAGGCGGAACTGGCGAAGGGTTCGCTGGTTTCGCTGCCTTGGGCCGGCCCAGACCTCACGATGGCTACCCAGGTTGCCTGGCACAAACAAAAACGGATCTCGCCGACGATGACAGCCTTTCTCAGCGTGGTTCGGGAAGAAATCTCGACGCCACGTCTCGCGAATGGGCGAAAACCCTTGTAGTTTCCATAGGCTTTGCTTATGAATTATTTATGCAAAGCGCCTTAGTCTGGAGTCGTGCCACTCTTTCCATCGCCCCGTATCGCGACTCGTGAGAGCCACTCTTCCACAGTCCGGCGTTTACAGATTTTCGTGCTCTTCAATGGTCAGGATACGACTGCCGCTGCGCTTCGGACCGCAGCGGACTTCGTAGCGGGTCTAGGTGGAGAGATTCTTATCGCCGCCGCTCAGGTGGTCCCTTATCCGCTCCCGCTGAATTGTCCGTCCGTCAATCGGAGCGCTCTTGTGTCGCAAATCAAGGGCGCGGTGTCGCAATCGGGCATCACATGCTCAATCCAAAAGGTTCTCATCGTTTACACGCGCGACGATCACGATGGTTGGCGCTCGCTGCTGCCGCCCCATTGCATCGTAGTTGTTGGCAAGCCCGGGGGACGCTCGCCGATTCAGCGCTTTCGCACTTGGCTTTCTGCAAAATTCTTGAGCAGGCTAGGGCACGAAGTACTTTTGGCGTAGCGTCTCAGTTCACTTTTCCGTCATCCTTCTTGAGGGGAAACTCAAAGTACAAAATCTCTTTTCTGCTGCGCGCGTCTTTCATGCCACTGAGATAGATGCTGTCTCCCACCTCGGCCTGCGCCTCAAAATAAAAGAAGCCGCTGGTTGAATCTCCAGGGGGCAGCATCTTTGAAACAAACGCGCGTGCGCCAATCACCGGGTCTGCTAACGGGTTCTTTTTCTGCGGCAGCGGCAATGGGATACCCTCGCCGGGTTGTTTCGGCCGCCGCCGGCCGTCTTTTGCAACAAGCGGAAGGTCATCGGGGCTCACGGGCGCCACATGCCGGCCGTCTGTCGCCACTAAGCTCACTTCCAGGTCTTTCAGGTCAATCGACTTATCGCGTTTATTCTCAACCACCACCAAAACCGGCAGCACGCCATACTTCAACAGATCCACCTTTTTTCCAAAAGCTTCCGTCACCAGGTCGGCATTGTCAAACGCTTTGGCCCCGGCTAGCACTTGCTCCGACGTCTGGTGCGCATAGTCGGCGGCCTTGCCCGCTTGAAACGGTTTATCGTCGCTCCAAGGTGCGGCCAACAAAAGCGCGGCCATCAACGCTATACTCAGAAACAAGAAGCGAGTCCCTCGAATCACGCGCGCCCTCCTCCTCTACCGTCTAGTTCAATACTCTTCGTTCCCTTTGATTTTCTGCTATTACTTTGGGCGCGTTCTGTTTCGCCCCGCCTATCGCGCCCATTTTCTCGAACGCCTCGGCTTTTTGCCCCAATCTTTCTCTCGGACGAAGCCCGGCGCCATTTGGTTGCATGCCGTGTCCGTGGGAGAAGTTGCTTCCGCCCTGCCGCTGATCAGGACGCTCCGCGCCCAGCAACCCGGCATTCCTTTTTACGTATCGACAGCGACCATTGCCGGCCGTAAGGCGGCTGTTCGTCAAGCGGCGGAATTGGTGGACGGCATCTTCTACGCGCCCGTTGATTTTGCCTCTTGTGTTCGGCGGGTTCTTCGCACGCTACGCCCGGCTCTAGTGATTGTCCTCGAAACGGAAATCTGGCCCAACCTCTATTCTGAAATTACCCGCAGCGGCGTTCGCCTTGCCATTGTCAACGGACGCATCTCTGATCGAACCTGGCCGCAGTATCACTCGTTTCGATGGTTTTTTGCGCCCATCCTCAAACTTCCCGATTGTGTGATTGTACAGAGCCCCACTGACTTTGACCGCTATAGCCAACTCGACGTGCCGGCACAGCGCCTCTCCATCCTCGGCAATCTGAAGTACGAAGCGGCGAGTGCTCCCTCGCCATCGGCGCTGCCCACCTTTGGGGCCGAACAAATTTGGATTGCTGCCTCTACGACGGGACCGAATGAGCGCGGCAGCATCACCCGCCACTCTGTGGATGAAGACCGCATTGTGATTGACACGTTCCGGAAACTTGCGCTCGACTTCCCGAAGCTGCTGCTCATCCTGGCTCCTCGTCAGCCGGCGCGTTTTCCGGAAGTCGCCCGCAAATTGGCTGCTTCCGGCGTGCCGTTTCTCCGGCGCACTGAACTAAAGAAAGAGTCGCCGCTCGCGCTGCCGGGTATCCTTCTTCTTGATAGCATCGGCGAATTGGCTGGGCTCTACTCGTTGGCGAATGTTGTTTTTGTGGGCGGCTCTCTCGCGCCTCGCGGCGGGCATAACGTCATTGAGGCGGGCGCGGCGGGTGTTCCGGTAGTGGTTGGACCTCATATGCACAACTTTGAGGTCATCACTCGCGATTTTCTGGAACACAATGCGCTGCTGCAAATTCAGGGTGAACAAGATTTGTTTCCGGCCGTTCGCGATCTGTTGACAAATCCGCGGCGCGCTGCGGATTTGGGCAAACGCGCGCAGCAGTTTGTCCGCAGCCAGCAGGGAGTCTCGCAAACCATTGCCGAGCGGTTGTGGCCGATCTATCACACCGCATGCTGGCGTAAGCCTCGCGGTTTTATTGCCCGTTCGTTATTAACTCCGTTGGCGCTGCTCTGGAAGTGGGGTGGCAATTTTAAACGCAGCGGGTCGGAACGCCGCGCGGCGGGGCTGCTTCCGCTGCCCGCGCCGGTTATCAGTGTCGGCGGCATTACGGTTGGGGGTTCGGGCAAAACGCCGTTTACCAATTACCTTGCCGCGGTGCTCAAGGCTCACGGCCAATCGCCGGCTATTCTGACTCGCGGCTATGGCCGCCGCTTTCCCGCGGACAGTATAGTTCTGCCGCCAGGCGCCAAAGTCTCTCCACTTATGACGGGCGACGAAGCGCAGATCTTTCTGCGAGCCGGCATCGTTCCTCTTGGCATTGGCGCAAAACGCTATGAGACGGCGCAAATTCTGCTGCGCCAATTCCCGGCTACGGATGTGTTGTTGCTCGACGACGGTTTTCAGCACGCCCGGCTCGATCGCGACTTCGATGTCGTCATCATTGACGGTCTTGACCCCTTCGGCCGAGAGGATCTGGTTCCTTTAGGGCGTTTGCGTGAGCCACTATCGGCTCTGCGCCGCGCGGGCGCGTTCATTGTGACGCGCGCCGAGAACGATCTGCGCTTCGATTTTATTCAGAAACGTCTACGCGATTACAACCCAAGCGCGCCCGCTTTCCGCACCCGCCTGGTCTCGCGCGCGTGGCGAGATTATTGCACTGGCGAGTCGTTGCCTTCGCTGCCGGGCAAGCGCGTGGCGGCATTCTGCGGGCTGGGCAATCCTCAAAACTTCTGGTCGACTGTCGAATCGCTTGGACTCGAAATTGTATTTCGTTGGTCTTTCGAGGATCACCACAACTATAAGCCCATCGAACTTGCTTCCATTGCGCAACAAGCAAAAGAGAACGGCGCCGAGATATTAGTGACCACGGAGAAGGACCGAATTAACTGCCCCAGTCATCTTGAATCGGCAATAGCACCGCTGAATCTTTACTGGCTCGAAATCGAGTTCGAGCTTGAGAATGAAGAGCTATTTCTAGAAACGCTTAATCGTAAGCTCAGTGCCCGTCGAGTGTGAGGGGCGGACCCTGCGGAATGGCTGCTCCGTCGCTGCGGGGATCGGCTCCGGCGAAATTGACAGCGCGTTTGGCGTCTCGCATGACTGCTTCTCCCTGACCTACGGTAAAAGAGAATGGCTCCAGGACTTTGGGCTCGTGTCCTCGCTTTACGAGTTCCTCACGGACACTTACTGGGATGCGCTCTTCCATCTGGACATCGCAGCCATCAAACGTGCTTTTGGTGAAACGGGCGGCTTCCAACGCGGCTTGCACATTCATTCCATAATCGACCACGTTTGCCACAAACTGCGCATGGGCCTGTGCTTGGTTCCAACCTCCCATGATGCCGAAACCGATATGGATGTCATCTTTCTCCATGAATGCAGGAATGATGGTGTGGAGAGGCCGCTTGTGTCCGGCAAGGGAATTCGGTTTGCCGGGAGTCAGATCGAAACCCGCGCCCCGATTGTGGAATGAGAAGCCAGCTCCGGGCGCGACCATGCCCGTTCCGTAGCCGGCGTAATTGCTCTGAATGAGTGACACAATGTTGCCGTCTTTATCGATGGTGGAAAGATAGATTGTCGAATGCCCGCGCGCGCTCAGTTCCTCGGTAATCTGCGAAGGTGCAACCTGGCAAGCGGCATGGTCCATGCTGATCAGCTTGGCGCGTTCTGCTCCCAGATCTTTCGAAAGCATCCGGGGGACAGGCACCTTTGTGAAGCGCGGATCGCCGACGTAATGAACCATGTCGGCATAGGCCAGTTTCTTTGCTTCAATCATGACGTGCAGTGCGTCGACTGAATTGTGCCCGTAAGTAGCTAGCGGAAAATGTTCCATGATGTTGAGCATGGATAGCGCGGCGATGCCTTGCCCATTCGGAGGCAGTTCGTAGACCTTCCAGCCGCGATAGGTGGTTGAAATTGGTTCAACCCACTCGGGCTGATAGCTGGCGAAGTCTTCGACAGTGTGCGTGCCGCCTTGCGCACGCAAAAAGTCGACCATCACCTCTGTGAGTTTGCCGTTATAAAAGGCATCCCTTCCATGCGCGCCTACTTGCCGCAGAGATTCACCGAGCGCGGGGTTTTTGAACACATCTCCCAAGCCAGGCGCTTTACCTCCCGGCAAATAGGTATCAGCGTAGCCAGGCTGCTTCAAGAGAGTTTTGCTGAGCCAATAACGGGCGTTTTTCTCCGCGAGCGGGAAGCCATTCTCCGCATAGAAAACCGCTGGTCCTAGCAACTGCTTGAGAGGCAATGTGCCAAAACGGCGCTGCAACGCATCCCACCCCGCGACACATCCGGGGACGTCAGCGGTATGAACACCGATGGGGTCGATCTTGTCGATGTGGTGCTCCTGCAAATATTCGATGGTGAGGGCTTTAGGAGTCCAGCCGCTCGAATTGAGTCCGTACAGCTTACCTGTTTTGGCTTCGTAGACCACAGCAAAGAGATCACCTCCCATGCCATTCACATAGGGTTGAACTACACCCATGACGGCGTTGGCCGCAATAGCTGCGTCTATGGCGTTACCTCCAGCGCGCAGGATTTCCGTGCCCGCTTGTGCGGCTAAGAACTGCGGCGCGGCCACGATTCCGTATTTTGTGACCGTCATCGAGCGCCCTTGTTCGGGCACGGACGAAAATTGCCGGCCAAACGCGACGGCCAAGCCGGCAAGAATCAATAGGCACACGTGTGATCGTTTCATGGGTTTTCGTGAGTATAGCGCGAATGCGAGTGGGCTAGGAACCGCGACGGATAGAAAAAACCCCCACTTCCGCCAGTAGATTTGGCAGTTTAGTCACTTGGCGATCATTCCGTAGAAAGATCTGCCGCTCGATAGTCCAATTTTCCGCGCGGGACAGCAGTACGAAATCGTAGATGGTGAGGAAGTGGAGATTCGGTGATTCGTACCAATCGTAAGGGAACAATTGAGTACGCGGCGAACGGCCAGTGAATAAGTGCGAGAGCCGGGTGGTCCAATGGCCAAAGTTGGGGAACGCCACAATCACGTGGCGGCCAACGCGCAACATCTCACGCAAGACTTTGAGCGGGTAGCGCATCTCTTGCAAAGTCTGGCTGAGGATCACAAAATCAAAGGTGCCGTCCGGGTAATCGGCCAAGCCGTGCTCGATGTCGCTTTGGTAAGCCAAAACGCCGCGCGAAATGGCGCGCCGGACCTTGTCCGGATCAATCTCGACGCCCTGCGCGCTCACACCTTTTTTCTCTTTCAGCCAAGCCAGGAGTTCGCCTTCGCCGCACCCGAGATCAAGAACGCGCGACCCGGGCTCGACCATTTCCGCCATCATGGCGTAATCCTGGCGCGCACTGATGGAAGCTTTCACATCAGCGGGAGGACGAGCTTGCGCGGTGGAAGTGCCTTCCTGCACGCTCTTAAGGAAGCCGGTGATCATCTCACTCTGCTCTTTGGTTTCTACCAGAAACGCATCGTGACCGTAGTTTGAGGTCAACTCACAAAAGGCGGCGTCGATATTGCGAGTGCGCAGGGCACTGACTACCTCAAGCGATTGATAAGTGGGATACAACCAGTCTGAGGTGAAACTCAAGACAAGAAAGCGCGCCTTGGTGCGCTCGAAGGCGGCGGATAAGGAGGCGTGGCCCGCAGCCAGATCGAAGTAATCCATCGCCTTTGTGATGTAGAGATAGGAGTTGGCGTCGAAACGCGTGACAAACTGACTGCCGCGATGGCGCAAATAGCTCTCGACTTCGAAATCGGCCGAAAAGTCAAAACCGAAGGCATCTTTGTCACGCAAACGGCGGCCGAACTTTTGGCGCATCGAGGCGTCACTCATGTAAGTGATGTGGCCGACCATGCGCGCGACCGCGAGTCCACGCGATGGGGGATTGGCGCCGTAATAATTTCCTTCGGCCCAGTCCAAATCGGCCATCACGGCTTGGCGCCCCACTTCGTTGAAGGCGATTTGCTGGGCGCTGTGCCTGGCAGTGCATGCAATGGGAATCGCGGCCGCGACGGAATCGGGATACATCACAGTCCAGGCGAGCGCTTGGATGCCACCCATGGACCCACCCGCTACGGCCAAGAGGCGCTGGATGCCTAAGTGATCTACCAACATTTTTTGCAGGCGGACCATGTCGTTGATGGTGATGACCGGAAAAGTAGCGCCGTATCGCTTGCCGGTGCTCGGATCAATGGAACTGGGGCCGCTGGTGCCGCGGCAACCGCCTAAAACGTTTGAGGAAATGACGAAATAGCGATTGGTATCGAACGCCAAGCCGGGGCCGATCATGGGCGCCCACCACCCAGGCTGCCCGGTTTCCTTACTGATGCCAGCGGCGTGCGCATCACCCGAGAATGCATGCAGCACGAGAATAGCGTTGTCGCGCGCGGTATTCAGGGTGCCGTATGTTTCGTAGGCTACGTCGACTTGACGCAGAGTCACACCGCAGTCGAGAGCGAGAGAAGCGAAAGACGCTTTCTGCGTTGCAACGGTGAATTCTGTTTCAACGGTAGTCGACATGGCTCGATTCCAGACTTGATTTTGACAATAGCATGCGTTTGAACGGCCGGGGCGGGTGAGGCGGGTTTCGCTTCGAAAGGAGGGTTCCGCAGGGGCGCGGATTGCCGCGATTTTTGCCGGTTGCGAGAGGGGCGATTTTGGGGGAGTTTTTACCGTCCCTTAAAATATATAGGCAGACGCGGTAAAAAGTCTCGTTTTTGGCGGAGCGGACAAGTCGTTTTTGCCGGTTGTTTTGCCGGGTGTTTGAGACCGGCGGAGAGACTTCTGGCGGATTGGTTTTTTGGCTGATTTTGGGGTCTTTGTTTGCGGGTGAAATTTGGGGCGGCCTGAGTTGAAAATACGAAGCCAAGTTGGGGCGAACGGGGAAGAAGCTGTTTGCGTTTGGGCCATGCTTGGCGGATTTATTTTGACGAAGGAGGTGTAACATCGAGTTCTCGCTTTCGGTTTGAGTTTGACAGGATGGGCGTGCAGGGTATGAGGGTTTTTCGGGGAAGTTGTTGATTAGGTGGGAGATAAAAAAAGCGGAAAGGGTGTGATGGGCCAAGTGAACGTGGCAAACGACGGGAAAGGTTCCTCCAGGGAGGGTGGATAATAGTCATTTTACGAAACGAACTTGGTGGGTTCGAATTTGCGATTTAGGGTGTTGGGAACGACCGGGCAGGCGTTTTGGTTCAGGCTAAGCAGGTCAGAGATGACCGTGACAAGCACATGCATTGTGTTGGATGATAAGGAATGACCGTGGCGAGTAATCCGGTTTATCTAGAAATTGTCGACTTCAAACCCTCACCGGGCGCGCAAAAACGCGCACCGGAATGGCTCGAATTGGCGAAGCAAGACCAGTTGACTCCCGAGCAGGCATCCGAGCTGGAGCACTTCACAGAGTTAGAACATATTCTCCGTATAGCTAAGGCTCGCGCTCGCCAAATCCTTGCCGCCGCCCAGCAGTGACTTGGCCTGAAGGAGTCCGCAAGTTGGTCCAGTCGCGCGCCTTCGGGCGGTGCGAGTATTGTTTGATCGGGAGAGAGGACGCGGGATTGCCGCGAAATCGACCACGTGATTAGCCGAAGCACGGAGGAACGAGCGACCCCGAGAACTTAGCCTTTGCTTGCTACCTGGCCACGCGGGGCCGTGCAACAGTACAGGTGTGGCACTGGAGATCCCATCTGTAGCATGTTTGAGGGGTGGGAAAAACTTTGGCCGGCACGGCAACATCATCTGCGCCGGAGGCGCAATCATCCGTCCGATCATTTGTACCTGCGGTTGGTGCCGACACCTTCACTTCAGCTCCTCGCTGGGTGTCTCGGTTTGCATAATCTTGGACCTTGAAGCGGCCGAAGCCTTCTAGGCGGCCGAACTTCCAAGTAGCCGAGCCGATGGACGCGGTTAG
>PMSX01000233.1 GCA_003167495.1 Bryobacterales bacterium | reverse complement strand
GACAAAGATTCCGCCGGTAATGGCGAAGACAAGCAGGGCAATGTTTTTTTCGGATTCCGCCGGCGTGGCGAGAGGCTGGAAAATGTTGGTGATGCGGTGTTCGGGAAGATCGGCAGCCACCATTGGCAGCGCCAAGAACGCGCTCGTTAGAAGACGCCAACCTCTTCCACGTAGTTTTAGTGCCAAGTACTTACTTTACCCCTCCTGAGGCCAGATTGGGAAAGAATTGCATTACAATACGGGCAAGATCAATTTTAGGGGGCTAAATGGCGCTGGCGATCGACGAACGGGAAGTGGAAGGAATTCTGATTCTCGACTTGCAGGGACGGATTGTGGCGGGAGAATCGGCGGGCGCTTTGCGGGAACGCGGGCAACAAGCAGCAAGCGGTGAAAGCCGCAATGTGATTCTCAATTTGAAAGGTGTTGACTATATCGACAGTTCCGGCTTGGGTACATTGGTGGCGGCTCATTCCACGCTGAGCAAGGCAGGGGGCGGGTTGGCTTTAATGAATTTATCGAAGCGCAGCGCGGAACTGCTGATTCTCACCAAGCTGGCGACAGTGTTTCGGATTTTCGAGGATGAGAAGGCGGCGGTGGATAGCTTTTTTCCGCACCGCGAAGTACGAAAGTTTGACATTTTGGACTTCGTGAAGAATTCGCCGAAGGAGTAGGGCGGTAGAGGGGCGGCCGCTAGTCCTGGGTCTCAGGCGAAATCACTAATCATCTCGAACCCGCATGTGGAAGAATGGTTCTCAAATCGGAGGATGCAACGTGGGAGAACGAAATTCGGGAGAACGACACCATGCGTCCATTGAATACTTTTCTATCTGCAGCGTGTGCCTTTGTGCTGGCGAGTCCCGGCTTAACAATTGCACAGCAGACCTGCGAGTCACTTAAAGACCTGAAGCTTGATCACGCCACGGTTGTTAGCGCTGCAGCGCAGGAACCCGCTCCCCTGAAGGCACCACCAGGAACGCCATTCAAAGTGCCCGATTTCACTATTCCGCGTCACTGTGAAGTGACCGCCATCGCGCGTCCCACTGTGGATTCGGAGATTGATTTCACTCTGTGGCTGCCTCCCAAAGATGTCTGGAATGGCAAATACATGCAGCGCGGCAATGGGGGGTGGGCGGGCTCCATTCAGCCGGCGGTTCTCGTGGCGCCCCTCGCCCGCGGCTACGCCGTCTCCGCCACTGATGATGGTCATCGAACCCAGGGCATCATGCCCGACGCAAGCTGGGCCATTGGTCATCCGGAGAAGCTCATCGATTTCGGCTATCGGTCCCTGCACGAGACGGCCACCCTTTCGAAAGCGATCCTGGAGGCTTACTATGGCAAGCCCTCTGATCATGCGTATTTTTCCGGTTGTTCCGACGGCGGACGCGAAGCGCTCATGGAAGCCGAGCGCTTTCCGGAGGACTTCGATGGCATCATCGCCGGCGCGCCTGCCAACCATTGGACCCATCACTTCACCGGCTTCGTATGGAACGAGATTGCGCTCAACGGCAAGCCCGAGAGCAAAATCACGCCCGAGCAGCTCCCAGCAATCCAGAAAGCCGCACTGGCCTCGTGCGATGCGCTCGATGGAGTCAAGGACGGCCTAATTCAGGATCCGCGGCGATGCCATTTCGATCCGGCTGTACTTCTGTGCCACGGTGCGCCGAGTGCGGATTGTCTGACCCAGCCCCAGATCGAGACGCTCCAGAAGATTTACGCCGGCCCGAAGAATCCCAAGACAGGAGAACAGATCTACCCCGGCTATGAACCTGGTACTGAGGCCGAAGCGGGCGGCTGGTCGATCTGGATTGTGGGCATCTCCGCGCATTCGCTCTTTGGAAACAGCTTCTACTCGGGTGCGGTGCACGAAGACCCACACTGGGACTGGCATACGATGGATTTCGACCGCGACCTGCGCCTCGCCGATGAGAAGACCGGGTCCATCCTCAACTCGGATAACCCCGACCTGCGCAGTTTCCGCGATCGTGGCGGAAAACTGATTCAGTACCACGGGTGGGGCGATGCGGCCATTGCTCCGCGAGACTCGATCGCTTTCTACGAAAAGGTCCGGACATTTATGGAGCGCTACCCTGATCCGCGTTCCGCGACGCCGAAGGACATCCAGGCGTTCTACCGCCTGTTCATGGTTCCCGCCATGCAGCATTGCACCGGCGGCCCGGGTGCTGTCAGCTTTGGCAACGATGAACTTGCGTCTCTCAATGCCAAGCCGGACGACGCCGACAACGATATCCTCCTGGCGCTCGATCGATGGGTCACGCAGGGCGTCGCTCCGGACAAACTAATCGCCAGCGGCAAGATCGGCGCCGATCCCAAGACCAAGACTGACGGGATACCATTGACGCGACCGCTATGCGCGTACCCAGGGGTCGCCCAATACAAGGGCCAGGGAGACACAAACGCCGCCGAAAACTTCGCGTGCGTTAAGGAGCCGACAAAATAGAGTTCCGACCGGTGTCGATCACAAGAATGCAATCGACGCCATCCAGGGCTCCTCCCGGTGGCGTCTTAAAGGGGTCAGACACCA
>PMSX01000210.1 GCA_003167495.1 Bryobacterales bacterium | reverse complement strand
CCATAAGCGCTAAGATACGGGCCGGAACCTTCGGCCCGCTTGACTCCTCGCGCCTTGGTCCACGGTGCCAACCTCGATTGCTAGACCCTTTGCGACGAGGGCGGCGCTATTTTTCAGGAGCCTGCCGATCTGGAGCAGTTCTCACCAGAGCCGACAAACCGTCAAAGTGAATCGGTGGACTTGAGCGCATTTGGAAGGACCGACAGACCGGTGCGACGATGAAGAAGCCGAGTACCTGACGGTCGGCGCGCCTCGGAGTATCAACGATTCGGAAGGTATGTATGAGTGCCGTTGAAGGAAAGAAGATCGCCATAGTCGGTGGGGGACCAGGCGGGCTGACGCTGGCCCGATTGCTGCAGCAAAGCGGTGCGCAGGTGTCAGTGTATGAGCGTGACCAGAGCCGCAGTGCGCGCATCCAGGGCAGCGCATTAGACCTCCACGAGGACTCTGGACTGGCCGCGCTGGAAGCTGCCGGTTTGATCGATGCCTTCTGGGTCAACCATCGGCCTGACCTTGATCGTCTTCGCCTTACCGACGCTTACGGAGCGATTCTTCACGATCATCCGCGCCGGATGTCTGGTGCCGGGAAGCGGCCGGAGATCGAGCGCGGACCGCTGCGCGATCTTCTGCTCGACTCGCTTCAACCCGCCACCGTGGAGTGGGACTGCAAGCTCGATTCGGCGGAGATGCAGGGCGAGCAGGTGCTACTACGTTTCGCCACCGGGAAGACGGCACTGGCCGACATAGCCATCGGCAGTGACGGCGCGAACTCTCGCTTGCGTGAGCTGGTTACTCCCATCCGGCCGGAGTACGTCGGGGTGTCGCTCGTAGAGGGCCTCGTTCCTGCGGCAAAGCAGACTATACCGAAGTTGTGGGATCTCCTCGGCGGCTCGGCGTTAATCGCTCTCGGAGGCGAAAGAACGATCGGCATGGGAACCAAGCCTGAAGGCAGCGTGCTGATTTATGCGGGATTGAAGACGCATGACGATACCGCGAGGCAGACCCTCGAAGAGGCAAGCGGCCCGGACCAGCGTGTGGCATGGTTCCACGTAAACTTCGAGGGATGGGGTGATCTGTGGGACCCGCTCTTCAGAGAAGCCGTGTCGATGGTCTGGCGTCCGCTACTCGTTTGCCCGTCGAATCAGCATTGGGAGCCGAAGCCGAACGCCACGTTGATCGGCGACGCAGCGCACGTAATGCCACCGTACGCAGGCGAAGGTGTGAACATGGCAATGCTTGACGCCTTGGAGCTGTCTAAGCTTCTCCTCAGCGAAGAGTCGTCCTCGCGCGCGATTGCAACATATGAGGCGGCTATGTTTGCTCGGATGCAGCACATGACGGCTGACACAATGGCAAACACAGAGATGTTCTATGCGCCGGATGCTCCCCATCGTGTTGTGGCTTTGTTTCGCAGCTTCGGTGGAGCAGAGGCGGATCCTCCTATCTCGGAGGCTTGACGCACGCTGTTCGTCTTCGGGAGGCGAGATCTGTCAGATCGCGTGATAAGTCCCAATAAGTCGGCTCGCAACGCTGATCCGCCACTTTGTCGTAAACGCACAACCTTGAGATTGTGCGCGTGCTGGATGTAAATCTGGGATTTCAACCGGAGCAGGCAGCCGTCCTTGAAGACTCTGCCTTGGATTACCCCTAGTCGCGGCTCGACATCTGCCGATTCGCCGCTCGTTTATCCCCTCATTCGCAACGGTTTTCATGATCGGGCGGCTCCTCCGCTGTGCTGCGGCCTTATCTTAGCGCTTATGGGTCCATGTGCCTCACTGCGCATCCGCATAATAAGTAACTGAGCGACGAAGATATTCTCGAAAGGGCACGTCGAGTGTGTGTCTAGAAGGTTAAACAACTAAACTCGGAAACTTGGGGGGGAACTGGGGGACGGCCCGCATGTTTCCGTATTATTGCTCAGATTCCTACCTCGCCAAACAGCGTACCTTCCCGGCCATGATCCGGCACGACTTTCTTCGGGCGGCCGCTCTTGCCTGGGGAAAGCTCCCGCTTCAGAGCCGCCTCGGCCATTGCTACAAACGAATCGTCGCCGGCAGGGCGTCCCGTGTAGGTAATGGCTCGGAGCCGGTTTTCCGCCTCGGCCATGGTGTCGACCGAGAGCATGAGCCGCCATTGTCCCGCATCGAACTGTGCGCGCCAGGCGGATAGCTCTAACGGAATCGGCCCGTTTGCCGCGGCACCCAGCCTTGCGGACGCGCTGGACCAGGACCAGTCCTCTGCTTGGTCGACCAAGCCGGCGCGGGTGGGATTACGTTCTACGTATCGGAGCGCCGCCCACGTGTGCGCTTCATCCAAAGCACAGGAGAAGAAGCGGTTCTGCCAGAAGTGGCCGTGGCGCGCGAGGCTGGCATTCATATGTTGCGCATAGCGGCCGTGCAGCGAGCCAAAGGCGCGCGAGAGGGATTGGCGATGCTCCGGGATGACCACCCAGTGAACGTGGTTCGTCATGAGGCAATACGCTAAGACGCGCACACCGAAATCGTGCATGCTTTGCGCGGCCAGGCGGAGGTAGACTTCGCGATTGGCGTCGGAGAGGAAGACGTCCTGTTGGGCGACGGCGCGTTGGGTGAGATGATGGGCGACTTCCGGGAGCACGGCGCGGGGCATTTTTGGCATGGTAGGGTAGCGCGGATTGGTAGGGGAAGTTCGCAGGAAATATGGAAACGTGCGGGCTGTCCCCGAGTTGATGGAGTTGATGAGTTAAGTTCGCTGAAATGAAACTGTCATACGGGACTGTGCTACCATTTAGGAGATAAAATCGAGATTAAGGTAAAGACGAGGAGTATCGTTTCTAGCATGGCTCTGGCAGTTGAACGAAAGACAGAAGTAATCACGAAGTACCGGATTCATAAAACGGACTCCGGCTCGCCAGAGGTCCAGGTAGCTCTTCTGAGTCAGCGTATTTCGTCCCTCACCGAGCATCTGAAAGGGCACAAAAAGGATCATCACTCCGAGCGCGGTTTGCTCGTGATGGTGTCCCAGCGCCGCCGGCTGCTTAAGTATTTGAAGGACCGCAGTCCAGAACGCTACAAGACTTTGATTCAAAGTCTGGGCATCCGCCGCTAGTACGATCTCTAAAGGCAGCGCGGTTTTGGCTCGGCCCATTCGGCGTAGTCATTCTTAACCCGCGCCACACTGCTTCGGTAAGCAGTCCCCACAGAACTCTAAGTTCTCTTCTTAATCCCGTGAATGATCCGCACGTCCGGAAGTGATCCGGCAACGTGCAAAGAAAAGGTTTGATGCGGATCGCGCATCGGGAAAAGTAAATGTCGCATATTGTTGAAATAGACCTGCACGGGTCAAAGGTCTCGATTGAGACCGGAAAAATTGCCAAACAGGCCAATGGGTCTGTTGTCGTTCGTTCGGGAGACTCAGTGGTTCTGGTGAGTGCTTGCGCTAATCCGCAGCCCAAACCCGGCGCCGCTTTCTTCCCTCTCACGGTGGACTACCGCGAGTACACATACGCCGCCGGGAAGTTCCCCGGTGGTTTCATTAAGCGCGAAGGCCGCCCTTCTGAGAAGGAAATTCTCACCAGCCGCCTGATTGACCGTCCGGTGCGGCCGCTTTTCCCTGAAGGTTTCAGTTGTGAAACGCAGATCATTGCCATGGTTCTCTCGGCAGATCCGCAGCGCGATCCAAGCGTGCTCGCCATCATCGGTGCGGGCGCCGCGCTCGCCATTTCCGATATTCCGTTCCATCACGTCCTCGCCGGCGTTCGCGTCGGCCTCATCAACGGTGTCTACCAAGCGAACCCCGGGTACGACGAATCGAAAGACGCCAAGCTCAACATCGTGGTTGCCGGCACAGAGCAGGGCATCGTCATGGTGGAAGCGGGCGCCAATTCCGCTTCCGAAGCGGAAGTTCTCGATGCCATTGAATTCGGGCATGATTGCTGCAAGAAAATTGCCGACGGCATTAACCAGCTGGTGAAGCTCGGGGGCAAGACGAAGCGCGTGTATACTCCCCCCGCCGTGAATCAGGCGACGCTCGATAAAATCTCCGCCGCCGTGCGCGTTGAGTTGAGCGATGCCTTGAATACCGAGAAATACAGCAAGCTGGACAGCTATGCTCGGGTCGACGCCGCCAAGGAAAAAGCAATCGCTCTCTTCACCGACGAAGCGGAACAGGTGGAAGCCAAGAAAACGTTCGACGTGTTGAAGGAACGCATTTTCCGCGACGAGATGTTGAAAGACCGCCGCCGCCCCGATGGCCGCAAATTCGACACCATTCGCAAGATCACTTGTGAAGTCGGGGTGTTACCACGCACGCATGGCTCCGCTATCTTCACGCGCGGGGAGACCCAGGCTCTGGTAACCACTACGCTAGGTACCAAAGACGATGAACAGCGCATCGAAATGTTCGATCTCGCTGAAACATCAAAGAAATTTATGCTGCACTACAACTTCCCGCCGTTCAGCGTCGGTGAAGTGGGTTTCATGCGCGGGCCTGGCCGTCGTGAAATCGGCCACGGTGCTTTGGCGGAACGCGCCGTTTCGTCTGTCATCCCGGATGACAAGTCTTTCCCCTACACGCTGCGCGTGGTCAGCGACATTCTCGAATCAAACGGCTCTAGCTCAATGGCCAGCGTCTGCGGCGGCACGCTCTCGCTCATGGATGCCGGTGTTCCGATCACCGCCCCGGTGGCCGGTATCGCCATGGGTCTGGTGCTGGAAGGCGACGATTATGCGGTTCTCACCGACATCGCGGGCGCCGAAGATCATTACGGCGACATGGATTTCAAAGTGGCTGGTACCAAAACGGGTATCACTGCGTTGCAGATGGACATCAAGGTTCCCAACGTTACCACCAAGATCATGAAAGAGGCGCTCGAGCAGGCTCGCAAGGGCAGGCTTGAGATTCTCGACATCATGCTGGCCACTATCGATAAGCCACGGGCTGAATTATCGCTCTATGCCCCACGCATTTACACCACGCAGATTCCGACCGACAAGATCCGCGAACTCATTGGGCCCGGCGGCAAAGTCATCAAGGGCATCATTGAAGCCACGGGCGTCAAGATCGACGTCACCGACGATGGCATGGTGAACATCTTCGCTTCCGACGGCGAATCCGCCAAGAAAGCCTTGCAGATGGTGGCCGATATTGCCGCCGTTGCCGAAGTGGGCAAAACCTATTTAGGCAAGGTAGTGCGCATCGCCGATTTCGGCGCGTTCGTCGAAATCTTCCCGGGCACCGATGGCTTGCTGCATATCAGTGAAATCTCGGAAAGCCGGATCAAAAATGTGCGCGATGAATTGAACGAAGGCGATCAGATTCTGGTGAAGGTATTGGCGCTGGAAGGCAACAAAATCAAGCTCAGCCGCAAGGCTATTCTCAAAGAACAACGCGACAAATTGAGGGCCAGCGCCGGCGAATAACCCAGCCCTTTTACATGCCGCTGACGTGCACAAAAACAGCGGCCAAGGCAGCACCGGCTACGGGTCCCAGCACGGGGACCCAGCCATAACTCCAATCCGAATCGCTCTTGCCTGCGATGGGCAAAAGCGCATGGGCAATTCTCGGTCCCAAATCGCGTGCCGGATTGATGGCATAGCCGGTGGTAGCGCCCAGCGATAAGCCAATGCTCCACACCAGTGCGCCTACCAGCACCGGGCTCAAGCCAGGAGCCACACCATTCGCCGCGAAGCTACGCGAGCCAAACGCGGATGCCACCAATACTAGAACGAACGTGCCCGTCATTTCGCAAAAAAAGTTGTGGACGAATCCGCGAATGGCCGGTCCGGTTGAAAAGCACGCGAGTTTCTTACCCGGATCTTCGGTGATGGCAAAATGCGGCAGATAAAACAACCACACCAACGTCGCGCCTAGTAGCGCTCCCAGCAACTGCGCCGGAATATAGGTGTACAGGCGTTCGGGACGCCCGCTCATGATGACCGAAGCCACGGTAAACGCAGGATTCAGATGCGCGTCCGCATCACCCAACGCGAGCGCCGTCGCGATGCCGCAGAACACCGCCAAAGCCCAACCGGTTGTAATACAGATCCAGCCTGCATTCTCGGCCTTCGACCCGGTCAGCAAAACACCACCCACCACGCCGTTCCCCAAAAGAATAAGGACCATGGTTCCCACAAACTCGCCAAACACCGCTGCGTCAAAGTGCATATGAGAAAAAGAGGCGCAAGCCCGCCTTTCGGAATTTAAGGTACTCCGCTATTTAATCACTCCACACATATTGCTCCGCCACGGTATCGAAGGCAGCCACTTGTTTGCGTTGCCACGATTCGTCGTGGCCGAGTTCTTCCGCGAGCAACCGCGCTACCACCGGAGCTGCGTCCATGCTCGCTCGCGCATCCAGAAAGAGGGCTCGCGTGCGGCGTGACATCACATCTTCTAAGGTCCGTGCCATCTCATGGCGTGCTGCCCAAACTACTTCCACTTGCTGAAAAGGCAAACGCGGATGAAGCGGTTCCGCGAGAGCGGCATTTATGGCGGAGAGCAGCGGCAAATCTGACCCATAGACTTGCTGCCATTCGTTGCCGGTACCATTTTCGGTCCAACCGTGAAGCTGCAAATCAGCCGTCTTCGAAGGAACTTGCGGTAGACCGGCAAGAGCGGCAGCACGATTGACCACGTCTTCTCCCATTTTTCGATAGGTGGTCCACTTGCCTCCTGTGATGGTGAGCAATTTCGATTTCGAAATGAGAACGGTATGGTCGCGTGAGATCGCGGCAGTACTGGACTTGTCCGACTGTTTCACTAGAGGCCGCTGACCCGACCAAACGCTCAGGATATCTTGCGGCGCTGGGCGCCGTCCCAGGTAGCGTTCAATGTGACTGACCAGAAACTGTCTTTCGTCTTGCATGGCGCGCGGTTCGTACTCGGCTTGGGCCACGGGATCGTCAGTGGTACCCACCACTACGCGGTTATGCCACGGAATGGCGAACAAGACGCGGCCATCGGAGGTGCGCGGAATCATCAGCGCTGAGTCGCCCGGCAGAAACTCGGGTGGCAGAACGACGTGGCTCCCTTGACTCACAGCCAGAATCTTCGACGAAGCCGGTTCATCCATGCGGCGGAGGTCGTCGCAGAAGATGCCCGTCGCGTTGATCACAACCCTGGCCTGGCATTCAAACCGAGTCCCCGTCTCCCTGTCTTCCGCTACGACGCCACAGATGACACCGTTCCGCTTGAGCAAGCCCGTAACTGGCGCATAGTTCAGCGCCACACCAGAGTGGTCAAACAGAGTACGCATTAGAGTAACGGCGAAACGCGCGTCGTCAAACTGGCCGTCGTAATATAGGATGCCGCCTTCGAGGTCTTGGCTCTTGACGGTGGGCAGTTTCTTCAGAACGGCATCTTTAGAGAGAATGCGCGAACGCCCGAGTCCCTCGCTGCCGGCCAGTACGTCATACAAGGTTAGGCCGACACCGTAAAACGGGAACTCCCACCAAGCATAGGCAGGGACGATAAAGCTGCGCCGATGCGCTAGATGCGGAGCATTGCGCAACATGCGGCCGCGCTCGCGCAACGCTTCGAGAACGAGCTTTACGTTGCCCTGCTGCAGATAGCGGACACCGCCATGCACCAGCTTCGTACTGCGGCTGGACGTAGCTTTGGCGAAATCGCGCGCTTCCAGTAACAGCGTGCGGTAACCGCGCGAGGCCGCTTCCACCGCCGCACCCAAGCCGGTAGCTCCGCCGCCTACCACAAGAACATCCCACTCGTCAGTGGAACCAATTTCGCGCAAAATGTCTGCCCGCTGGAGACTGTGAGACACGAACTAAGCCGTCTCCCAATTCCTGCTGCGGTCAAGCGCGCGCAACCAGCCGGCATGCCGCTCCTTGCGGGTTTTGTCATCCATCTGCGGGGCAAATCGCTTTTCGGCCTGCCATTGTTTGGCAATGGTCTCCTGATCCGGCCAGTAGCCCACCGCCAGACCAGCCAGGTATGTTGCGCCCAGCACCGTCGTCTCTGGATTTGCTGGACGAGTCACCGGCACGCCAAGAGCGTCGGCCTGAATCTGCATTAGTAGGTTGTTGCGCGCCGCGCCGCCATCCACCCGCAGTTCTTTAAGCGGTACGCCCGAATCGGTTTCCATGGCTTCGATGATGTCGGCAATTTGGAAGGCGATTCCCTCGAGTGCGGCGCGGGCGATATGCGCGCGATTCGTCCCGCGCGTGAGCCCAGTAATGGTGCCGCGAGCGTATTGATCCCAGTGCGGAGCGCCCAGACCGGAAAACGCAGGTATGAAGTAGACTCCCGCCGTATCCGGCACGCTGGCGGCCAGTTCCTCGATTTCAGCTGCACTGCGGATGATTTGCAGTTCATCGCGCAGCCACTGCACCACCGCGCCTGCAATGAACACGCTGCCTTCCAGCGCGTAGAATGTGCGGCCCTTGATACGCCAAGCTACCGTTGTTAGTAACTTGTTCTTCGACATCACCGGCGTCTCACCCGTATTCAGCAACATGAAACTACCTGTGCCGTAGGTGCATTTCACCATCCCCGGCTGCATGCACATCTGGCCAAACAGCGCCGCTTGCTGATCGCCGGCAATGCCCGCAATCGGTATGCCTGCCAGCACGCCCGACGTTGTGCCGCAAACTTCACTTGACGAGACCACTTCCGGCAGCAGCGATTTCGGCACACCCAGTAACTTGAGCAGATCGTCATCCCACTCGAGAGTGTGCAGATTGAAGAGCATGGTGCGCGAGGCATTCGTCACGTCGGTAACATGGCGCGCGCCTCCAGTGAGTTTCCAAATAAGCCAGCTATCCACCGTGCCGAACGCCAGTTCGCCTTTTTCGGCGCGCGCACGAACTTCCTGCACGTTGTCGAGCAGCCAGCGAACTTTGCTGCCTGAAAAATAGGCGTCAATCACCAAGCCGGTTTTCTGTTGAATCAGCGGCCCATGGCCTTGTTCGCGCAGTTGATCGCAGAACGCCGACGTGCGGCGGTCTTGCCAGACAATGGCGTTGTAGACGGGCTCGCCGGTTTTGCGGTCCCAAATAATCGTGGTTTCCCGCTGGTTTGTGATACCGATGGCCGCGACAGAGTCAGCCTCGGCGCCCGCTTTCGCCAGCGCTTCAATCGCGACGCCGAATTGCGACGACCAGATCTCGATCGGATCGTGCTCTACCCAGCCGGGCTTCGGGAAAATTTGTTTGAAGGGTGTTTGCGCCAGACCGTGCACTTGCGCGTCTTCGCCAAGCAGCATGGCGCGGGAGCTGGTGGTGCCTTGATCGAGTGCGAGGATGTATTTCATCGAGACCGCCTAACAGGAGGTAGCGGCAGAGCTGAACGCATAGACACGAGGGTATCAAGAGCGAAGTAGACGTATGTAGGTGGAATACTATCCCTATGGCCAACCTCTTGCGCGATATTCGTTTTGCGATATCTACGCTCTTGCGGAGTCCAGGGACAACTACGGTTATCATTGTCATTCTCGCCTTAGGCATCGGTGCGAACTCGGCTATTTTTAGCTTGCTCAATGCCGTCGTGCTGTGGCCTCTGCCTGTGCCTCATCCGGAGCAATTGGTTGGTCTATCCACAACCGTCGCCGATAATGTGAACGGCGATGAGCCATTCAGTTTGCAGATGTTTCAAGAGTTGACTCGCCATGAGGACGCCCTTTCAGATCTATTTGCCTGGAGCGGCGGCAGCATCGAGAACCTGGAAGTGGATGGCAGCCATTTCACCGCGGGCCTCGCCACCGCTTCAGGCGACTATTACAAGGCCTGCTATTTGCAATGGTTCCGGCCTGGTATGCCACACGCGCCGAAGCGTCCACCAGCCTGCGGCAGAACAAGCGATCCGTCCACAGGGGTTCCACGCAGTTGGGCAAGATGTTGCTCACGGCCCAGGTCGCGTTGTCAGTCGTACTGGTAGCCGGCGCTCTCCTCTTCGGTAAGACTTTGGTCCGCCTGCATACAGTGGATGCCGGCTTCAAACGCGATCACTTGTTGACAATGCTGCTGTTTCGCCAATCCGCAGCTGCAAAAATGGAGAACCGGAGCGCCTATTATCGCGACCTAGCCGAGCGAGTCAAAAGCATTCCCGGCGTAGCTTCAGTGAGTTATTCAGACGGCGGACCGGCCAGTCAATATGAGTACCGCCTCCCAACGTATCGTTCACCTGAATCGAACCCCTCATATGCCATTAGCGAAGCCGTGGGCCCGGGCTTCTTCGCCACCATGGGCATGCGAGTTTTAGCCGGGCGCGAGTTTGCTTGGAGTGACGACGAGCATTCGCAAGAAGTAGCTGTGGTGAGCAAGAAGCTGTCAGATCAGCTCTTTGGCGGCGAGAACCCGCTGGGCCGAGATCTCTATTGGGGTGTTCGCACGATTCAGCAGAAATTCCGCATTGTGGGCGTAGTCAACAACGCGAGTCTGTGGAAGGCGGAGAGTGTAGAGCCCATGGCTGTTTATCGGCCCCTCTTGCAGATGTCAGGCTATGACTCGCCGCTGATGGACATCCGAACTTTGGCGGAACCCGGCAGCCTCAAGACCGTTGCGAACGCACCGTTCGCTCCCTGGGGCGTCACTATTCTTTACAAACAGCGACGCTAGACGAACGCCTCAATAATTTCACAACGGCGCAGCGACTGCTGGCGCTTTTAGCCGGCTTCTTCGGAGTAGTGGCTCTCCTCATCGCCGTAATTGGTCTCTACGGCCTGATGTCATTTCACGTGACGCAACGAACAACCGAGTTAGCCGTCCGTTTGGCGCTCGGCCCACAGGCCTGGCAAGTATTTGCGGTCGTCTTGCGGGAACTGATGTTGGTGGCAGGCGTTGGCTGTGCGCTCGGATTGATGGCGAGTGTGAGCCTGCGTTCCTATGTATCTAGCATTTTGTTTGGTGTTTCCGCCACCGACCCGGTGCTGCTCGGGCTTGCCATTATGACACTCGTGGTCGTGGCAATTCTGGCCGCATGGCTGGCCGCACAGCGCGCGGCCTCAGTTGACCCGGCCGTAGCCCTGCGCCGGGAGTAGAGGAACAATGCTTAGGAGTCTCTTCATTTCACGTCCGCCAAATAACACCCCACTGAGTGGGTACGCGCTTCGTTGATGGGTTTGCCGTCGAGGGTTGCGGCTATGGCGTCTTCCAGATCATGAGTGCGTGGCGCGGGGCGCGCTTTACCAAAGGCAACGTAGCGATCATCGATTCGGCCGCTATAAGTAAGATGGCCAGCGCGGTCGAAAACAGCAGCTTGTGGCGAAATGGTGGCTTCGGCGCGCCTGACAAGCACGTGTTGCGGATCGCGCAAGGGCGTGCCGGGGAGTTTGTATTCTAATTTGTGCTGGGCGATGGCCGATTCGCTTTCGGACGCATCAGGATAGACAAGCCAGAACTCGACGCCGCGGGGCGCGAACTCGCGCGCAATGCGGTCAAGTTCAGGAGCGTAGCGGTTGGTGATAGGGCAATCGGTACGGACAAAGAGCAAAACACGGGCGGCGGCGGGCTTGGCAAACGGGTCCTGGGCGGCGAAAAGCGCAGCACAGGCGAGTAAGAACGTAATGCCGGAAAGCCTCATAATCGCTAGCTTAGCGAATTCCTAGGCAGATGGCCGCGCATCCGGAAGGCAATTGACATAGAATCTTGAGAGATTGTAATGCAAGTTCTTTAAGAGGAGAGAAAGGTTAAACACCATGAGGAAATTTGTTTTACCAGGTTTGGCGGTGTTCGGGTTGCTGTGGTTGGGCGCTTGTTCGAGCGATACGAAGACCGCTCCGAGCGATGATAAATCGGCGGCGGCTGCAGCGGCGCCGGCGGGTCCGGTCTCGGGCAAGACGGCCTATTGGGAGATGTATACGAGAGCGCGCAGCGATTTTGCCAAGGACATTATGCCCATTAGTCTCGAAGCGAAAGAAATTCCGGGAATTGCGAATGGAGATGGAACGGCGGCGATGTGGACCGCCGAGTTCGTTTCCGACAGTCAAAAAGAGCGGCGCACCTTCACCTACGCGGTTGTCGCGCACCCGCCCGACATCTACAAGGGCGTTACCATCGGCAGGCCGCTGCCTTGGAGCGGTTCGCGCGACATCATGCCATTTTCGATGGGAGGAGTACAGGTAGACTCGGATGCAGCCTTCAAATCGGCCACTGCGGATGCGGCTACATTCTTGAAGGCGCATCCGGTGAAGGACCCCACCGTTTCCCTGAAGGAATTGACGCGCTATCAAGGGATTCCCACTTGGATTGTGTTTTGGGGGAACGACAAGTTGGGATATCGATCATTTATCAGCGGAGTGGATGGAAAGCCGATGACCAGCAAGTAGAAAGCGCGCGATTGGAACCCAAGCGAAGCTGCGGTGGGCCAACATAGACGGAGTTTACACTTGACTCATATGGCGGCCGGAACCACTAATCTGCTCACAGTTGAGGAGTTCCGGAAGGTGCCCGAACAGGAAGGCTTCTATCATGAGCTCGCAATGGTTAGGTCTGTGCGGTGACTCGGCCGAAGTATAGACACTATACGAACCAGCGGCGGCTTCGCCGATTGCTTGAAAGTCTGGCGCCGAGCGACGGACTGGTTGATACGGGACTTCCTTTTCGCGCTCTGCCCGAACACGAGCTTCGGGTTGCCGATGTGGTTTACGTTTCGGCTGAGCGGGAACGATCCATCAGCCCAGACGATAATCTTCACGGCGCGCCTGATATCGTCGTCGAAGTTCTTTCGCCATCCAATACCGCTGACGAGATCTGTGAAAAAGAGAGGCTCTGTTTGGAAAACGGCGCCAAGGAGTTCTGGGTCGTCGATCCGCGGCTGCGGCAGGTACGGATTTCGACGCCTGATGCGCACACTATCACTTGGCGTTCAGGCCAAGAGATCGCGCTGCCCTTGTTCAGCGGAAAACTGAAAGTTGACGATATCTTTTAGCAGGAAATAAGTCGTCGGCGGGCCATTGCAGAAAATGAATCGTTCGAAACCGAACGAACGTATCTTGCTTGTATGAAGCAACGTGTTTTGGCGCTTGGGCCTGGCCTGCTGCTTGTGGCTCTATGCTTCGGGCAAGAGCAACCGGTATTTCGGACGGAAGTCAACCTGATTACCGTCACGGTGTTGGTCCGATCGTCTGACGGCGCACTAATCACGGACCTAGGCGAAGACGATTTCGAGCTATTCGAGGACGGCATTTCGCAGCGGGTTCAGTTCTTTGCGCGTGAGAAGGAAGTTCCGCTCAATCTCGGTCTAGTGGTTGACGTGAGCGGCAGCCAAGACAGGTTTCTGAAGCAGCATAACCGGGACGTTGAACAGTTTCTGGTAACTGTTTTAGCGCCCGCCGACCGGGCTGTGGCCATCTGTTTCGGCAATCATTTACGCCTGGTGAGCGATTCGACCTCGTCGTCGGACCAAATTATGGATGGTCTGCGAAGGTTTGCCAAGGGCGATCACCATTTTCCCGAGATCGGACCTAAGGAAGAGCGGGATTTAGGGACGGCGCTGTACGATGCTCTGTACTTTACGATCAAAGAGAAACTAAAAGAGACGGAAGAATGCCGGAAGGCGATCGTGCTTTTCAGCGACGGAGAAGAGAATTCGAGCGAGCACGATTTACTGGATACGATTGAAGAAGCGCAAAACGAAGACACCATGATTTATGCGATTCGCTACACGGGCTCGGAACAGCGCAAACAGAGCGTTATCGAGAAATACGCTAAGCGAGCGAAGAAGTATTCCAGTGCTCTGAACAGCGCTAGCGATCTCAGCGAAAATGAGGAGAGCGATGGCTTGAACGCGCGGAACAAGTATGGGATCAGGGTCATGAAGCACCTCGCCGTGCTGACCGGCGGTAGCGATTTCGACGCGTTAGAGACGAACCTTGGCGATGTGTTCACGCAGATTGGAATGGAGCTTCACTCGTTGTATTCGATCGGTTACCTCTCGACCAATCCGAAGCATGACGGCAGTTTTCGAAAACTGACTGTTGAGTGCAAGCGTCCGAAATCTGTGGTTCGAGCGAAGAGTGGATATTATGCGCAGTAAGGAAACGCGTGCCAGGACGCCGATATGCGAATCTAAATCGATATGGCTGAGCCTCGATTCCGTGTTCTTTACAGCGATATTGGCGGTGTGCTTGGTACCAATGGCTGGGATACCGATATCCGGCATGGTGCGTGTGTGAAGTTTAACGTTTCGCCCGACGAAATCGATAAACGGCACCAGCTCATGTTCGACAGCTACGAACGTGGCTTCATGAAATTTGAAGAGTACTTGCGCTGGGTTTTTTTTGATTCGCCGCGCCCGTTCAGCTTGGAAGCGCTGCGCGATTACGCGTTTGCGGCGTCCATTCCGTGGCCGCAAAACATTGCACTGTTTCACCAGGTGAAAAAAGCAAACGGATTGAAGTTTGGCCTGATCAGCAATGAAGGGCAGGGAATTACCGAACACCGGATGAATGCGTTTGGGTTGCGGGAGGTGGCTGATTTCATTGTCGTCTCACACTGCGTGCACATGCGCAAACCGGACAGGCAGATCTGGCAGCTAGCGCTCGATTTGGCGCAGGTTACGCCGGACCAATGCATCTATGTGGACGACCGCGAAATGTTTGTGAACGTAGCCGCGGCTATGGGATTCACGACGTTTCAGCATGTGGATCTGGACTCAACCCGCGAAAAATTTCAACGGCTTGGCCTCACTGCATAAGGCTTTTGAGCCACTGTCATACTAAGAGATTCTATGACTTTGGACGAGTCTGTGCTGCTGCGGACGGCTCGCTGGCTTACGCTTGCGTCGTCAGCGGTCATTGTCGTGGGAATCGCGCCATCGCAAATATTGCTGGGGGCGGCTCTGCTGACATTATTTCTATCGAAAGAGAAGTTGCGTCTCCCCGCCATCAAATGGACTCTCGGTCTGTTCCTCGCAGGGACGTTATTGGCGGTCTTGCTGTCGGGCCATCCGGCGGCTGGCTTCCCGCAAGTAAAAAAGATTTACGTTTTCAGTCAACTGCTAGTAGCGTACACATTGCTGCGCACGACAGAATGGGCGCGCTGGCTGGTGATGGCTTGGGCCGGGTTAGGCAGCATCAGCGCCTTCCGCGGATTTGTCCAGTTTGCGCATAAGTTCTATCTGGCTTTGGCGCAGCATAGGGACTTCTACGCCGCCTACATGGGTGAACGGATCACTGGGTTCATGAGCCATTGGTACACATTCAGCGATGTGGAGATGCTATCGCTAATTATGCTGGGCGCGTTTATTTTTTTTTCGCCGTCGGCGCGCCGCTTTCTTTGGGTATGGCTAGCGCTCGCGTTCTTTATGGGGTTCGGCGTGCTGCTGGCGGAGACGCGCGCGGTCTGGATTGCCACTGTGATTTCGGTGCTCTATCTAACCTGGTTCTGGAAGAAGTGGGTGACGGCGCTGGTTCCGCTGGTGGTTGGAGCACTGCTTATACTGGGCCCGCACACCTTTAGAGAGCGCGCGGAATCGATTGTTCACCCGGGGCGCGACGATTCGAACCAGTTCCGCACGATTTTGGACAGAACGGGCGTGCGCATGATTGAGGCGCATCCTTGGTTCGGGTTAGGGCCTGAGATGCCGCGCATTGAGTTCATGCAATATTTGCCGGCAGACGTGCCGAAGCCGCTTCCCTCTGGTTCCTACATGCACCTTCACAACCTTTATCTGGAATACGCGGCGGAGCGTGGCATTCCCGTCTTGTTTCTAATGCTTTTCATGTTGGGTCAGATTCTCTGGGATTATGGCAAGACCTTGCGTACGCTGCCCGCTGGGCGCAGCGATCCGCGGTTTCTTCTGCATGGCGGAATTGCAGTGGTGTTGGCCATTCTGCTGGAGGGGTTCGCGGATGTGAACCTAGGCGACAGCGAAGTGCTCACCATGTTCCTGGTGGTGGTGGCGCTGGGCTATATGGCGGTGGATGTCAGCAAAGTTGAGAATTCGGCTGGAGTCAGTATTTGATGCGGGATGCGCGCGCATTGCAGCTTGAAACGCATTCTGGTGAGCCCTTCCACCTTGCGGCTATTGGCAACAAGCGGGATGAGCCGTGCCGCCTTTCGCGCGAGTTGTTCGCGTTGCTTGCGAAACTGCGCCCCATCGCGCGGCCGGTATTGCGCCCAACCGATGGTATGCAGTAAACTCGCCGGGCCGAACTGATCAGACCGCAACATCTCTTCGACGAAGACGCGAATCGGCCCTTCAAATTCGTGCAGCGTATCGTGAATGGCGACTATGGCGCCGTCGACGAGAAACGGTTTGAAAAGATCGAAATCGAGCTTGGCGCCGTTGTAGGTATGGTCTCCATCGATCCAAAGCAAGCGGATCGGGCGGTTCCAGCCCGCAGCTACCTCACGGGAGGGCGCGCGATGCGCTTCCACACGATTACGCAGGCCGGCTCGGGTGAGAGCTGCCTGGAAATCGTCGAAAGAAGTGGCGGATTCATTGAGGTCGGGATCGGTTTCACACGGCGCGTTATGCGGATCGATGCTCACAACTTCACCGAGGTTGAAGGCAGAGGCGATGGAGGCGACGCCAATAGTCGACTTGCCTTTGAAGCTGCCTATTTCAACACTGACCCCACCGATGGGGGGAGCCGCGGCGAGCATACAGAGGGCTCGAAATTCGCGATCGCCAATATAACCTTCCACTTTGCATGCCTTACTCCACGCCTCGTCAATGACAGTATCGAGATTCGGAGGTAGCACGGTTGTCGGCTGCGGTGGAAATTGGTGGGCCCGGCAGGACTCGAACCTGCTACCTCCTGCGTGTGAAGCTACCATTGCGCGCCTATGTAGTTGATTGTATACGACGACGAAATCCCTTTGAAGCTGTTTCAGCGGCCGCTTCGGCGCTTATTGAACAAAGATCTGTACAACGTTTGATTCGCGGGGCGCGTGCCCTTCGGCCAGGGCAGGCTCGTTCTCCTGTATCTCGCCACAAACGCTATTCGTTACAAGACCCCCACGGTCTGGTTTCGCAGCGGTGCCGAAATTCTCGTTGAGTGGGGCATGCCAACAAACGGCACTCATTATGCACGCCTTTTAGAGGCTTTCCAGCGCGTATTCGGAAGCACTATCTTCTTCGGTGGCTCGGACGAACAAAGAGAAACCAAAGTATGGGAGTGTTCCCACATCCACTTCTTCGACTCCATGAAGCTGTGGATCAGCAATAAGGACGGCAAGTCCGGAGCGCTTCGAGACAACAGCGTCACGCTTTCCCCAGAATTCTGGCAGGAACTCAAAGAACATCCGACTCCTGTGGATGCAGAAGTCGTAAGGATGCTTGCTAGAAATCCTGGCTGGCTTGATCTCTACACTTGGCTCACCTGGCGGTGCCACCAAGCAAAGCGACCCGAGCAAATTCCACAGTTTGGACGTTTTGGATTGGCGGCTCAACTCGGCGTTCAATCGTACACTCGCCGTCAAGCAATTCGGCGAGCAACCCCAGTGATAAGCCAAACTGTTCGGCGGTCGCAACGTCGTTTGTCAGTCCTGATTTCTGAGAACGATATGGCTGGGCCGATACTCCCGGACTCTGGACCGGTGAGCAAGTCCGCGGATGGCGAACCGTCACCGATGCCGTACATATAGCAAAATATGGCTGTGACGGCGTTGTAGACCCCCGGAATCGAATGCTCTCGTTTGTTTTCGCCTCAGGGGGCGCTGTGGCCGGTACAGTGCATGACGCCGAGGAAGGCAGTCCAAGGGCCGACCGCATCGCGATATTGGTAGGCCATTACGCGGGAGAGTTGATGAAGGTGAGTGAGATCGTGCGCGGCCCAAGTAGCTAATAGCTGAGCAAGCGTGACGGTTCCGAGCCGTTGATGTGTGCCCTTTTTCGCGAGGTCCGCCGGGCACAGATGGAGAGTTTCGAGGGCGGCCAAATTTTGCGCGCGGAACTCAGCGAATTCATCGAGCAACTCTTCGAGAGATTTGCCGCGGCATTCTTTTTCCTGAGCGAAACGGTCGAAGGGATCGAAAGGGATGGCTTCACCGTGTTCGAGGATGCGTTTGGCACGGGGCATCCAATCGGTGCGCTCACCGATGACCAGGTGCCCCACGATATCGAAAGCGCTCCAGCTATCAGAGCCTTCGTTTGCAGCCACCCACCGGCTGGGCAGGCCGCGGAGGAACGTATTCAACGTTGACGGAGTGCGCGATAGCAGGGCGATGGTTTCAGGCAGGCTAAATGCAGTTTGCATGGCGTTTTACTCTTGGATGTGCGGAGTGTAAGAGAAGACGTATCGAAGTGTCTAAAAAACCTGCTGCAAGTCGAATTGTTCCCAATGGCGGAGTCGGAGCCTGGCCCATCGAAGACATGGGTCACGTCGTGCAGCATCGCGACCAAGTGGTCCGTTCGTGCCACCTGCGCTGCTAGCCGCGAGTCGGGAGTTCGGACCGGTGGAACGGGCGAAAGAACGGTACCGCGACCAGATTCGTTTTCGAAACATTGAGAACATTGGGCGGGATCTGCGCTTCGCGCTCCGGCAGTTCCGGAAGAACCCCGGGTTTACCACAGCCGCGTTGTTTTCGTTTGTCAACGCAAACTTTTGTTGCGGCAGTTGCCGGTGCCGCAGCCGACGCGTTTGCTGGTTCTCAAGCTGCATTAGGTATCTCTCTCGCCACAACACCTATGGATGAATGGTAATCGATGGATCCAGAAGCCGCCGCATTTCGGCCAGCGACGTTCCTGAGCCCGCACGTCTGGTCACTCATTGGCGCCGGTTTACACATTTGGGGGCCGCTCGACCGTCTAAGACACAAGCGCGGACGGCGGCACCTCGATTTCGCCGCTTGCGATGTAGGACGTGGCTCCACCAACGCTGATAGAGGTCACGACGCCCTCGCTCATACGCGCCTCCGCTTCGATTTCACTTTGGCGACCCATCGAGACACCTTGCTGGATCGAAAGGCGATAGGCCGTCCCATCAAAATCATGCTTCGATGCCATGGCGCCGACGAGGGCGGCACAGGCGCTGCCCGTCGCGGGATCCTCTTCGATACCCAGCGCGGGTGCGCACATGCGAGCATAGAGGTTGCCGCCGTCCCGTAGATCTCCGGCGAAGAAAAAGACGTTGGGGGACCACGCTCGCGAGAGCGTTGCTGTCCAGGCGGCACGATTGATCGCCGCCCGATCGACAGCCTCGTTCGACTTCAGTTGGGCAAAACAGAATGGAAGACCGACGCCCGCGAAAAAGGATTGACTCACCTCAGCAGGCTCGATGGAGAGGACGGCGGCGAGATCGGCCGGAGCAGGTGCGCCAATAGGCGCGTCGATCTTCCCTGACAACGTCAACGTGCCGTGATACCCCCCGTTTCGCTGAGCGACATCGACCATCACGGGACCGATATTCTCCTCCAGAATCAGTCTGATGGGCTCGACAGTCTGGACATGATGTTTCATCACCAGCGCACAGGCGGTGCCGATCGTGGGATGTCCCGCGAAGTCGAGCTCTGCCCGAGGCGTGAAGATACGCACGCGATAGGAGTTCGCGGGATCGTTCTTTGGTAGGACGAAGGTCGATTCAGGAAAGTTGAACTCGCGAGCGATTTTCTGCATGCCCTCGGTCGAAATGCCGGTGGCGTCCGGCAGAATCGCGAGTTGGTTGCCGCCGAATGGCGTTGAACTGAACACATCGACGAGGTGAAAGGGATATTTCATAAAGATCATCCTGCTTGCGCCAGCTCAAGCCTTCACGACGAGGTCTATCTCAACGCAGGCCCCCAGTGGCAGGGCGGCAACTGCGACCGTCGTACGGGCGGGGAAGGGCTGTCTGAAATGCCTGGCGTAAACGCCATTGAGCGCCACGAAGTCACTCATGTTCGTGAGAAACACACCGGCGCGCACGACATCATCGAAACTCTTGCCGGCCGCCTTGAGAAGGGCCGAGAGATTCCGGAAGACGCGCTCCGTCTCGGCCTCAATACCTCCCGCCACCAGCTTGCCTGTCGTCGGGTCCTGGCCGACCTGACCGCTGAAGTAGATGAAACCGCCAGCTTCAACGGCCTGGGAAAACGGGCCCACCGGCAGGGCGAGTTCCGCCGAGGTAATTGTGGTCTTGCTCATGAAAAACTCCTGTGGACAGTGGGTTCAATGGTCAGGACGGTGGAGCCGGAGGTGGCGCGCGCTTCCAGGGCTTTGTGGGCGTCAGCGGCATACTTGAGCGCAAAACGCTGATTGACGTTAATGCGCACCTTCCCTGAAGTCACCACTACACACAGCCACCCAAGATACGGTCGATCTGCCGAAGATGGTTCAAGTCGTGTGCCGCTTCCAGGCGGACGAACTCCTTGACCGTTTGCCGTCCGCGTACCTCGTGGACTCCATAGCACTCCACCCACCGTGGGCGCGGGACCGACTCCAACAGTCGCAGGTTGCTGTCTCGCAGCGCCCGAAAGACCCCTGCCGAAAGGCTCGCATCTTGCTGTGCGTAACCCAAGCGCTCCGCCC
>PMSX01000334.1 GCA_003167495.1 Bryobacterales bacterium | reverse complement strand
AACTTCCGGTAGCCGAAAGGGTTATAATCAGATGTCCAAATGCAGGGGAGCAGAATCTTCTTTTGCGCCGCGTTCGCGATCGGCTCGATCGCTCTAGCCGAGTCCTCCCCTGAATTGATCCTCGTCGACAACTCCAAAGCCGAAGCCTGTAGTGATTCCCTGAAGTGGGACACCTTACCATCGCAGCCCACGGGCATCTCCCTGCTCCGGCCGCAGCCGCACATGGGTGCCCGTCGGCTGTTCGGGATTATCCCCAACTACCGGGCTGAACAGACGCAAGATACTTACAAGCCCCTCTCCACAGCTGAGAAGTACGAGATCGCACGCCGGGACAGCTTCGACTGGCCCAACTACTTTCTAATGGCGGGGTACGCTTTTCAATCGCAGATCGGTTCCGGCGGGTTCAGCCACAATGGCGGCTTGAAGGGATTCGGGGAATTCTACGCCCGTGCGGCCGGCGACCAGATTATCGGCTCCTACTTGACGGAGGCGATGATGCCTGCCTGGCTGCATGAAGACCCCCGTTTCTTCCGGCTGGGGACCGGCTCATTCTGGCATCGTTTTTCCTACGCTGCCACCCGTATAATCATCACCTCGGGCGATGACGGTCGAAATCGCGTGTTCCTTTCGGAGTTGGTCGGCAACGCCGGCGTAGTGGCTATCACGACTGCCTACTACCCCACTAGCCGGTCCGCGGGGCAAGGCTTGGAGCGCTATAGTCAGCAGTCTGGCAACGACGCCATTACCAACGTGATGACCGAGTTCTGGCCGGATATTCGACGGCGCTTACACTTCCATAAGTCGACTCAACCGTAGAGATTCCACAACCTCTTTTCGAGGTCCTCCGCATTATCCAAAAACCATACCTGATCGCCCCGGTTCGCCTCATAAACAAAATCTCGCCAGGCGGCACTCTCACGGACATACTGTGAGAGGTCTCCTACGACCGTCAGTAGTATGCGGTAGGTGACGAACTTCTGAATGAACTCTCCGGCAACGCGGGTGTGCAAACGAAAGAAATCATCCTCGAAGCGTTCCACCGGAATCAGGGCCACCCCGCCTCCACGGTGCAGCACTTCAGCGATTAAATCTGTCGCATCGCGCTCACTCTTGAGCTTCTGTCCATCCGGGCTTAGCGCTAGAATGCGCGCGCCGGACAGTTCAAATGAAGTGTGGGCCCCTAGGTTGACTTCCCATGACGGCATAAGCTAAACCATCTCTATGACGCTCAGTACTAAAAATTGTTTACTGAGACTAACTCGGGCTCTGTAATAGCATAACTAAACCAATCGAGAGCAATTTTAGTAGCCAAACGGTCACTTTAGCGTTTACGATAGGTGAGGGGAGAACCAAATGAACGAACTTGAAAGCATCGTCGCTAACCTGGAACGGCAGCGTGAAGCGATCGAAACAGCACTCCAGGCGCTACGCGAAGTAAGTGGAACCGCACCGGCAAGTGCGAGACCGGCAGCCACCAAGAAGCGAGCGGCGGCTAAAAAACGGGGTGGACTCACGGAAGAAGGCCGCCGACGTCTTTCCGAAAACATGCGTAAACGCTGGGCCGCTAAACGAACCGGCAGTCAAGTTCGCAAGGCCGCCAAGCGAAAGTCCTAATTTTAACGAGCTACTAGTCATTCTTTGGGGGATCGGCGGCGTGGACACCCGTCTGCGCCGCGCTTCCTGGCTCGCCCGGTTCCGCTTCCTGGCTCGATTCCTTCTTGAGCGGCGTAACCTGCGTGGGCGGCTCGTTTAGCTGAGCGTCTTCAAAAGTCTTCTTCACATCCTGCCAGAACTTTTTGGTCAGTACTTCCTTCATACCCCCTCCGCCCGACGTGGACATATTAACATTCGCAGTCAAAAGCGCCACACTAGTAATATACTCGGACTGAAGCTGAATGCTTCGCACACTCCTGATCTGCGCCAACGAGACCCGGCGGCACGTGATCCAGTCTGCCGCCGACGATACCCGCCTTGTGCGCATCGTCGATTCCTTTGAGCACTACCCCGATGGCAACAGTCTAACCCGCATTCTGAGCCGCTTTGGGCCCGCGGTAGTGATCGTCGATGGTCAGGATTTGGAGTTGGGACTGGCCAGTGCGGCGACGGTTCGCCGGCAGTCCCCCGGCGCGGCGATCTTAGGCGTGAACGCCTCCCGAGACCGTTATGGGCCGTTGCGCGAAAGCATCCCCGTGACCATCCCTTATCCGCCCGATGTTGAGTTGTTATCGGACGGTCTCAGCGTGGCGGTTCACAAAGGGGAAGCCCGGCATATTCAAAACCTGATTGCCTTTCTGCCCGCGAAAGCCGGCGCGGGTTCCAGCACGGTCGCCTTCAATACTGCCGCTGCAATGGCCGCGGCCGGCAGACGTGTCCTTCTGATCGATGCCGACTTGCGCTCGGGCGTGCTGTCTTTCATGCTGAGCTGTCTTCCTGTAAGCTCCATGCAGTTAGCGTTGGAAGCCGTCTCTGAGGAAGAAACGCTAACTTGGAGCACCTACTGCACCCGCGCCCACGACATCGATTTTCTCTTATCCGGCCGTACCGTCATGTCTCCTCCGCCCACT
>PMSX01000183.1 GCA_003167495.1 Bryobacterales bacterium | reverse complement strand
CAAAAGGAGCAAAAAGCCGCCTGAGAACGCCCTCGAATCAGTTCTCAAGAACAGAGTAAACTTAACGAATGGCAACCTTACCGAACCCGCCGTTGGTGTCGGTCGAAGAATACCTGAATACGCGCTTATGACCCCGATGTTGAGTTCGTGGACGGCGTCCTCGTGGAGCGCAATGCAGGGGATTAGTTACACTCGCTGATTCAGAGCAATTTTCTTTTTGCGCTCCGCAAAAAGTATCCGCATCTGAAGGTTGTCCCCGAGTTGCGGTCCAGCGTAACAAGTACGCGCTATCGCTTGCCTGATGTTTGTGTTCTTTTAGCCGCGCCGCAAACCAAATATCTGCTTGACTCCGCATTCCTGGTAGTCGAAGTTCTCTCTGAAGGCGACGTGATGAGTTCGGTAATCGAGAAGTTGAAAGAGTACTCAGCCAAGGGCGTAAACAATATATGGCTCATCGATCCGCGTCTTGAGTTGCTCTATAGTTACAGCCCGCCCTAGTCGAGATCGAAGGCGAAACGATCTCGACCGTTGATGGTTCGGTCCAGGTGTCCCGAAGCGAAATCTTCGCCGCGTAGAATCATTGCCGGCCGGAGCCGCTAAATCGCTGTATGCGCGGTTTTGGGGGGGCGAGTTCGGCTACGCAATCCCTTCTCTCCACTAACTCATCTGATCNNTCTAGCCGAGCCGTGAGTGTAACGAGCGGTTCACTGCCCCGCGACCTGGCGAGTTTCCCGAGCCCTACCAAGCAAAGGTGGGGACTGCCACAGCGCCCGAAATCAGTCCGATACGAAGCCGCATGCCCAACCATGACGCGTACCTCGCCAAATCCCCTGTTTCAACCGCGTCAATCTTCTCACCGGCTGGGTATGGAACAATAATCGCGTGTCGGGAAAAGTCTTCACTGTGTCGCTGGTGTTTGCCGCTATCGCGATTTCGGCGTGGGCGGATGACACACCACAAGGTCCGAAACTTCTTCTGAACGCACAGCGGCTGCGGCGATTAAAGCGCGATCGGGAACGAAAGACCGTGCGCTGGGTGAATTTTGAGAATCGTGTGAACAATGCGCCCGATTCGCCCGAACGCGGGTTTGAACTGGCGCTTTATTATGCCGTCACCGGAGACGAAGCCAAAGGCAGAGAGGCTGTCCAGTGGGCGCTCAGCCACAATTCCGTCCGGCAAAAGGCGTTGATATTGGATTGGTGCGCACCATTGATTTCTCCTGATCAAAAAAGAAAACTCGAGGCCTTCGGCGTGGTTGTGGCTGGGACCGTGCCCGGAATTCAGAGCGTTCGTGATAGGTGGTTTGTCGACATCGCTTCCGGGGCGGAGGTCAAATCTCCGCCCGAAGGATTTCTCAGCCCGAGGCTTGATTGGCTCGTCGAAGGCCGCCTTCACGACCCCAACGAGGTATACGCTCTGTGCGAGCTGATCTACGCCATCCGCGCGGCAACTCACACCGACCTCCGCGAAACCGACCCCCACTTCTTTTCCACCCTTCCTTCGCTCCTCTTACTCTCCGCCAAACCCAGCCAGCTCAACTCTCCCGCTTGGATGCTGCACGCCGCCGCCTTGGCTCTCGTCGCCCTTGACCCCAACCTTCCCGCCTCGCAATTCCTGCAAAGCTGGGCCCTCGAAGATTCCCAGACCTTGCGCGAAGGTCCCGGTGTCGCCTACGAACTCCTATGGGCCGACCCTTACTTGCCCGGCGTCGGTTATCAAAACATGGAAACCTGGGTCGATGACGACCACGCCCACCTCTTCGCCCGCGCAAGTTGGGAGCCGAACAGTTGTTGGATCGCTGTCTCTCCGCAACGCGTGGAGCAGGAAAACTGTCCGCCTGACTGGCAATCCGAGCCCGTTACCTTCGGCCGCCTCACCTTGATTCCCATGACCGACCGCTGCGTCGAGATTCCGCACCTTACTAACCACAATGAATCGGTCCTGGTCTGGAAAGTGAAACCAGGTGAAAAGCTCACTCACGGCAAAGGCAAAGATCAGCACACCTCCGAAGCCGATGCCGCCGGCATCTGGCGCCCCGGCGCGAATGTCGAAGGCAAAGTATGCGTGGTCACTCACTGATAAACTAGGGTTTCCAGGCTGAGCGCTAAAAGCGCCGCCTTAAGGGAGTTATTCTTTTCATGATTGCTGCAACACAACTGCGCCCCGGTATGGTGGTGAAGTTCAACAACGAACTTCACACGGTTTTCAGCATGGTCCACCGGACGCCTGGAAACCTGCGCGGCTTTGTACAAGCGAAAATGCGCAACATCCGCTCCGGTTCCATGATTGAGCACCGCTTCTCCTCCGAAGATAAGGTGGAACGGATCTCACTCGACGAACAAGAGATGGAGTATATGTACGACGATGGCGATTCGTACTACTTCATGAACACCGAAAACTTTGAGCAAATGCATCTGTCAAAAGAGATGTTGGGCGACGGCGTGTGGTATCTGATTCCCCAGCTCAAAGTGAATGTCGAGTTCTACGAAGGTAAAGCGATTAGCGTTGAACTGCCGCCGAGTGTCGAGATGACGATCAAAGAAACAGAACCCAGCTTGAAGGGAGCCACCGTTTCGAATGTGACCAAACCGGCCACAACCGATACCGGCCTTGTCGTTCAGGTGCCGCCGTTCATCGGAACCGGCGAGCGCATTCGCGTCAGCACCACCGACGGAAGTTATCTCGAACGGGCTTAATCACGCTCCGCCGCCCTATTTCCAGCGGGCTTCTATAATGCAAGAGGAGCCCCTTCAGTTTGGTTGACATCCATAGCCATATCCTGCCCGGTCTGGACGACGGTGCCCAAACGATAGACGATACCCTAGCGATGCTCCAGATTGCGGCGGAGAACGGCACCACCGATATCGTCGCTACCCCGCACGCCAATTCTTCCTATGTCTATCAGGAACAAGTTGTCGAGCAGTTGATTCAAGAAGTGGCGAGCAGAGCGGGTTCTACAATCCGCATCCACCGCGGTTGTGATTTTCATCTCAACTTCGATAATCTCTCTAGCGCATTGGAACACCCGGCCCAATTTACGGTCAATTCGGGCCGCTATCTCATGGTGGAGCTGCCGGACATGGCTTCCCTGCCGGTTATGCGGACTGTGCTCGGCCGCTTGCTGGCCGTCCGCGTTGTTCCCGTGATTACTCACCCTGAGCGCAACGGTCCGCTATGCTCCAATCTGTCTGAATTGCAAACCTGGATCCGCGATGGCTGCCTGCTGCAAGTCACCGCCCAATCGTTTTTTGGACGCTTTGGCAGCACGGCGCAACGTGTGGCGGAAAGTCTTATGAACTCAGGTTCTGTGCATTTTGTCGCCAGCGATGCCCACGATTGCCTCGACCGCGCGCCCAATCTCGCCCCCGCTTACCATCGCGTCGTCCAAAACTGGGGGCAGGAAACGGCTGACCTGCTTTTTTACGACCATCCCACCGCCGTCATCATGGACGAGCCTATTTTCGCTCCTGCTCCTAAGCCACCTAAAAAAACGTCGCGCTTCAGTTTCTGGAAATGACGGTTTAATGCTGGCTCCTCTGACCACCCTGATTGCGCTCGCGCTTTCCTTGGCTTGGGCGCTCTTCTTGCGTGCTGGCGTCCACCCCTCCGATTGGGTTTCCACCGTGCTGTTCGTCGGCTGCACTTGTTTCGTCTACTGGTTTTTTGTTCGCAAGCGCCACTTAGCTCCTCCCACCGTCGGCTGGGTTGGCTGGGTCATTTGGGCCCTCCCTTGTTACTGCGCCTTCCAACTGTTGCCCCTCCCATTGGGCCTGCTGCGCATTCTCTCGCCGGCCCGCGCCCAGCTAGTGGATGCTCTCACTCCCGTTTTACCGGCCGCCCACGCTCCTATCGCCGCCAATCCTCCCATGGCCGTTCTTTGGGGCTTCACTATCGTTTGCTACGTAGCTACATTTTTTCTCGTTCGCGAACTCGGTTGGCGTTTTGTCGACCGCCCCTGGATCACCGTGGTTCCGCTCGTGGTACTGGGGTTCGTCGAAGCCGCCTTCGGCATGGCCCAGGTTTCAGCGGGCTGGCCCAACGCCGAAGGCACTGGCACCTATACGAATCGCGATCACTTCAGCGGCATGCTCGAAATGATTCTGCCTCTCGCTATTATGTTCGGCTGGGCTATTCTGCGCAGGAACCGCGATAGCTTCGAACAGTCCATCTGGCCCGCGATTCAAGTGTGTGTTGTCTGGGCTGCGGCGGCTCTCATGCTGGTGGCGATTGTCTATTCCATGTCCCGCATGGGGTTTTTCGTCGCCCTGTGCAGTCTGTTTGTGACGGGAGCGTTGAGTTTCGGGCCGCGCCTGCCATCCAGGAATTTCCGCACCGTTTCACTCACTATGCTCGCCTTTGGTTCGCTGGCGCTCTTTATCTTTCTGCCACCCGATCAATTGGTCGCCCGCTTTGCGGAGATGTCGGCTTCCGGCAAGATTACCGCCGACACGCGGCTCTATTTCTGGAAAGAAACATTCTCCCTCATTGATGAGTTCCGCTGGTTCGGTTGTGGTCTCGGCGGATTCGAGTCTACTTTTCTCAAATACCAGGGCATCGTGAACGGCTACCGTGTTGAAATGTCCCACAACGACTATTTGCAGTATCTCGCCGAATTGGGCCTAATAGGCTATGGCATCCTGGTGGCGGCCATCGTCGGCGTTCTCATACCCGTTATCAAAGGCATCATTCACGGCGAAGACGAAAACCGGCGTCTACTCCTAGTCGGATGCGCAGGCAGCTTTGTGGCCATTGGCCTCCACAGTTTCGTCGATTTCAACCTCTACATACCCGCCAATGCCATGATCCTTGCCTGGATCGCCGGCGTCGCATCCATCAACGGATTGGACTGAGATCGATGGAATCCACCCACACCCCCCCGGCGATTTTGCTGTCGATCTTGCGCGATTGGTCTCGCATAATCTCCACTCGCACCAGTTTCGTTTCCGGCCCTACAACGAAGGCGCGCTCCACTTCGTTCCAGAAACTGCTTCCCGTTCTAGCATCGGTGCGCGCATCTAACCGGCTCGGTTGCGCCAGATCGTAAACGCGTATCGAAATGCCCTGATCGGTGGTGATGCCGTCCAGTTTGAGAAAGCCGCGCAGCTTCCATTGCCCGGGTTTCACCACCGTGTCCTGATAAACTCCGTGGTAATCCACGTTCGTTTGGCCCCCGAACGTCAGCTTCACCGACCATTGCCCGTCCCGCGACACATCCTGCACGCGCGTCGCTTCTACATCCGGCGTACTCTCGATGTGCCAGTCGAAGGGTCCGGGCTCCGGTTCCATTTCAAAGCCTCCGTTGAAAACCCAATTCAACACCTGGTAGTGCGCTGTCGTTTTCGGGTTAGCGCGCCGCCACTCTTCAGCCGCCTTGTCGATTTGGTTGTTCGCCACCAGAAACGAAACATAGCTTCCGCAAGATTTCTCAGTGGTCAGTGAATGCTGCATCATCCAGTTCCACGTGGCCGTTGCTTCGGGCACTTTCTTCTCATCGATCCAAAATTGCAGAAGGGGCTCCGCCGCCGTCGAGACGACCGGTACTCCCTTGTCCAGCATTTCTTCGATTGGTATGTCCAGGCGGCTGTAGGTTAGAAACACCGGCTGATAGTAGTTCGTCAAGTCCGGATTCCGCAAGACAGTGGAAAGGTCGCGCATGATCTCGGCATTGTCGCCCGTCTGAAAAGCAAAATTCGCCGCGCGAAACAGAATCGCCGGATTTCCCGGTCCCGCCGCCACTGCCCGCTGAAAACAATATTTCGCCTGGGTGAACTGCTGTGCGTCTCGCTCAACCTCCGCCAAATTCGCCCATGCATAAGCCGATCCCGGATCGCTCCGCAAAGCGCGCTGAAACTCCGGTAACAACGCCGTCGCATCGCCGGCCCCGCTTTGCTGCAGCATCGTAAAGGTGCGGGTGTCCCAAAATTCTTCCGGGCAGAGCCAAGCTGCGCAATAACGCTTCTTAACCGGGCTGTCGTAGCTCATGTTGCCGAGCCAAACCTCGACCGCTCCATAGCTAAGCAACACCAGCCCTAGCAAACTCCCCAGAAGTTTAATAGAAGAGCCCTCCTTTTCAGCTGATTGTACCGCCCCTTTATGTGAGGCGGCGCCGTGCGCCGCCGCGTAAATCGCCGCTCTGGCTCTTGAGTAACGGCTCAGCACACGCTATAGTGGGGTATCAGCAAAATCGGATGCGGAACAAACTGAGTTTGCTTCCTTGCGCAGTCGCCTTGTTTTTTGTCGTTCCTGCGCTGGCTCTTACCACGATCGCCACAATCACTTGTGCTGAACCATTCACAGTAGATGGCCGTTCTGTCACGTTTTCCGGCGTCACGGCTATTCCTTTGGTAGTTGGCAACGAAGTGGCTACCTCCGCTGCTCCAGCCGTGTTGTTCTTCACGGACGGCAGCAGCGTGAAACTGGCAGCGGGTTCGCGCGCCAAGCTCATCGGTTCGCCGGCTCAGCCAAAACTCGTTTTGCTGGACGGGTCCCTCGATTACAAAGTGGTGCTTGGATCGAATTTGTCGGTGACCAATCTTGATCTGGAGCGGAAAACCAAACCCGTCGATGAGTCTGTTCAGCCTGCGGCGAGGTAGGCGCGGGTTTACAGATAGGCTGCGCGGCAACACGGAAGAGAAGTTCCATCAGTTTAAGCGCACCATCCGCGCTCGCGGGGCCTGTGCCTTTCCGGGTAGCTCGACTCGATAGACGTAAAATAAGGGCAGCGAAGAGCGGTGAAATGAAGCAGAAATCACGCATTCAAACGGACCGTCGACGGACCGAAATAGACCTCAAAATCTTGCAAAATACCCCTCCCTGGGATTGGCCGAAAACTGCCGGCAAGACATTTGAAGCAGTCTTGATGGATCGCGACGCGCCGGAAGCGGACAGGCTTATCGCCGCTGAGTTGGCCGGCGATTATGTTGTCGTCAACGACGAGTTAGCCGGCATTCTGATCGGGATTCTGGGCACGGCGGGAGAATCTGCGGACCTCCGGGCAACGGCCGCGACGGCGCTGGGTCCTGCGCTCGAATCGGCGGATCTTGGGGACTTCGACGATCCACTCGACCCACCCCGCATTAGTGAAGAAACCTTCCATAAGATTCAGCGCTTCCTTCACATGCTTTATTTCGAAGAAAGCATCCCAACACTCGTGCGGCGCCGCATCCTCGAGTCATCCGTACGGGCCCAGGAAGATTGGCACGGAGATGCTATCAGGAAAGCCTATGCGAGCGGCGACAGGGTGTGGATACTCACCGCAGTCTTTGCCATGCGCTGGGTGCGTGGCTTCGACGAACAAATTTTGCAAGCGCTGAAGAGCAAAGATCCTGACATTCACTGCGAGGCCGTGAAGGCCGCTGGCAACTGGGAAGTGGATGCGGCTTGGCCGCATGTCTTTGCGCTGGTCGAAAATTCCGCTACTACTCCCAAACCGCTGCTGCTCGCCGCTATCGGCGCTGTCGCCAGCATCCGGCAAAACACCGATTCGTTGGAGATATTGAACCATCTGGTGGACTCCGACGATGAAGACATTTCAGAGGCCGCCGACGAAGCTCTCTCACTGGCGGGAGCTTATACGGAATTCGACGAAGACGACTTTAAAGATGAGGATAGCAGCGGCTGGATCAACTAATTACGGCTATCCATTTCACTCCACGCCTTGCTGACACGTCTCGGCCATCTTGCTTATCGGATTTTTTCACACTTTCTAAACGCCCTCAGGCCGCCAGTTCAAACCCTCATCGGTTTGAACACCACCACTCCCAATGGCGGAATCACCAACTCCGCGGACGCCTGCCTCCCATGTGACGGCCGCTGTTCCACATTCACCACGCCGCCATTTCCCAGATTGCTGCCGCCAAACATCTCGGCATCGGAGTTGAAAATCTCCCGGTGCAATCCCGCCTCTGGGAATCCCACACGATACCCGATGTACGGTGTTGGCGTAAAGTTGCACACAAAGACCAGGTAGTCTTCCGGCCGCTTGGCGCGCCGTACAAACGAAACGATCGAATGATCGCCGTCGTGGAAGTCAATCCACTCGAACCCTGTGTGTTGAAAGTCTACTTCGTACAATGCCGGTTCGCTGCGGTACAGCCCGTTCAAGGCGGCGTTGAAGGTTTGAAAGCGCCGGTGAATTTCGTGATCGAGCAACCACCATTCCACTTGCCCTTCCGAGTTCCATTCGGTAGTTTGGCCAATCTCGCTGCCCATGAACAGCAGTTTCTTGCCCGGGTGCCCCCACATATAGCTTAAGAAGGCGCGGGCATTGGCAAAACGCTGCCATTCATCGCCTGGCATCTTGTCCAGCAGTGCGCGCTTGCCATAAACAACTTCGTCATGCGAAATCGGCAGGATGAAATTTTCGGTGAACGCATAAATCATGCTGAAGGTGATGTCGTTCTGGTGAAACCGGCGGTATATGGGGTCGCGCCCGAAATAAGCGAGCATGTCGTGCATCCAGCCCATATTCCACTTCATGGTGAAGCCCAAACCGTTCAGATACACGGGCCGGGAGACGCCGGTGAACGAGGTTGATTCTTCCGCAATCGTCATCGCGCCTGGCACCTGGTGCGCTAGTTCGTTTACTTTGCGTAAAAAACTAATGGCTTCTAAATTCTCATTGCCGCCGAAGGCGTTGGGAATCCATTCGCCCGCTTTGCGCGAGTAATCGAGATACAGCATGGATGCCACGGCATCCACCCGCAAGCCATCGATGTGATACTTCTTGAGCCAAAACAGTGCGTTCGACATCAGGAACGACCGCACCTCATTACGCCCGAAGTTAAAAATCAGAGTGCCCCATTCGCGATGCTCGCCTTTGCGCGGATCTGCATGCTCATAGAGCGCGGTGCCGTCGAAAAACGCCAATCCATGCGCGTCTTTCGGGAAATGCGCGGGTACCCAATCGACAATAACCCCAATGCCCGCTTGATGGCACCGGTCAACGAACTGCATGAAATCCAGATGCGACCCGTAACGCGAAGTGGGCGCGAAGTAGCCGGTCACCTGGTAGCCCCAGGAAGGCGTGTACGGATGCTCGGCAATGGGCATGAGTTCAATGTGCGTGTAGCCCATTTTCTTCACGTACGGAATCAGCTTATCGGCCAGTTCCAGGTAACTCAGCGGACGGTTGTGTTCGGCCCTGACCCAGGAACCAGCATGCACTTCGTAAACCGACACCGGGCTTTCGAGAATTTTCGCCGCGGCTCGTTGCTCCATCCAGTCGTGGTCGTGCCATTCATACGTCATGTCAACCACAATGGATGCCGATTTCGGCGGCGTTTCCATCTGGAAGCCATAGGGGTCTGACTTCATTTGGCTGTACCCGACAAAGCGTGACTTGATGGCGTATTTATAGGCCGTGCCTGCGGCGACGCCCGGCATGAAGATTTCCCACACGCCGCCCGCTCGCTGCCGCATGGCGTGTCGGCGCGTATCCCATCCATTGAAATCGCCCACCACGCTGACAATGAGAGCATTCGGCGCCCACACGGCGAAACGCGTTCCCGCAACACCATCAACGGTCACTAAATGCGCGCCGAAAGAATTGTAGCCTTCGTAGTTCGTTCCCTCGGAATGCAGGTGCAGGTCAAAATCGCTGAGCACAGGCGGGAAACGATAGGGATCTTCGATTTCGCTTACTGTGCCTTGACGGTCGGTGATGCGTAGCTTATAGGCGTGTGGCTCTCCATCTATGCTTGCCGTGAAGAGTCCGCCGGGATAAGTGCGATCCATGGCGATGGCCGTGCCGCCCAATATTACGGCCGCCTCCGCAGCTTGCGGCAGAAATGCTCGTACTTCCCATTCCTTCTTGCCATCGCGCTCGACCATGTGAGGGCCGAGCAAACCAAAAGGATCACCGTGATAACCGCCTGTTATGGCTTCCATCTCTTGAACAGTCATGGCACGTTTATTATTACAACAAGCGATTTAAAGAACGCATGGAGTCACTCGCAGATTATATACACGGGCTGGACAAGGCCGAACTGCACCTGCATTTGGAGGGTTCGGTGGAAATGCAAACGATTCGCGAACTCGCTCCGAAATTGTCGTTGGACGACATACGGCTGAATACAGAATATGTCGATTTTGCAGGTTTCCTGAGAGCTTACGTGTGGGTCACGCGCAAGCTGGATTCACCCGCGGCCTATGCGCTGGCTACCCGCCGCTTGCTGGAAAATTTGGCAGCACAGCATGTGACCTATGCCGAAATCACGTTGTCGGCTGGCGTCATTCTTTGGAAAGAGCAGAACCTGGAAGCGATTTTCAACGCAATTCAGCGAGAGGCGCGGCAGTTTGAGCGCGTGGAGGTTGCTTGGATTTTCGATGCGATCCGCCAATTCGGCGCCGAGCCAGCGGCTCGTGTATTCGCAGCGGCCAAGGAAATGAAGAGCGAAGGTGTCGTGGCCATCGGTATCGGCGGCGATGAGGCGCGCGGCCCCGCCGGCTGGTTCGCGCAACTCTATGCGCAAGCGCGCGAAGCCGGCCTTCGTTTGACGTGCCATGCCGGTGAAGTGACGGGACCAGAAAGCGTTTGGGACGCTTTAGAGATCGGCGCGGAACGCATAGGACACGGTATCCGCTCGATTGAAGACGCGCGCTTGCTCGAAACTTTGCGAAAGAGAAACATTCCGCTGGAGGTTTGCCCTTCGAGTAACGTATGCACGCGCGCCGTGGCCGATTTGGCCGCGCACCCACTGCGCCGCTTGTGGGATGCCGATGTTCCTATTGTCTTAGGCAGCGATGATCCGGCGCTCTTCAGATCCAATCTTCAGCAAGAGTACGAGATTGCGGCAGATGTTTTTGGTTTTAGCAGAGAAGACCTCGCGCGCCTGGCTGCTAACAGTCTGCGGTACGCTTTTCGTTAGCCTCGCGCCTGACCTACGCGCTCTTCCAGCAGCAAACGGATGAGCGCTTCCAGTTCGCCAATACGGTCATTGACTTGTTCCAGATCGACAGGTTCCGATTCGCCGCATGCGGCCACCCGGCCATGTTCCAGCACGCCCAAACCTTCACTCCGCGTCTTTACAACCTTGCCCGGAATACCCACTACGGTCGCACCGGCAGGTACGGAATGCACTACAACGGAACCCGCTCCCACTTTGACGTCGGAACCCAGTTCGATGTTGCCCAGCACCGCGGCGCCGGCACCGATGACAACTCGGTTGCCGAGGGTGGGATGCCGCTTGCCGCGTTCGCCGCCTGTGCCACCCAAAGTTACGCCCTGGTAGAGCAATACATCGTCGCCCACCTCGGCTGTTTCGCCAATCACCACGCCGAACCCGTGATCGATGAAAAGCCGCTCCCCAATCTTGGCTCCTGGGTGAATCTCAATGCCCGTCAGAAGGCGCGAGATGTGGGATACGAGCCGCGCCGCAACGAACAGGCGGCTTTTGTAAAGCCAATGCGCCACTCGGTGGCTGATAACCGCATGCAGGCCCGGGTAACAAAGCAGGATCTCCAGGCTGCTCTTGGCGGCCGGATCTTCCCGCTTGATGGTCTGGATGTGCTCGCGAAGCGACATTACTTCAATTGTCTACTATCTCCTATTTCCGATGCGCCCCCCTTGGTTAAAGATGCTACATCTTAAAAGTGGCAACCGAACGTCTGTACTATCACGACGCGTACTTGACCGAATTTGAAGGAGAAGTGGTGGCTGTCGCCGCCGATGGGCGGCGGGTTTATCTCAACCGTACGGCCTTCTATCCGGCCTCGGGTGGCCAACCGTGCGATGCGGGAGAACTCGGTGGCCAGCCAGTAGTGGAAGTGGTAGACGATGAAGACGGGCGCATTGGGCATGTGCTAGCCGCCGCTCCGGTGGCGCGTGGCCTTCTAACGGGCAAAATTCATTGGCCGCGCCGCTACGAACATATGCAGCAGCACACGGGCCAGCATTTGCTCTCGGCCGTGCTCGTTGAGTTATATGGCTTTCAAACGCTGAGCTTCCATATGGGCGATGAAGTTTCGACCATCGAACTCGGCACAAAGGAAATTAGCGACAAGCAATTGCTGGCGGCGGAAGAACAAGCCAACGAACTGGCGCGCAGCGGCCGGCTCGTGCGGATTGGATTCGAAGATGCCGGACAAGTGGCAGGTCTGCGCAAGCAAAGCCAGCGGTCAGGCACCTTGCGGATTGTTGAAATCGAAGGTGTGGATAAGAGCGCGTGCGGCGGCACGCACGTCCGTTCGCTTGCCGAAACGCTGCCGCTACAGATTCGCAAGATCGAAAAGGTGAGGGGGAACGTGCGGCTGGAGTTTGTGTGCGGTGCGCGAGCGACCTGGCGTGCGAAACAGGATTTCAAAGTGCTGCAGGACTTGGCTCGCCAAACCGCCACGCCGGTCGACAAGCTGCCTGAATCAATCGGGGCTTTGAAGGAGCGGCTCAGCGAGGCCGAGAAAGACCGGCAGCGTTTGGCGGACGATTTGGCGCAGCGCGAAGCGAGGGAAGAGTATGCGGCCACCGTGGCATCGCCCGACGGTGTCCGGCGCGTGGCTTGGCATGTCGATCGCATTAGCGAAACAGTGCGCACGAAGGCTTTGGCGTACGTCGCCGGTGCTCAATCTCTGGTGCTGGCGGTAGGTACGCAGCCAGCTGGAGTACTGGTCGCGTGCTCGGCGGATTTGGGAATCGATGCCGGGGCGATTCTCAAACAGACACTCGCGGAGTTCGGCGGCCGAGGCGGCGGATCGGCAACTTTGGCGCAGGGCAGCGTGCCGAGCGAAATCTGCACCCGCGCCTTAGCCGGCAAGCTGGGCATCATCGAGTAGACCGGTTTCGTGCGCGCTGGCCAACGGAGCTGTTTTGTCCATGGCGAGCGCAAAGACGCCGATGGCAACAACCAGAAAAAACGCGCCAATCATCAGCGAGCGCATCGCCGAACCGGACGCTTGCGACAATTCGTGCCATATGCTCAAACCGAGGGCGATAGCGAGCAGACCGGCGCCAAGCCCGGTACTCCAAAGCCACAACTCGTCTGGCCGAGTCTCGGTGGGGTAGGAGTTGAGCAGAGTTAGCAGTAAGACCCCCGCGGCGCACAAAGCGCCTCCGATAAACCCAAGCGCGTGTTGGCCGCCCGTACCACGAAAATACGCCCTGATACTGATGGCGCCCCCATAGATGGGCACGTTAATCAGAAAGAAACTCAGGACAACGGTGGCCGACAGTGCACCCACGAAAAAGACGACTACACCGGCGAATGTTCCCAATCCGAATGCTCCAAACACCGAGCGGTTGAAGGGAGACACCACGGCGCCGAAAGCGAACCCGGCGAGGATGGAAACGATAATGCCTTTGCTGGACCCCCGCATACCGCCGACGTCGTGCTTGGGTTTGATCGTCTTACCCGAGGGTGATGTCCGAACCCGCCCCATGACCGGAAGACTGGCCGCGGGCAGCGTCGCTTCCGCGCTTCTGGCGGCCGTGGACTCGAAGATAATTGCCAGAATGGCGGCAGCGATAGCCACGCACAGGAACATCGCACGGAAACCAGCGAATTCAACGGCCGCCAACACAAGGAGCGCCGACGCCGTCGAAATCGCATAGGCAAATGAAAGGCCGAGCAACGCGGTACCGGAGACCAAAAGTATGCTTCCCAGCGCAAATAGACCGCCGGCGATAAACGCCAGTACCTGGTTCGTCTTTGAGGCAATCATCAAATGCTCGGCGAAGCCCAAATCAGCGCCGAAGGAACCGATGGTATAAGCGGATATCAGGGCAAAGATCAGCGCGCCTAAAGCAAAATCAAATGAAAACAGTTCGAATCGCCAGCGGTTGCCGGCGAGCTTAAAAGTACTTGACCAAAGGCCAAGAAGAACGAAGGAAACAATTAATAGAAGTTGAGCGGAAAAGGGAGTTGTTGGGATCGCCAAAGTCTTGATTCGTCCAGTCTATGCCGGGCCGCCGGGAGGACTACTGACGGCAACAATTCTGCATGGAGACTAGTTTAGTAGGTGCGCTAGCCGGCCCTGACCCGAAATAGTTTTGGACGGCCAAATTGCGATACACCTCGCCCGCGACCTTAGCTGCGACCGGGCCTGCTACGCCGCGTCCGCCAGTGAGTAAAACCACCACGACAATGCGGTTTTTGCCGACTTCGTTGAACGACCCGAACCAGCCTAAATGGACGCCAGGCTGCGCTGTGTCTGTGCAAGTACCGGTCTTTCCGAGGACTGGATCGGTTTGATCGAAAACCGCGCGGCGAGCCGTCCCGTATTCGACAGCGCCCATCATGCCAGGTCTGATTTCCGGAATGAAGCGAGCGATATCGAGTTCGCGCCTGACACGCGGTACAAAGTGTTGTAAATCGTCTTGCGTTTTGGGGTACTGCAAATAATACATCGTGCCACCGTTCGCCACGGCGGTCACAATGCTGGTCAGTTCAAGCGGAGTGAGGCGAATTCCATCGCCAAAGCTTGTCATCATACCGACACCAGTCTTAGGCGGCGCCTCCGCTAAGTAGCCGGGCTCTTCGCCGGGGATCTCATAGCCCGCTTTTTCACCCAGACCGAACAACTTCGCATATTTTTCGACGCGCTCAAAACCAAGCTCTTCCCCTAACCGCGCAAAATAACGATTGTTCGAACGCGCCAGCGCCGTCGTCAGATCGACCGAATAACGAGGCGACAACTGAAGGGGAGTATTCGCGTCCACAATCGCTTCGCGCAGGCTGGCGAAAGAAACGATGACTTTCACGGTTGAGCACGGCTGGAACGCGCCTTTCAACCCCAGCTTCTGGTTTATCATCGACAGGATGCGTCCCGTCTGCGGGTCGGCTACGACGATGGTGCCGTTATAAGGACCGAGTGCGTCGGCCGCAGCCTTGCGGACCACCAACTCGTCCCCATCAATGCTGTCGCCGATGGTTGAATCCGCGAAGGTGGGTTCGGTCCAAGGGTTAAAGACGACGCGCCGTCGACCACGCAAGCGCCGGTTGCTGGAAGTCCGAGTCGGAATAACACCCACTCGGGTGCTGGTTCGCGGATAGCCGGCTGCAACAAGACCAGTAGACTTCTTCCCGCTTTGGGCGACCCTCTTCTTGGCCAAATGCCTCTTCGTTTTGCTCACTGGCCTCGCGGGGCTGGTGGGGGTCTGCGTGTCTCCCAATGCCGCACTTGCGCTGACGAAAATGCAAATTGTCAGTACAAATAGCACTGAGAGAACTCGACCGAAATTTCGGTGGCGCATTTTGCTACCCCTCTGCTCAAAATTGAACTGCACCATTAGATAGAAACCATTACCGGCAGAAACTACTGAAAGCGAGAACCTTTTTCAACATATCATCAGACGCGACCGAAAGTGAGTAAAAGCCTATACGTAAATCAACCTTACTTATATCGTAAAGACAACTGCGCGTTCCGTCAATCACAAAGAAAACATTAAGTTTACGTTCATCTCGCCTTAGCCTTCATCAAACCGTACGGCCTAATGCATTAGGCGGCGGTCCAGCCACCGTCGATCGTCACAATGGATCCACTCATAAAATCGGCTGCGGATGAAGAAATATATAAGGCTAAATTGGCAATTTCCTCCGGACGGCCCAATCTTCCAACTGGCTGCCTCTGATTTAGTTCGCTCCGGACCTTGTCTTTCTCGTTCCGGTGATATTTTTCTAAGTAAGCTTCGACAAACGGCGAGTCAACGGTACCCGGCGCGATACAATTCGCCCTAATCTCAACCGGGTAGTCAACCGCAAGCTGGCGAGTCATAGCGACAATGGCGCCCTTTGTTGCGCAATACGCGAAGCGCCGCTTGACGCCAACCAGCCCGGCGACCGAACCCATGTTTAAGACCGAACCGCGCGATTTCTGCAAGAGCGGCAAGGCCATCTTCGTCATCAAGAACGCGCCTTCGACGTTTACGCGGAAGAGGCGCTGGAAGTCGGCGAGTTCGGTTTCTTCCACATTGCCCACCAAACCGATGCCGGCACAGTTGAAGAGAATATCGAGCGCGCTGATCTGCGAAAAGAGTTGTCGCACCTCGGCTTCGTTGGTAATGTCGCAGCGATGGGCGGAAGCATTCGGCAACGATTCGGCAAGCAATTCCGCGCGCGGCAGGTCAATGTCGACAATTACGACCTGTGCGCCGGCTTGGGCAAACACGCGGGATGTGGCTTCGCCAATGCCGCTCGCGCCACCGGTAATGAGCGCGATCTTGCCGTCTAAACGAAAGGGATCTGACATGTTTAGAGTTTCTCGCATTCCTTAAAATATTCCGGCCTCGATTTCGTCTACCTATTTGGATGGACACGCCGAATTCAGTTCCGATGCCGCTAGAGCAAAACAGTTCGTTGGCAGAAACCATCCGCCAGGAAACGGCGCGGCTGCAGAATTTTATCCGCACCCGTGTGCCGGATCCACTCGACGCTGAAGATATTCTGCAAGAGGTTTTCTATGAACTGGTGGAAACTTACCAGCTGATGCAGCCAATTGAGCACGTAGGCGCGTGGTTGTTTCGCGTGGCCCGCAACAGGATTACGGATCTCTTTCGCAAGAGAAAACCAGAGTCTTTGGACGATGCGATTGAAGGGCGGACGTTGGAAGAAATGCTTCCTTCGCCTGATGCGGGACCGGACGCCGCCTATGCCAGAAGCGTGTTGCTCGAGGAGATCGAAGACGCTTTGCACGACCTTCCCGAGGAGCAACGCCTGGTGTTTGTTGCCCACGAAATAGAGGGCCGCAGTTTCAAAGAAATGGCCGCCGAAACGGGAGTGGGTGTCAACACGCTGCTATCGCGCAAGCGTTACGCCGTTCTTCATTTGCGCGAACGGCTGCGAGAGATTTACGACGAGTTTACGAGGAAATGAGGAGACAACAAATGAGGGGAAATCGGGTAGTAAGAGTATTGAAGATCGCTGCGGTGGCAACCATAGGAGTCGTCGTGCTGGGCGAGGTGGTGACGCAGCTTTGGAATTGGCTGATGCCGGGGCTTTTCGGTTGGCACGTCATCACCTTTTTGCAGGCTGTGGGCCTCCTGATCTTGAGTAAGATTTTTTTCGGCGGGTTTCGCGGGCGGCCGGGGTTTGGCGGTTCGGGGCGGCGACGCGTCATGGAACGCTGGGAACAGATGACTCCGGAGCAGCGCACGCAGTTCCTGCAAGGCATGCGCGGCAGAGGCTGCGGGAAGTTTGAAGGGCCCACGGCAGAGCCGCAGGCCTCTTGATTAATCCGCCCTGACCAATTCATGACTCGTGGAAATCGAGGCGTCTTCGGCGTCGACTGCGGCGACTACCTCCCACGAAATCGCGGTGACACCCGCCTCGAGGGAGAGTCTGGTCACTATCTGTTCCAGCGCTTCTTCTTTCGGTCCGATGGTTTTCAGATATGCTCGAACGTTCACACGCGCTAGTAGTTCGTCATCGAGACTGTGCAAAGCAATAAGCGTAAGCGCCGCACGACCCACGTTTTGAATCAGCATTGTTCGAATGTTTGATTCGTCCGCAGTCCGGCAGGTGCAGCGTAGCCGGTAGAGAATCTCATGTTCCGCGTTGCCAACTGGAGCGCGATTAATGCGAAACGATATGGGGCGAAGAACGACGTTGGCTGCAAGAACGCCCAACGTTCCGATGGCCGCGAATGGAAGAAAGCCAAGCCCTGCCAAGCTCCCGACGGCGGCCGTGCACCAGAGAGTGGCGGCGGTATTCATTCCTCGGATATTGAATCCGTCTTTAAGAATGACACCGCCGCCCAGAAATCCAATACCGGAAACGACATATGCAGCCACCCTGCCTTGGCTACCGTCGCCCGCCACTAATCCACCCATCATGATAAAGAGGGCAGAACCCACGGCCACCAAAGCGTTCGTCCTGAGGCCTGTCATGCGCTGCCGCCACTGACGCTCCAGCCCGATCAAGCCACCCAAGACAAGCGCTGCCAACATCCGAATTCCGAAGTCGATCCAATTCATGGTGTCTCTCCCTTCTGCAACCCTTTTCCTGCCCGAGGAATAATGTAGGCGAAAATCAGCAGCCAAACACAGTGAGTGAGTTACTTCAGAAGACTCGCAGGAACACGGAGGCTCCTCCTCTTACTGTGACTGTCGTCAGACAAGAATGGGCCTCCTTTTCTCTCAATGATCCTATACCCGGCGGGGTATAGCTGTCAAGCGTCCCTAATTCTTTAATTCCGAGGGTGGCTCGGGCCTGACGGCGATGCCTTCAGGCACCCATACGCAAAAGATGCCTGCCGTGACCTGGCAGACGCGCGGGTTTTGTCTTACCTGTGTGGTGAAGGCCTCCAACGCATTGCGGGTACCGGCGGCCACAATCGCCATGTTATGATCTGACTCGCTCACGCGTATGAGAAAGATGAGACGAATGAACTGCGTCTTCTTGGGAAGCGGAAAGGGCAAGTGGGGTGCGACGGGATCTGAGACGGTTTGACCGTCCTTCGTTGTCTCGGCCGATACAAAAGTCAGATGCACTTTTCCGTCTCCTCCCCCTTCGGCTGAGTAATGGGAGACTTCGTATCCGATTAAGTTGGCGGCCGAAATAGTTACAGTCGCCCCGTTTGATTGAGCCGAACTTAGTCCCAAATTATGTTCGCCCGCCTTTACGAGCGGTACCAATATCCGCAGGCGCGATCCTCGCGCGAGATCGAGATAAGAATTGGGGTCCGCTGCAGGCGGCGGAGGCCGCTTTGACGCTTGGATCTGCTTGTGGGAGCAGGCGGCAGTGAGGCAAAGGATACCCGCACCCACACTGAGGAGGAAAGACCGCAACATTACAGGAGTCTAAAATTAACTTCGACCTGTGCCACGACCGCCACCGGTTGCCCGCCCAAAGTACCTGGCTTGAATTTCCATTTGGTGATGGCTTCCACCGCCTTCTGATCCAATCCAAAACCTAGCGAACGGATGACTTTGATGTTCTGAGGCAAGCCATCAACGCCGATTTCGATGGTTAGCAAGGCCGATCCGCTATACATAGCGAGTCGTGCATCATCCGTGTATTCGGGTTCCACCTTCGATGCCAATCTCGGTGGCTTGACGTCGCCTTCGATCCGGCGTACGTCGGGACTAGACGGTTGGCTCATGGACATTACTTCTTCGGCCTGCGCTTTTCGAATGCTGGCCGCCTGGTGCGACATTTTCGCTGCATCTTCTTCCTTGTTTTGCTCGCGGAGCATGGCGGCATATAGCTCCATGATCGTGGCGGCGGCACCTGAGTTGGGTTCTTCCACACTCAGCGCGCTTTGATACAGTGCGTCGGCGTTTTCAAGGTTGTTCTGTCGCTGTTGAGTAATGGCCATCCACATTCTAGCTTCGGCGGTCTTTGTCGAATCAGCAGATTGCGCGCGCTCGAAAAAACTGGTAGCCGAGTCATAGTTCTTGTTCGAGAGCGCAACCTTACCCTGATAAATCAACTGTGCCGCCGCAGAAAGCGGAATGGCCTCACCCCTGCCGGCGACCTGTCCCGCGTCGTTTTGTGCCTGCAGGGCGGCCACGGGAAGCAAGATTGCCAGCGCGGCAAAAGAAGCGGCGAGGGCGGAGGCGCGTCGCGGAGTGTTGCGATTGCGAGTCGAATCCAGAATGGCGGCAAGGCGGCCTTGGAGTTCTGAAGGCCGCACCATGGCCAATGCGGCTGTGGGCGATTGCATGGAACGGGCAATGGCCAGCAGATGGCTTGCGTATTCGGATGCTCCCGCGCCCGCGTTCAGCACCACATCGTCAGCCGCGCGCTCACGTTCGCGAACAGATTCCCGCCAGGCCGCCCAAACCAATGGATGCCACCAATAAAGCGCCAAGGCCACACGCGCTAATAGATGAGTTGCTCCATCTTTGCGGCGAACGTGCGCTAGTTCGTGAAGCAGAACAACGCGGCGGCGTTCGTCATTCCGTTCCATGACATCGGCAGGGAGCAAGACGACGGGGCGGAAGAAACCATATGTGATGGGCATGGTTCCTGCCGCTGTCTGGCGTAAATCGATGTCGTCGCCGATGCCGGGCATTGTGATGGTTTTCGCGCTGCGCCGCATGCGTTCGACAGCAGCCCAACCGATAGCCATCTGCGTGAAGCTGATGGCCGCGCCTAACGCCCACAAGGCAAGCAGCCACTGCTTGGACTCAGGCAAAGCTGTGTTGATAGGGGAGTGCGATGGCGGGGCAGTTGGTTGTTGGCTGTTGGCGCGGGCGTCGGTTCGGAAGACCAATCCGTTTGGCAACAGCACGTTCGCTACGGGAACGCGCAATGCCGGGAGCAACATTGAGAAAAATGGCAAGACCAAAACAGCCGCCAATACTGCGATCCACACTTGATGGCGGGTGGCGGCCGATTTTCGGCGCAGACATACTGCGGCCATAAAGGCAGCGGTCAACAGCGCGGTGCTTTTGAGTGCTGTTTCGAGAAAAAACGCGAGAGTGGCTGGCATTATCTTCCTTCTTTCCTTGCCTTTTCGATCATTTCCGCCATACGGTCCAATTCCTTGTCTGTTAGCCGTTTTGAAGAGACATCCAACAGGGCCGCGACCACTTGTTCGGGGGATTCGCGGAAAAATGTGTCGACCAGATGCTTCACGGCCGAGCGTTTTGCTTTGTCGCGATTTACCACTGGGGCATAAACGTATTTCAACCCTTCGTTTTGATGCTCGACCTGGCCCTTATCCTCAAGTACACGCAAAAGTGCCCGTACGGTGGAATAGGTGGGCGCGTCGGACATGGCTTCCCTGACATCGGAAGCCGAGGCCTTGCCGCATTGATACAGAATTTCCATGATTTGCCGCTCGCGGCGGCTCAAACCGGCAAGGGTCATCGCTGTGCCTCTGTCTTGTGCTGAAAAAATAGCATCTGCTAAAAAATTAGCACAACGTCATTTGAGTGTCAACGGTTTTTTGTGCGGACATCGGGTTAAGGCGTTCTCCAAAGCAGCCAGGCAGGTCTTCGGTCTCAAAAAAAGCCTAAACGAGTGAACAAATTCCCGGAATCTGCGTACCTTGATATAAAGGAACTCAGTTATGGCATTGCAAGATTTTGTGGAAGAAGTCCAGGTGTTCGGGCGAGACCTCGTCGACAAAGTGAAATCTTTGATTCACGAGGGCAACGTTCAACGGATCATAATCAAAGATGAGCACGGACATACATTCGTGGAGATTCCAGTCACTATCGCGGCGGTGGGCGTGATTCTTGCGCCAGTGCTTGCCGCCGTCGGCGCGATCTCCGCCCTTGTGGCAAAGTTTACGATTGTCGTGGAGCGGGCTGAGCCGGCGAAATCGGATCCGCCGGAACCGCCGACACCGTAAAAGGATCAGAATTCGTCCTCCGCGGAAATTTCAAAATTAATTAACGCTCCGCGGAATCCGCGCGTCCTCCAAGCACCGAACGCAATACCAATGGCCATCCAAATCGCGCCAGCGAATTGTGCTGCTCGACTGAGGTTCAGCCACAAAAGCAAGCAAACGAAGAACCCCAGCAGAGGCGGAACAAGATTAGCGGTCTTCTTGACCTTTTCGCGCACGTAGAACCGCACCAGCGACGCGAGGTTGACACCCATGAACGCAATGAGCGCTCCGAAATTGAGCATTTCCGCTCCCAGGTCATAGTCAAGGGCGAAGGCGCCCGCAAGGGCGATGACTCCAACGAAGAGCACGCTGTTGCGAGGGGTCTTTCGCTTCGGCTCGATTGCGCCGAAAAATCTTTTTGGTATGGCATTGCTCCTGCCCATACAGAAAAGCAGTCGAGCGGCCCCAATCTGAGCTCCCATACCCGCACCGAAATTGGCCAGTATGAGAGTAAATCCCCTAATCCCCAAAAAGGGTGCCCACGTGCGGCCCGCAACGTACACAAAGGCCGTGGTTTCGTCGGGAAAGCGCTGCGAAGCGGGCCATACTAGTTGCGCGGCGTAAACTTCGGCGGCGGATAGGAAGCCGATGGCAACGCATGTCAGAACGGTTGCAATCAGGATATTGCGCCGCGGATTCTCGGCTTCTTCGGACAAAGTTGAGATGCCGTCGAATCCGATGTAGGTGAGCACGGCAATCGAAGTGCCACTAAGCACCGATCCGGCACGGAATGTCTTAGGGTCATAAAACGGTAACGAGAAAAATGCAAAACCATCGTGCGGATGCTTGAATATGAAATGCGCCGCCGTGACGAAGAAGATTGCAATTACGATGCTCATCCCCAGCGCAAGGCCCGCGTTAATCCGAGCAGATGTACGGATTCCGAGGATGTTCACAGAGGTGAACAAAGCGGCAATGAACACCACCCAAGCTGCATACGGAATCGCCGGAGCAAAAACATGGGCCTGCTGGCTGATCCAGATGATACAGATAATCGGGTTCAGCATATAGTCCATCACCATGCTCCAACCAGTCACATAACCAAGTGCGGGGCTGAGTTCCTGGCCGACATAAGTGAAAGCCGAGCCCGCACTTGGGTAGACGCGTGCCATCCTCCCATAACTAATGGCCGTGAAAAGCATCGCGAACATTGCGATCAAGATTGTTGTAACCACGTGCCCCCGGCCGCGATCGCTGAGTACGCCGAATAACGGCATGGGCGCCGTAGGCTGGATCACGATGACACCATATAAAACGAGATCCACAAGACTTAGCGCTCTACGCAGCGTGGGCGGAGTGGCTTCCGCGGAACTCTTGGCTGTTCCCATTTAGTGTGTTGTGGAACTAGATAGAAATCTCTTTCGGACTAATTTCCAAGCCGGTATATTTTTCGACAGCGTCGAAATCGAGACCGATGCCGAGGCCGGGCCCGTCTGGCACAACGAGCATGCCGTCTTCATCCAGCTGCCACTTAGTGGCGACGAGGTCGTCGATGAACGGCGACCCTGTAAGATATTCGACCAGGTCGCCGTTGTGAGTCGCCGAGGCCAAGTGGAGGTCGGCCGCCAGTCCTAAGGCGGTATTCCATCCGTGCGGAACGAAGCGGACGCCATTCTCCTCCGCCATCCAAGCGATTCTGCGCTCTTCGGAGATTCCACCAACCTTTGTGACGTCCGGCTGAACAATATCAAACGCACGGCCCTGAAGCCAAGGGACGAAAGACTGGCGTCGCGTCAGTACCTCGCCGCCGGCGATTGGGATGGGTGATTGGTTTCGCAGCAGTATATAGTCGGCGAGGTTGTCGGGTGGTAATGGTTCCTCGAACCAAAACACGTTATAGTCTGCTAACATCTTGGCTGTCCGCAGAGCCCATTTGTACCCTTGATTCCAGAATGCGTCGCTGGCCCCGGCATCAACCATAAGTAGCGCTTCGGGTCCTACCGCGTCGCGGGCCGCTTTCACAATTTGCGCGTCGAGCAAATCGCTATGTCTACCAAACGGTCCCCAACCGATCTTAAAAGCCCGAAATCCTTGAGCGCGGACCTGTTGCAAATGATCCGCCAGCGGCTCGGGTTCTTGTATCAAAATCGAAGCATAAGGGCGAACTCGATCTCGATATCGACCTCCCAAAAGCCGGCTCACGGGCTGAGTCGTTACTTTACCGAAAATGTCCCAAAGAGCTATATCGATCCCGCTAATGGCGTGCGTAATGCTCCCGCCACGACCAAGCCAGAAGGTATGCGCTTTGAGCTTCTCGCTGACCCGCTCGGGTTCGAGAGGATTTTCGCCATTGTACAACGGCTCCAAAACTTTTAAAGCTGCTTCAACCAACGAATCGCTGGTAAACGCGGAACCCCACCCCGTGACGCCTTCATCGGTGGACACTATGATGAGCGTGTGAACACAATCATCTGGTTTAATCTCGTTCGCCCAACCACCCTGCGGCGTCCCGCCACGCAATCCGGCGGCCGTTATTCGCGTAATTTTCATCGTTGCCTAAAAAATATATTATTGATATATCATTAGACTTAGCGCTATGTCAAGGCAAGCTGAGAGTCGACCGATGATAGCGAAGAATTCATTCATGTTGTTCGCAGCAGTTAGCGCGGCGCTGCTCTATACACCAATGCTTCCCGCCCAAGCCGGCGCTGAATTGCCCGCATATCTCGATCCCAAACGAACAATAGAGGAGCGCATCGACGATTTGATGAGCCGCATGACGCTCAAGGAGAAGGTAGGGCAGCTCAATTTGCCGTGTGTTTATGTGAACGAACTCGGAAAGAGTATCCCCGCGAAGATGGAGGCTTGCCGGAAATTCGCGGCAGGGACCTACACTACAGAAATTGGCCCTGGCTGCGGCTTCTTCACGCTCGCCAATGAGATTTTGCACGATGGCGCCCGACAGCAAGCTGAGTACTTCAACGAACTCCAAAAGATAGCACTTACTCAAACGCGATTAAAGATACCTCTTCTCGAGGACGAAGAGGGTACGCACGGTGCTATGTTTCCTGGAGGCACGATCTTTCCCGAGGGCTTGGCCATCGGAAGTTCTTTCGATCTCGACTTGGTGACGTCGGTTTACGCGGCGGCGGCGGCCGAGTCAAGAGCCGTCGGCATCCACATGCTTTCCACGCTGGTGTTAGAGCTGGATCGCGATCCGCGAATGGGTAGAAACGAAGAAGCTTACACGGAAGACCCGTACCTTTACTCACGGATCGCTGAAAGTATTGTTCGCGGCACACAAGGGACCAATGTTGCGGCACCGGACAAAGTCGTCGCTGTGTTTACGGATTTTCCCACTCAAAGCGAGCCGGCAAGCGGCCTGGAGCGGGGCGCCATCGAATTATCGGAGCGCGCCTTGCGTGAAAATTTTCTGCTTCCCTGGACCGCGGCAATCACCAAGGCCGGTGCTTTAGGTGTGATGGCTGGCTATCCGGAAATCGAGGACGTTCCTGCGCACGCGTCCGAGAAGTGGATGAACAATGTCCTCCGGCAGGAGTTAGGTTTCAAAGGAATAGTAGAGAGCGAAGGCAACGGATTCGGAACCTTAATCTACGAAGATATTGTTCGAACGCAGAAAGAGGCGGGTGCACTGGCACTGAAGGCGGGCGTCGATCTGAATATCACATATGAACCAGCTTATATGGGTCTTTTGATCGAGAACGTGGAGGAGGGACGAGTGCCCATCGCGTTGGTGGACCGCGCCTTGCGACGCGTCCTGTGGCTTAAGTTTCGTTTGGGTCTTTTCGAAAATCCCTATGTCGATGTGGATCACGCAGTCAGCACGGTCCATTCACAACCGTACCGGGATCTCGCACTGCGGGCTGGCCGCGAAGGAATCGTGTTACTAAAGAATGAACAGAACCTCCTGCCGCTGAAGAAAAACTTGAAATCCATCGCTGTCATTGGTCCGGACGCGGACAACCTGATGAATCAACTTGGCGATTATTCCCCACACAACATCCCGCAACATGTCGTCAGTATCTTAGAGGGGATTAGGGCAAAAGCGGGGGCGCAGACCAAGGTCGTTGCGGTGAAAGGTTGTGGCGTCCTCGGTACCGATAAAAGCGGGTTCGCCGAAGCTACGCGTGCTGCGAGAAGTGCGGACATCGCGATTCTTGTGGTTGGAGAGAACCAAGGCCAAAATGATGTAAGTGAGAACAAGGATACTCCCACCGATGGCGAGGCTCACGATGTTGCGAGCCTTGACTTGACCGGTGTGCAAGAGGACTTAGTTAAGGAGGTCTATGAGACAGGAACGCCGACCGTCGTCGTACTGGTGAACGGCCGGCCTTTGTCGACCCGGTGGATTGCTGAACACGTGCCGGCAATTGTAGAGGCGTGGCGCCCTGGCGAACGAGGTGGGGAGGCTATTGCTGATGTCTTATTCGGCGATTACAATCCCAGCGGCCGACTGGCCATTACAATTCCTCGCCATGTTGGTCAATTGCCGGCTTACTACAATTACAAGCCTGCGAAGACTTACTGGATGCAAGAAAGAAACCGCGGATATGTTGATATGCCGGCAACGCCTCTTTACCCTTTTGGCCATGGCTTAAGTTACACACATTATGAGTACAGTGACCTTCGCATCAACCCGCCTCAAATGCACTCCGAAGGCACGGCAAACGTCAGTTTGGCAATTAAGAATGCAGGTGATCGCGCGGGAACAGAAACCGTGCAACTTTATATCCATGAGATGACTGGCCCCGTTGCTACACCCGTAAAGCAATTGCGAGGTTTCGCGCGCGTGGATCTGAAAGCAGGCGAGACAAAGAGCGTCACTCTGGTCCTAACACCCGAAGATCTACAGTTGCTCGACCTTGATATGCATTGGCGAGTGGTTCCGAGCGATTTTGAAATCATGGTGGGAAGATCATCGGAGGATCTGCCACTCAAGGGAACGCTTAAAATATTACCCTAAGATGTTAGCCAAACTCCGGACCTGCAATTGCAAATTGAGATCGCACTTCTTCTGTCTCTACTCTTGATCCGTAATACATGCGCACGAAGGAACGCTCTAGAGCGAAGCCAAAGTTTTGCAGCCGCTGATTCCATTGCAAATTGTTGGCTGGCACGTCAATCACAAACGAGGTTGTCTGATGGCGCGCCATGCAACAGGAGACCAGTTCCATGGCTGTCTCTTCCGCGTCTGATACTATCGGCCCCAATTGCTCGTGGTTGTATCCATGGCGTCCAAAGATGTAACCGGCAAGAGAGGAACCAGTCTTGCGGATCCAGGCATATTCGGGCGCGCGTCTAAAGAACGAGCGCAAGAGGGCGCTTCGGTCAGCCCCATACACCCGTCTATCCAGCCGAAACACGTCTTTCAAGTCATCACTTCCCATGGGCGTGCATGAATCTCCGTTGGCGCGAAAGTGTTTCGCATGCCCTTGAGCAACCAGCCTATTGAGCCGGTACTCTTCTCGAAAACCTTGCGCGCGATAAATTCGCTCCCCGAATTGGGTAGCATCCAAGCGAACGCATTTCTCGTTTTTCAGTAATCCAAGGGCTTCCAAAAGCAAAGCGGTGCCAATGCCACGACCGCGCATAGCAGGATCGACCAGAACCATCGCGACCCAACTGAATTGCTCAGCAAAGCGTAACGTGGCCACGGTTCCGGCGACGGTTCTGTCAATCTCAATCACTCGACAACCGTTTGGGCTGAGCTCCAGAAAGGTGGCCCAATCCTCTTCCATCTGGTTCCAGTGGCTAAGACGGCATAAACGCACTCCTGTGGCAATATCATCTACGGTCATGCTGCGGGTAACAAAGGGACCAGTCACTGGGGGCTCATATATTATACGTATATACTGCTGGAGAATATTGACTCCATAATGCGAATCATAGCGGGCCTTTTTTTCGTCGCCTCGGCGCTGCTTCTCCAAGGCGCCCAGTTCCGAGCCGCCGCTGTAAAGGTCAATATCACTCCGAAAACGCAGCAGTGGCTGATGGGTTACAACGATCGGCAATCAACTGGTGTACATGACGACCTGAATCACCGGATCCTGGCCATTGACGACGGATCGACGCAGTTCTACTTGATCGCCAGCGACCTCTGCCTGTTTTCGCCGAGCGTCTATCTGGGAGTGACGGAGCAATTACGCAGAGAGTTTGGGATCAACCCGGAAAACGTTTGGTGGACGGTAACTCACACCCACGCGGCGCCAGAAGTTGGACCACCCGAGGTTTACAAGATGTTGCTTGCGGGGCGCGGAAATCACGAATGGAATCGCGACTACGCAAAGCAAGTGACAGATTCTCTGATTCAAGGAATTAAGACAGTGCGGCAGAATCTTGAACCGGCTCGTATCCGGATTGGATCGGGGATTTCCATGGCCAACATCAATCGCCGTGCCCAGGATGTCGACGGACACGTGACGCTAGGCCTAAACCCAGACGGACCTGTGGACCGTCAGCTTGGTGTCCTGCTGGTTGAGCGTTTGAACGGCTCACCCATCGCGGCGGTGGCTAACTATGCGATGCACGGGACAGTACTGGGCGGAGAAAACCTGCTGATAAGCGGAGACGCGCCGGGCGTGGTTTCTACCTACGTCGAAGAGAAGATCGGGGTACCAATGCTATATTTTAACGGCGCTGCAGGAAACATGGCTCCGATTTACAGCGTGTATCCCGACCCGCAAAGTGGTCATCTTTCGCAATTTCGAGTGCTGCTTGGGAATCGCATTCTGCAGGCGCTCGAGAACCTTGAAAGGCCTACTGATCACGTAACCCTAAGAGTCGGCGAAAAGATAATCGAAACTCGGCGCAAAGACGGTCTAATTTGGCCTGAAGAATTGCGCGCCTATAGCAGAGTAAGTGATAACGGTGTCCCTTTGGTGCGACTGCCGATTGGGTTCCTTCAAATCAACGATACGCTGATCTGGTCGGCCCCAGTCGAACTGTTCTGCGAAATAGCAATAGCGGTTCGGAATCAATCCGCGTTCGCGCACACCTTCTATTTTGGCTACGCAAACGGCTGGCTTGGCTATTTGCCGACCAAAGCGGCGTTTGAAGAAGGCGGCTATGAACCGAAAACTTCTCCGTTTACTGGATCGGCCGAGAAGGACGTACTGAATG